>CAYULX010000012.1:0-44419 GCA_964445535.1 uncultured Eubacterium sp.
ATTCCTTACAAGACCCTCTGTGCAGACATGAAGTTGACAGAAAATGTATATCAGGAAGGGTGTTATAAAATGAAGAGTGAAGTATATAACCAGTCAAACTGTATTGTTGGGGCAGTCGCCTATCAATATTATATTGAAGGAAAGTCCAGGGCGGAAATCGCCAAGGACTTTAGTTTATCTCACTCTACACTGTCCAGACTGCTGAAAAGAGCGCGTGAGGAAAAAATTGTACAATTCAGTATTACAGAGCCGTATTTAAGCTGTCATCAGAAAGAAGAAGCCATCAAAAACAAATACGGCTTAAAATACGTTGTGGTGGTTCCCGCATCAGAGGAAGACAACGACGTTGGAATAAAGAAACAGGTGGCAATGGAAGGCGCCAGATATTTGCAGCGGGTCATCAGCGAAGGGGATATTCTGGGATTTGCCTGGGGAGGAACAATGCATCATCTCATACAGTATCTTAATCCCTGCCGGAAAGTGAACGCGAGATTTGTCACCATGCACGGAAATATCGAAAAATGTAACAAAAAGTTTGAAGTGGAGGCACTGGTACGCCGGGCGGCCATGGCGTTCGGAGGAAGAAATATTTCCATCCGGGAAAGCGGGCTCTTTGCATCCAACGAGGAACTAATGAAAAATATGGGCTCTCCGGAGATGAGAAATATCGAAGAACTTTTGAAAAACATAACTATCGCCGTCAGCGGAATCGGATCTTTGTACCCCGCTTTTGATTCTCCGCTGGCAACCACTAATTATCTGGATGAAGAGGGAAAGGCGATTCTGAGAGAAAAAGAAGCCTACGGCGATGTGGTGCTGCGTTTTATTGATAAAAACGGGGAAGAGTGCGACACGCCTTATAAAGACCGGACGCTATCCATTTCTCTGGAGGATTACCGCCGAATTCCGTGTAAGATCCTGGTGGTTTCCGGGATTCAGAAAGCAGACACCATGAAGGCGGCTTTGAAGGGGAGACTGGCGGATGTACTGATCGTGGACGACAGGCTGGCAGAGAAAATCATAGCATGAGCATAGCCGATGGCATGTATAGTCATAGAGCATACAGAAGAATCAAGGGGATAAAGTACCATGGATATTTATTTTTTAAGACACGGGGAGACCAAGTGGAACACCCTTGGGCGGATACAGGGGCAAAGAAATACAAAATTATCGGAAAAAGGTATTGAGCAGGCCAGACTGACGGCGGAGGGAATGAAAGATATCCCCTTCGATGTGATATATTCAAGCCCTCTGGAGAGAGCATATCTGACTGCCCGCATTGTCAGAGGAGACAGAGACATTCCGATTATATTGGATGAACTCCTGAAAGAGATTGGCTTTGGTGCAGATGAAGGAAGATATAAGTACCGGATTTTTGGCAATCCCGCCTACACCCGCAAGCAGAGATATTTTGATGACCCGGAACATTACCGGGGAGCAAAAGGAGGAGAAAGTTTTCGGGATGTCAATAAAAGGACGAAATCATTTATTGATGAAGTTCTGACTCCTCTGGAAGGAAAGCGAAACAGCGTGCTTGTGGCAAGTCATGTCAATGCGATCAGAAGTTTTATTTTACAATTAAATGACAGACCGCTGAAAGATTTTAAAAAGACTACCTTCAATCAAAATTGTGCCGTGGCAAAGTTTGTGTGTGAAAACGGAAAGATTACCATGGTTTTTGAGAGCAGAGTTTATTATTAGTGCTGAAAACGAGTAATAGCGATACGGAGACAGTATGAACAGTGATACTGACAAACGGAAATGGCAGACAGCCGCCTGCCCTGTAAAAAGACATCTTGCAGGGCAGGCGGCATATTTTTACTTTACGGGAAATTGGCGAAGGCGACATTTACAAAGGGTGGAAAATATGCTATGATGGCGTGAGATTCCCGAAAACTTTATTCCGTAAACAAGTGCGTGACGACGAGCAGGTAGACAGATATTTGTTTGAGGAATAAAGTTTCCGGGACTTGTAAACCTCTGCCTGGGGCAGACGCAGTGAAAGCAGGAAATATAGCAGGCAGTCGTCAAATATTTTTTGCAAGAGGTAAGAAAGGAGTTTTTATGAGTTTCAGTACAGTAGTTGCGCTGGACGCCATGGGCGGTGATAACGCGCCGGGAGAGATTGTAAAGGGTGCGGTAAACGCAGTCAATGAGAGAGAGGATATTCAGGTTCAGTTATTTGGAGATAAAGATAGAGTTGAAGCGGAGCTTGAAAAATACACCTATTATGACGAACAGATAAAGATTATCCATACCACCGAGGAGATTAGCTGCGATGAGTCTCCGGCGGCGGCTATTAAGAAAAAGAAAGATTCTTCCCTGGTGGTTGCGTTGAAGGCGGTGAAAAGCGGAGAATGTGACGCGGTGGTTTCCGCAGGAAGTTCCGGAGCTATCCTTGTGGGCGGACAGGTGATTGTCGGCAAATGTAAAGGCGTGAAGCGGGCGCCGCTGGCTCCTATTGTGCCGACGGAGAAAGGAATCTCCCTGCTCATCGACTGCGGCGCCAACGTGGACGCCCGTCCGGAACATCTGGTGCAGTTCGCGCAGATGGGTTCCGTCTACATGGAACATGTGGTGGGAATCCCGAATCCAAAGGTTGCCATCGTCAATATCGGCGCTGAGGAAGCGAAGGGTAATGCTCTCGTAAAAGAGACCTACCCTCTTTTGAAGGAATGCCCGGGCATTAACTTTGTGGGAAGCATTGAGGCGAGAGACATCCCAAAAGGAGATGTGGACATCATCGTCACGGAGGCTTTTGTGGGAAATGTCATCCTGAAGCTGGAAGAAGGTCTGGCGAAGACCATGATTTCTGTGGTAAAGAAGGGAATGATGTCTTCGCTGATGGGTAAAATCGGCGGTCTTCTGGCGAAACCGTCACTGAAAAAGACGTTAAAAATCTTTGATGCTTCCGAGCATGGCGGCGCGCCGCTCCTCGGTCTGAAAGGTCTGGTGGTAAAGATTCACGGAAGCTCCACGGCCAAGGAGACAAAGACAGCCATTTTACAGTGCGTTTCCTTCAAGGAAGCAAGAATTAATGAAAGAATTATGGAATATCTCGCCCCGGCAAAAGAAGAGGCCGGAGAGAGAGCGAGATAAGGAGGCATAGAATGAAGCCTGTAAAATTAGCGGAGCTGGAGCAAAAAATCGGCTATACATTTGCAGATAAGAATAAACTGCTGCTGGCCGTGACGCACAGTTCTTACGCCAATGAGCATAAAGGCAGAAAAAAAGAGAATAACGAGCGTCTGGAATTCCTGGGAGACGCGGTTTTGGAAGTGACGGTCTCTGACTATCTGTTCCGTCAGTATCCGTCCTACGCGGAAGGAAAGCTCACTAAGCTACGTTCCAGTCTGGTCTGCGAATATACCCTGGCCATCTGTGCCAGAGATGTGTCTTTAGGCAATTATCTTCTTTTAAGTAAAGGGGAGGATCTGACCGGAGGAAGGGAAAGGGATTCTATTCTCTCCGACGCTTATGAGGCGCTGATTGGCGCCATTTATCTGGATGGTGGCATCAAGGCGGCGGGGAATTTTATCCGCAATCAGTTGTTGAAGGATGTGGAGGATAAGTCTTTGTTTTATGACGCCAAGACAATCTTACAGGAGATGGTGCAGTCCGGGGGAAACGGACAGCTTTATTACAAGCTGGTGCGGGAGACCGGCCCTGACCATAATAAGGAATTCACTGTGGAGACTCATATCGGGGAGAAAGTGTACGCCTCCGGTGTGGGTAAGACAAAGAAGGGGGCGGAGCAGGTGGCGGCCTACCAGACCATCCTTCTTTTAAAGAAACAGCAGAGACAGTAAAGTATGGCAGCAGGCAGGTGCATCAATGTATTTGAAAAATATAGAGATTAATGGATTTAAGTCCTTTGCCAATAAGATTGTTTTCGAGTTTCCCCATGGAATTACAGGAATCGTGGGACCCAACGGCAGCGGTAAAAGCAATATCGGCGACGCGGTGCGTTGGGTTTTAGGGGAGCAGAGCGCCAGGCAGCTCCGCGGTTCCAAGATGGAAGATGTCATTTTCTCGGGGACGGAGAACCGCAGACCGCTGGGATTCGCTTATGTGGCGATTGTCTTTGATAACCATGACAGGAAGATCGCCCTGGATTATGATGAGGTGAAGGTGGCGAGAAGAGTGTACCGCTCCGGCGAGAGTGAGTATCTGATTAACGGCGCAGCCTGCCGAAGAAGAGACATCGTGGAGATCTTTTATGATACTGGTATCGGAAAAGAAGGGTATTCCATCATCGGGCAGGGTCAGGTGGAGAAGATTCTGAGCGGAAAGATTGAAGACAGCCGAGAGCTTTTTGATGAAGCTGCCGGTATTGCCAAGTATAAAAAGAATCGTTCCGTGACGGAGAAGTCTCTGGAGCAGGAAAGACAGAACCTGGAGCGTGTGACGGATGTTTTAAAAGAACTAGAGGAACGGGTCGGCCCGCTGGAAGAACAGAGCCGGACAGCGAAGGAATATCTGAAGTTGAGAGATAGGGAGAAGGATCTGGACATCCATCTCTTTCTTTATGATTATGAAAATGCCGGGAGCGAATTAAAAGAGAACCGGAGCCGGCAGGAGATTGTCGGAAAAGATCTGGAAGAGACCAGGAAGACCCATGACCGGATTAAGGAGAAAAATATCTTGCTCCAACAGGAGTCAGAGGATCTTCTGGCCAAAATCGAAGAAACGGAGACGGAAAAAGAGCGCATTTCTTCCAGAAAAGAAGAGCTGGACAGTCAGAATCTGCTGCTTCGTCATAAGATAGAGTCCAACGGGCGGATGATCGCCCATTATGAGGAAATTATCCGCCAGAATCTAGAGGAAAAGGAATTCAAAACGGCAAAAAAAAAGGAACAGCAGGAAAAGCTGGCGTCAGAGCAGGAGCGACTGTCGGGTCTGGAGGCGGAAAAAGAACGTCTGGGCCAGGAAAAGGATAAGCAGACGGAAGAGAAGAAGCTGGTCGCTGAAAAACTGTCTATAAAAAAAGATGCGTTATTTTCCATGATGGACGACCAGCTCGACACCAAGGAAAAGCTGAGCCGCTATGATACCATGGAAGAACAGCTTCAGATTCGCAATGCGGAGTACAACAGCCGGCTCATCACCCTGCAATCGGATTTGAAAGAATATAATGAGAAAAATGCCCGTCTGGAAGAACGGCTGAAAGAGACCCAGCAAAAATACGACGATGCCTTAAAGATTCTGGAGGAGACCCGGGAAAAAGACCGGATGCTTTCTGGGGAAGAGAGTCGTCTCGAAACCGCTTTGGAGCAGGAGAATCAAGATTTCCTCCGGGCCCGTTCCCGTTATGAGACTTTGGCGGGCATCACAGAGCGCTACGAGGGATATAATCAGTCCATCAAACACATCATGGAGCAGAAGAAAAATAATCCCGGCATCATCGGTGTGGTGGCCGACGTCATGGAGCTTGACAAAAAATACGAGACGGCCATTGAGATCGCGCTGGGAGGATCTCTGCAAAATGTGGTTACCGAGGACGATCAGGTGGCAAAAAAGATGATTGCCTTCTTAAAACAGAACCGGTTCGGCCGAGCGACCTTTCTGCCTTTGACCAATATCCGACGGAGAAACAGCAGTATCCATCCTTTTATCCTGGAAGAAGAAGGGGTCATCGGAATTGCCAGCGATCTGGTGAGTGTGGACGCTCGCTTTGAACCGCTGGTGCAGTTCCTTCTTGGGCGTACCATAGTGGTGGATACCATTGAAAACGCTCTTTTATTATCAAAGAGGAACAATTACAGTCTCCGGGTAGTGACCATCGGCGGGGAACTGTTAAATCCCGGCGGTTCCATCACCGGAGGAGCCTACCGCCATTCCGGTAATCTTCTGGGAAGAAAAAGAGAGATGGAAGAGAGCCGGGAGCGAATGAAGCAGGCGGAAGACGCCTGCGGGCAGATTAGACAGAAGCTGTCAGATATCGGGAAGGAAAAGGAGCAAAACAAGAACAGCCTGGAAGAAAGGCAGGAAGCGGTGACGTCCCTTCAACTGGCGCTGCATGACCTGGGGCATCAGATTCCGGATCTTCAGGAAAAGGAAAAAGAGCTGAAAAAGAATATCGAGACATTGAAAGAGGAACATGTTTCTTTGAAGAAGCAGCTTTTGGAAATCCAGGCGCAGAAAGAAGTGCTGGCGGAGAGCCAGCTAAGTCATGAGAAGATTCATGAGAAAAATAATGACGCCATGGACCGACTGGAAAAGGAACTTTCTGCTCTGGAAGATAGCATCCGTGAGATAGAGGGGAAGGAGAACCAGTTGATTCTTCACATTTCCAAGGCAAAACAGCAGATGGAATTCTATGAGTCCGACTGCCGGCGGTTACAAGAAGAAATTCTTGGCTGCGAGCGCAGTCTGGAAAGAAATCAGCAGCAAAAAAAAGAGCTGCTGCGGCAGAATGAGGAAGCCGGGCAGAAACGGCAGGAGATTGCCGGGCAGATGGAGGAACTCGCCACGTTGATTCGGGAGATTACCGGCCGGCTGGATGCGTTGAAAGAAGAGCAGCGAACGGTGGCCGGAAAACATACGGTGATCTTTAAAGAATTGGAGGAACAGAATGACCGGATGCTCCTTCTGGAAAAGGAGAACGCCCGTCTTGAAGCCCGGAGAGAAAAGCTGGAAAGTGAACAGGAGAGCCGAGCGGATTACATGTGGGAGCAGTATGAGCTTACTTATAATTATGCGCTGGAATTGAAACGTCAGGATATCACTGTGGACAGCGCGGCGCAGTACCGCCGGGAGAAAAAGGAAATTACCCGGCAGATTAAGCAACTTGGTAATGTCAATGTGGGCGCCATTGAAGAGTACAAGACGGTGGGAGAGCGATACGAGTTCCTGCGGGGACAGTACGATGACATAAAAGAAGCGGAAGAAAAGCTAATGACTATGATTGACGAATTAAATACCGCCATGCGGGAGCAGTTTACGGAGAAGTTTGCCGAGATACGGGAAATGTTTACCACTGTCTTTCAGGATTTGTTCGAGGGCGGTACCGCGGATCTGGAACTGATGGATGACGACAATATGCTGGAGTGCGGTATCCGCATTGTGGCGCAGCCTCCGGGCAAAAAGCTGCAAAATATCATGCTTTTATCCGGAGGAGAGCGGGCGCTCACGGCCATCGCTCTTCTGTTTGCCATCCAGAAGCTGAAACCGTCGCCGTTTTGTCTTCTGGACGAGATTGAGGCGGCGCTGGACGACGCCAATATCGTCCGTTTTTCCAGATATCTCAAGAAATTGTCCGCCGATACCCAGTTTATTGTCATCACCCACCGGAGAGGAACCATGAATGCGGCGGAAGCCCTTTACGGCATCACCATGCAGGAAAAGGGCGTGTCCATGCTGATTTCTGTGGACCTCATCGACAAACAACTGGATGCATAACAAAAGTGAATAGGAAAGAGTATCCGGTGATGCGTAACAAAAGTGAATAGGAAAGAATATCCGCTGATGCGTGAAACAGAGGATAGGGTATGATGCGTGGAACCGGAAATAAAAACGAGGGAAATAAAAATGGGAGAGAAAAAAAGATTTTTCAGTCGTCTGGTCAGCGGACTGACCAAGACAAGAAAGAATATTGCCTCGGGGATTGACGCGATTTTCAGCGGCTTTTCAAAAATCGACGACGATTTCTACGAGGAGCTGGAGGAGATTTTAATCATGGGAGACCTGGGCGTGGATACGACCATGAACATCATTGAGAATCTTCAGGAAAGAGTAAAAGAAGAAAAGATCAAGGAGCCGGCGGAATGCCGTCAACTTCTCATCGATATTATCAAAGAGCAGATGGCTGTGGACGAGACCGCCTATGAGTATGAAAACCGGACTTCGGTGGTGTTGGTCATCGGTGTCAACGGTGTCGGAAAGACCACGACCATCGGAAAGCTGGCCGCCCAGTTAAAAGCGCAGAACAAGAAGGTCATCATGGCGGCGGCCGATACGTTCCGGGCAGCGGCCATCGAGCAGCTTACCGAGTGGGCACACCGGGCGGGCGTGGATATCATCGCTCAGCAGGAAGGTTCCGACCCGGCAGCCGTTGTATACGACGCCTGCCAGGCAGCCAAATCAAGAAACGCCGACGTGCTGCTCTGCGACACGGCAGGACGCCTTCACAACAAGAAGAATCTTATGAACGAGTTGTCCAAAATCCGCCGGGTTATCGAGCGGGAGTCCCCGGAAGCATATCTGGAGACACTCATCGTTCTGGACGGAACCACCGGACAGAACGCGCTGGTGCAGGCGAGACAGTTTAAAGAGGTGACTGATATCTCCGGCATCGTCCTTACCAAGCTGGATGGAACCGCTAAGGGAGGCATCGCCATCGCCATTCAGGCGGAGATGGGTATTCCGGTGAAATATATCGGCATCGGCGAACATATCGAAGACTTACAGAAGTTTGACTCCGATTCATTTGTGAATGCATTATTTGAAAAGACCGAGGAGGAAGAAGAATGAATCAGTTAACCCTTGATAAATTTGAAGAAGCCTATGAGCGGGTGCAGGAAGTTGTCCTGCCTACCAATCTTATTCAGAGCGACTTTTTTTCACAGACGACAGGCAACAGAGTATATTTAAAGCCGGAGAACCTCCAGCTTACCGGCGCCTACAAGATCCGCGGCGCTTACTATAAAATCAGCACCATGAGCGCGGAGGAGAAGCAGAAAGGTCTCATTACCGCCTCCGCAGGCAACCACGCCCAGGGTGTGGCCTATGCGGCAAGAAAGTTCGGCGTGCCGGCCACCATCGTGATGCCGGTTTCCACACCGCTCTTAAAAGTAAATCGCACCAAAAGCCTTGGCGCGGAAGTGATCCTTCATGGCAATGTTTATGACGAAGCCTGCGACAAGGCGCTGGAGCTGGCAGCGGAACATGGCTACACCTTCGTACATCCTTTCGACGATCTGGACGTGGCCACAGGGCAGGGCTCCATCGCCATGGAAATCGTAAAAGAACTGCCGACGGTGGACACCATCCTGGTTCCGGTGGGCGGCGGCGGTCTCGCCACCGGCGTGTCCACCCTAGCCAAAATGCTCAATCCGAAGATTCATGTCATCGGCGTGGAGCCGGCAGGCGCCAACTGCCTGCAAGTATCCCTCAGAGAAGGCAGTGTGACCACCCTCGATAAAGTGGATACCATCGCCGATGGTACTGCCGTAAAGACGCCGGGAGAGAACATTTTCCCATACCTGCAGGAGAACCTGGACGATATCATCACCATCGAGGACGATGAGCTGATCGTCGCCTTCCTGGATGTACTGGAGAACCACAAGCTGCTGGTGGAGAACTCCGGCCTGCTCACGGTGGCAGCCTTAAAGCATCTCCCGGCGGAGAATAAAAAAGTGGTTTCTATTTTAAGCGGCGGCAACATGGATATCATCACCCTGTCCTCCGTGGTACAAAACGGTCTTATCCAGCGTTCCAGAATCTTTACGGTTTCTGTACGGTTGCCGGACGTGCCGGGACAGCTCAATAAAGTATCTGGAGTCATCGCCGACGCCAACGGCAACGTTATTAAGCTGGAACACAACCAGTTTATCAGCGTCAACCGAAACAGCTCCGTGGAACTGATCATCACCATGGAAGCCTTCGGCGAGGAACACAAGCGGAGCATCATCCAGGCGCTGCAGGACGCAGGCTTCGCGCCGGAAGAGAGAAATCCACGGGCGTTGTATTAGGGCATGTATTGGGGGCCTGAAGATTTGTTGTCATAATGGTAAAAGGGGTGAAAGCAGGAACTACGAACATCCTTATCACCGCGTTGGGAATCACCAAGGAGGTTCAGTCTGTTCAAATAAATGGTTCCGTGATCGATGAAAGCGATTATACGGTTTCTTATGAAGATAATATAAATGTCGGAGAAGCGAAAGTAATCATAACAGGGACAGGAAACTATACCGGCTCCGCCGATGAGGAAATGACTTATAAAGTAACCGGAAACAATACGGTAGAATATAAGAAATCTGTTTCCGACAAAGCGAAAATCAAATAAAAGAATCAATAAACATTGATGAAAAACAGCGGGAAAAAATCCCGCCGTTTTTTATAAATAATAGACGTTTACTATTTTGAAAGCAACAGGAGTAGAACAGGAGCAGAAATCACAAAAATATATTTACACATTTTCCCCGATTATGCTATAATTGTATATAACTCTGAATACTGGTGTATGATATCATTCGTCATGCAAGATGTGGGCGATACCGTACACGGGCATAGTAATGTAAAGAGGATTTTGATATGGCAGCAGTATTTGGAGCATTTGTACAGTATGTATTGATGGCAGTTTATTATATCGCCATTGCCGGACTTGGAATCTTTGCAGGAAAGAAGCTTTTGGAAAGAAAGAAAAGACAGGCAGAAGGCTGATAAGACTGTCTGGTAGTCCCAGAAATTATTGCGGGTGCTGAAGGAAACAAATAAGATCTTGTTTTCTTCAGCACCCTTTACCCTGCATTTGGGGATATATTGTAATAGTAGGAGGATAAGACATTGAAGAAGTATGGTGTAAATGAACTGCGGAAAATGTTTCTTGACTATTTTGAGAGCAAGGGACATTTGGTGATGAAGAGTTTCTCTCTCGTTCCGCATAATGATAATAGTTTGCTTTTGATCAACGCAGGTATGGCTCCGTTAAAGCCATACTTTACCGGACAGGAGATTCCGCCGAGGAGACGAGTGGCCACCTGTCAGAAATGTATCCGTACCGGTGATATTGAGAATGTGGGTAAGACTGCCCGCCACGGTACATTTTTTGAGATGCTCGGCAACTTCTCTTTTGGAGATTATTTTAAGAAGGAGGCCATCCACTGGTCCTGGGAGTTTCTCACCGAGGTGGTGGGACTGGATCCGGATCGACTGTATCCGTCCGTATATTTGGAGGATGACGAGGCGTTCGCCATCTGGAGAGATGAGATTGGCATCGCGCCGGAGCGCATTTATAAGTTCGGTAAAGAAGATAACTTCTGGGAGCATGGCGCAGGTCCTTGCGGTCCGTGTTCCGAGATTTACTATGACCGCGGAGAGGAATACGGCTGTGGAAAAGAGACCTGCACCGTAGGCTGTGACTGTGACCGGTACATGGAAGTTTGGAATAATGTATTTACTCAGTTTGAAAATGACGGCCATAACAATTATACTCTTCTGGATCAGAAGAATATCGATACCGGTATGGGTCTGGAGCGACTGGCTGTGGTTGTGCAGGATGTGGATTCCATCTTTGATGTGGATACCATCCGTTCTCTGCGGGACAAGGTCTGTGAGATGGCGAGAAAGACCTACAAAGAAAAAGAAGAGGACGATATCTCCATCCGTCTGATTACCGATCACATCCGTTCCGCCACCTTTATGATTTCTGACGGTATCATGCCGAGCAATGAGGGACGCGGCTATGTGCTCCGCCGGATTATCCGCCGGGCGGCCCGCCACGGAAAGATTCTCGGCATTGACGGACAGTTCCTGGCAGAACTCAGCAAGACGGTTATCGAAGGTTCCAGGGACGGTTATCCGGAATTGGAAGAGAAGAAGGAGTTCATTTTCAACGTGCTGACCCAGGAAGAGAGCAAGTTCAGCAAGACCATCGACCAGGGACTGAGCATTTTGAATGAACTGGAAAAAGAATTGAAAGAGAGCGGCAAGACAGAGCTTTCCGGTGAGGAAGCGTTTAAGTTATATGATACCTACGGATTCCCTCTGGATCTGACTCAGGAGATTCTCGGCGAGAAAGGGTACACCATCGACGAGGAAGGTTTCAAAGCATGCATGGAAGAGCAGCGGGTAAAGGCGAGAAAGGCCAGAAAAACAACCAACTACATGGGCGCGGACGTGACCGTCTACGAGTCCATCGACCCGTCCGTCACCACCACCTTTGTGGGCTATAATCATGACGAATATGATTCTAAGATTACAGTCATGACCACCGATACAGAGATTACAGAAGCCCTCACCGATGGACAGGTGGGAACCATCTTCGTGGAAGAGACTCCATTTTACGCCACCGGCGGTGGACAGCACGCCGACACCGGAGTGATCCGCTGTAAAGACGGGGAGTTTGTGGTGGAAGATACCGTGAAGATGCTTGGCGATAAGGTGGGGCATATCGGCCGCGTGACAAAGGGCATGTTTAAGATCGGCGACGTGGTAACTCTTTCCATCAATACGGAGCAGAGAAATGACACCAGAAAGAACCACAGCGCTACTCATCTTTTACAGAAAGCGTTGCGTACCGTGCTGGGAAGCCATGTGGAACAGGCAGGTTCCTACAACGATAAAGACCGTCTGCGTTTTGACTTCTCCCACTTCCAGGCTATGACGCCGGAAGAAATCGCTCAGGTGGAAGAGATCGTCAATAAAGAGATTGCCGCACAGCTTCCGGTTGAGACACAGATCATGACTGTGGATGAGGCAAAGAAGACCGGAGCCATGGCGCTTTTTGGTGAAAAATACGGTGAGAAAGTGCGCGTGGTCAGCATGGGCGATTTTTCCAAGGAGTTCTGTGCAGGTACCCATGTGTCCAACACCGGCGACATCAAGACCTTTAAGATTATTTCCGAGACTGGTGTGGCAGCCGGCATGCGCCGCATCGAAGCCATCACCGGCAATAATGTATTAAAATATTATCAAAATGAGGAACAAATGCTTTTGGAGGCAGCAAAAGCAGCCAAGGCAGATCCGCATAAGCTCACAGAGCGGATTCATGCCCTTCTTGACGAAGTAAAAGCCCTTTCCTCTGAAAATGAGAAATTAAAAGACCAGATTGCCAAGAGCGAAGTGGCGGACGTCATGAGCCAGGTGGAGGAAGCCGGCGCATTTAAAGTACTTCCGGTATCCGTCAAAGACGTGGACATGAACGCCCTCCGTACTCTGGGCGACGACCTGAAAGTAAAAATCGGCAGCGGCGTCGTGGTTCTCGCCTCCGACATGGGCGGCAAAGTGAACCTCATTGTCACAGCCACCGATGACGCGGTGAAAGCAGGCGCCCATGCCGGCAAGATCATCAAAGAGGCCGCAACCCTTGTTGGCGGTGGCGGCGGCGGACGTCCGAACATGGCCCAGGCTGGCGGAAAGAACCCGGCAGGCATTCGGGATGCCTTGGCAAAAGCCGTGGAACTGGCGAAAGGACAGCTGGCGTAAATAGAAAATAATGCAATAAAAATCCCTGCAGTAGTTTAAATGCATTGAATCTCTGCAGGGATTTCTTCTATAATTATTTCATTGTTGTAAAAATATCGTTACTGCCAGGCGACGTTCTGCTCATCTCCGTGCGATTTACACTTACTCCAGATTCAATTTCTTCGTAATAATGTACTTTGTCACAAAGAAGAATGCAACTATGGCGACAATCTCGAGAATCACGCTCACCAGGAACATCGGCGTCAGGATGCCTATCATATATGGAGAAGCCTGTGCGCCGGTCATTTCTGCGGTGCTTGAGTCCATGGAACCGACGGAGAAACCGAGACCGGTGACCGCAAGGACGACGGTGGAAAGAATCTGTATACTGAAGTAAAAATGGCGGCGCAGAAGATGAATAATATAATGGCAAAGATCATCAGAAAGGCGATGACTGCCAGAATATTGTCGGCGCCATCGGCCATTACCACGTTCAGGCCGCTGCCCATTTCAAAGAGGATGCGGGACAGGACGGCAAATATGAGAATGAAGCCGTGGATGATCACAAGCAGTCTGGATATGGCAATCCATTCGTGTTTTAATACATTAATACAGTGGATATGTCAAGAAATTTTTGCTGTTTTTGAAAAACTTTATGATTTTTTTATTCTCTTTTCAGGAAACGGAGGGGAGTCCCCACCGGGATTTTGTCGGATGCCGCCGACTTTTTCCGGGAATATGTTTCTCCGGGTGAAAATGTATGAAAAGGAAGAACAGGAAATGCCGTTTGACAAAAAATATTTCCTCTGTTATGATGGCAACGTATCACAAAGGCAGTACAAAGAGGTATCTTGTATTGCCTTTTTTTGTTTTAAGGAGGCGGTTTTACTGTGAATTTATCAGATATCATCGGACCGGTGATGGTCGGACCTTCCAGCTCTCACACGGCGGGAGCGGTAAAGATCGGAAATGTCATCGGTAAATTGTTCGGAGAGCCGATAGAAAAAGTAGAAATATACTGTCACGGGTCTTTTTATGCAACCGGGAAGGGTCATGGAACGGATAAAGCGCTGGTGGCGGGGTTGCTGGGCTTTGATGTGGACGATATCCGCATACCGGATAGTTTCCATTACGCCAAGGAAGCGGGACTAGAATTTTCTCTGGAGTCGGCCGACCTTGGGGACGTGCATCCGAATTCTGTGCGGATGCATCTGTACGGCGGGAAAAGAGAATTGGAGGTGACGGCGGCCTCCGTGGGAGGAGGCGCCATCCGGATTACGGAAATCGACGGGCTTCCGGCGAATTTCTCCGGAGAGTATCCGACGCTGGTCGTTCATAATCTTGACCAGCCGGGACATGTGGCGGAGGTAGCTTCCATGCTGGCGCATAAATCGGTGAATATTGCGGCAATGCAGCTTTACCGGGCGCACCGGGGCGGAAACGCGGTGATGATCATGGAATGCGATCAGGAGATTACAGAGGAATCTATCCGATGGCTTAGGCATCTGGATGGAGTTTTAAAAGTTACCTATCTCAGTCTGGAAGAGGAGGAATGACATGTATCAGACAGTACAGGAAATCATAGATTTGGAAAAAGAAACCGGAAAAGCATTCTGGGAGCTCATTCGGGATGAGGAAAGTGAAGAGCAGAAAATCTCTCCGGAAGAGATTTCGGAACAGATGAAAGCGATGTACCGGGAAATGAAACAGGCGGACGACAACTACGACGCATCTCTCCGTTCCCACAGCGGTCTGGCCGGAGCCGACGGAGAAAAAATGGCAAAGGCAAGAGAAGAAAAAAAGCTGCTCTGCGGAGATTTTGTCGGCTGTGTGATGGAAAAAGCCCTGAAGATGGGCGAGTCAAACGCCTGCATGCGGCGGATCGTGGCAGCACCCACGGCGGGTTCCTGCGGAGTTCTTTCCGCAGTGCTTCTGACCATGGAGGAGAAAAAGAATATACCGGAAGAAAAAATTATTGAGGCGTTGTTTGTGGCGGCGGGCATCGGGGGAGTGATCGCCCGGAAGGCAACGCTGGCCGGGGCTGCCGGCGGGTGCCAGGCAGAGATTGGCGCGGCTTCATCCATGGCTGCCGGAGCCGCTGTTTATCTGATGGGTGGTAACGGCGAAATGATTTCCCATGGAGCGGCTCTGGCTATGAAAGGATTACTGGGTCTTGTGTGCGACCCGGTGGCAGGCCTGGTGGAAGTGCCCTGTATAAAAAGGAATGTCATCGGGGCGGTCAATGCTCTTACATCGGCGGATATGGTCCTTGCAGGTATCAAAAGCCGTATTCCGTCCGATGAGGTTTTTGACGCCATGCGCCAGGTGGGACGCGCCCTTCCGGAAGAGCTGAGAGAGACTGCCAAAGGCGGTCTGGCGGCGACGCCGACGGGAAAAAATATCAAAGAGATGCTGGAGGAAACCTCTTCGGACAGTTATTGATTTAACAGCATCATATTCATTTGTTTCATAATTTTGATTTCATCTTGGGTGATCATGAGATTTTCCTCCAACAGTTCATTTTCATTCAATGGAGAAGTGGAGATGAGGAATTTTAAGGCAAAAGGGGCGATGGGCCGGTAGCTGATGCCGAACATGATCCCCCAGGACTTGACATCATGATGAAAAGGATTCAAAAAACACATACCAAGTCGTTCCATGGGATTGACCTGATTGATCAGGGTGCAGTAAGTGACCAGATCAAAAGAATCTATTTTTCCGATATAGTAAAATGCGCACTGGTCGTATTCTTCAAAAGAAGGAATGTCCATGTAAAAGGTGCAGCTCACCACATTCTGTGAATTATTATTCTGAATGGTCATATAAGATTTGACAATGTTCTTTTTTCTTCCATCATAGTAATAGATATATAATTTATTCTTGGAAAAAATCCGGTTATGTACAGAAAGTGCCGGCTTTTCTTCCTGTTTCTTATAAGTAAACATTTCCTGGATGTTCACATGGAGCGCACAACAGATGTCCTCCAGAGTCTGAATGTCGATTGTGATTAAACCATTTTCATATTTGGAAAGGGTGGATTTACTTTTGTGAACCAGATCGGCCAGTTCGCCGATGGAAAGAGAATTCAGCTTTCTGAAAAATTTAATTTGCTGGCCAACGTAAACTGAAATATTATCCATAGATGTCTCCTCTCTTCTTCCGTCAGTCAAAAAGTATTCAAAGTAACTTATTGCATAACTATAAAAGATAAATATTCAAATGTAAAGACGGTTTCTTTAAAAGGAAAAAAATCAGCGAAATTGATGATGATGATTAAAAAAATATGGAAAAAAGAGAAAAAATCAAAAAAAGTTTCCTGGAATGAAAATCAAACCGGGAAAAGTTTCTTAATTGTAAAGTGTAATAACTTGACAGAGTTTTTTGGAATTGTTATGATGACCCCAGAAATTGAGAGCGGTACAAAGGAGTATACAATCTTTTGTACCGCTTTTTTTCTGAAAGGAGGTACCTGAGAATGGAAGAAGATGGAAAGCAAAAAGTATTAAATTATCTTAACGAACATAAGATTTCTTATGAGTGGATTGACCATGAGCCGGTATATACCATGGAAGAAATGGATGCTTTCGGTATAACAGAGCAGGGAAACATATGCAAGAATCTTTTTTTGAGAGACGCCAAAGGGAAAAGACATTTTTTGATTGTCATGGAAAAAGACAAGAGGGCAGATCTGAAAGGATTCAGGAGCCGGCTGGGAACGACGGCTTTGAGCTTTGGTTCTGAACGGAGACTGAAAAAATACCTGGGTGTGGAAAAGGGAGCAGTGTCTCCTTTCGGTATTTTGAACGATGCCAATGCGGAGGTTGAAATGGTGTTCGATCGTGATTTTATCAATGAAAAACGCTTTGGATGTCATCCCAACGATAATACCGCCACGGTGATCTTGGCGTTTAATGATCTGAAAAAAATCATTGAACAGCATGGGAATAAAATCAGCTTTATTTCCATATAGGGATAAAGGATTTTGTTTTAAGAAGAGAACTTTTATAACAGAATAAATATTATGACATATGATTCGGATGAAGAATCTGAGAGAGACCATAAAATATGGCACCGAAGGGGCAAGGCAGAAAACTCTCAGGTAAAAGTATCAGATTCGGACGAAACTCTGGAGAACAATTGAATTTGTACCGAAGAGGCAGAGGGGATCAGACCTGCGACAGGTATTTTCTGATTCAGAAATCTTTCAGGTAAAAGGACAGAGGCGCATACAGGCTGACAGCCGGCAAGATGCGTTTTTGTTCTTTTTTATTATAAGAACTCGCGAAAGAACGCGAGCCGGATTCAGGGTCTTGGGCAAAAAATGTGTCAAAGGAGGATGTGTGTAATGATAAAAGAAATCATGGAGTATATCCGGCAGTGTGACCCGCAGGTGGGAAGCGTTCTGCAAAGAGAGTATCAAAGACAGCAAAGAAATATTGAGTTGATCGCGTCAGAAAATATTGTTTCTCCGGCAGTGATGCTTAGTATGGGGACCGTGCCTACCAATAAATATGCGGAAGGATATCCCGGAAAACGATATTATGGAGGCTGTGAGGAAGTGGATGTTCTGGAACAATTGGCTATCGACAGAACAAAAGAATTGTTTGGCTGTGAACATGCCTGTGTGCAGCCACATTCCGGAGCTAACGCGAACGTGGCTGTGTATCAGGCATTTTTAAAACCGGGCGACACGGTCATGGGGATGAATCTGGCTCACGGAGGTCATCTGACCCACGGAAGTCCTGTCAATATGTCCGGTATCCTGTACCAATTTGTCCCATACAATGTAAGTGAGACAACGGGTACAATTGATTACGATAAGGTCAGGGATCTGGCCATAAAAAATCATCCGAAAATGATCGTCGCCGGCGCTTCCGCTTATCCGCGGGAAATCCGTTTTGATATCTTTGCCGATATTGCCAGGGAAGTGGGAGCAATCTTGTTTGTGGATATGGCCCACATCGCCGGACTGGTGGCGGCGGGACTGCATCAGAGTCCTGTTCCGTATGCGGATGTGGTCACCACGACGACCCACAAGACTTTGCGGGGTCCGAGGGGTGGAATCATCATGTGTAAGGAAGAACATGCCAAGGCCATAAACAAAGCAGTCTTCCCGGGCAGCCAGGGAGGACCGCTGATGCACATCATAGCCGCCAAGGCAGTATGTCTGAAAGAGGCGATGCAGCCGGAATTCAAAGAATATCAGAAGCAGGTGGTGAAAAACGCCAGGGCTCTGGCTGACTGCATGGTCAGCGAGGGATTTCAGCTGATCAGCGGAGGTACCGATAACCATTTGATGCTGGTGGACCTTCAAAATATGCACCTGACCGGAAAAGAAATGCAGAATCGATGTGATGAGGTTTATATTACCCTAAATAAAAATGCGGTTCCCAATGATCCGCAGAGTCCTTTTGTGACAAGCGGCGTTCGGATTGGTACGCCGGCGGTGACCACAAGGGGTTTTGTGGAAAAAGATATGGAAGAAGTCGGACGACTTTTGAAACTGGCGGCCACAGAGTTTGAAGGAAATCAGGATAAGATCAGAGAGAGAGTCGGAATGTTGTGCGGCAGTCATCCTGTTTATGAGGGGTGAACCCGACGGCGCGACCGGAGAAATATAAAGTTTTGTCTGTAAAGGGCAGACAGGTTCAAAGAATTGGAGGCGGATGTATGGAACGAAAGACACCGTTATATGACACTCATTTAAAATATGGAGGAAAAATCGTATCCTTTGGAGGATATCTGCTCCCGGTGCAGTACGAGGCGGGAGTAATTAATGAACATATGGCAGTTCGTGAAAAGGCCGGTCTGTTTGATGTGTCCCATATGGGAGAAATCACCTGTGAGGGGGAGGACGCCCTGGCTTTTTTGAACAGACTTCTCACTAATGATTTTACTAATATGACGGATGGACAGGCCAGATACAGTCCCATGTGCAACGATGAGGGAGGTACCGTGGACGATCTGATTGTATATAAATATAAGGATAATCAGTATTTTATCGTAGTCAACGCGGCGAACAGGGAAAAAGATTACCGGTGGATGTGCAAACATATGGAAGGAAAAGTCGTGCTCAAAGATATTTCTGACGAAATATCTCAGTTGGCTCTGCAAGGACCAAAGAGCAGAGAAATCTTACGGAAGCTGGCTGTGGAAGATTGTATACCGGAAAAATATTATCATGCTGTTTTTCATGCGAAGGTAGCCGGCATAAACTGTATGATCTCCCAGACCGGGTATACTGGAGAAAGCGGGTACGAAATCTATCTCTCCAATGGGGACGCGCCGAAAATGTGGGACGCCATCATGGAAGCAGGAAAAGAGGAAGGGATTCTTCCCTGCGGTCTGGGAGCCAGAGACACCCTGCGCCTGGAAGCGGCTATGCCGCTGTACGGCCACGAGATGGATGATACGGTCAGTCCTCTGGAAACCGGCCTGGGATTTGCAGTGAAAATGCAGAAAGAGGATTTCATCGGAAAGAAGGGGATCGAGGCAAAAGAAAAGTCCGGGCGTACGCGCGTCGGTCTTAAGGTGACGGGCCGCGGCATCATCCGGGAACATATGGACGTCTTAAAAGAAGGAAAAGTGGTAGGTCACACCACTTCAGGAACTTTTGGCCCGTATCTTGGCTATCCTGTGGGAATGGCCTTGATCGAGAAGGGATATGCGGCAGCCGGCGTCTCTCTTCAGGTGTCTGTGCGAGGACGCATGGTGGACGCGGAGGTCGTTAAACTGCCATTTTACAAGAAAGGGCAGAAAAAGGGATGATTCGCAGATATGGTGCAAACAACAACCTTTTATATAGAAGATATTGAAAATAATAGAAAGCAGGAGGAAAAACATGAAAGTTTTGGAAGGATATCAGTATACGAAATCTCATGAGTGGATCAGATTTGAAGACGAGACGACAGTTTTGGTGGGCCTTACTGATTACGCCCAGTCAGAGCTGGGGGGTCTGGTGTTTGTCAATCTTCCGGAAGAGGGAGATGAGGTAATTGCCGGCGAGGTATTTGCTGATGTGGAATCTGTGAAAGCGGTATCTGATGTATACAGTCCGGTGAGCGGCACGGTGGATGAAATCAACGAAGAGTTGATGGACAATCCGGCAAAAATCAATGAAGAACCTTATGATGCATGGTTTGTGAAAATCAGCGGAATTACTGAAAAGACAGAACTGATGGATGCGGCAGAATACGAAGCGTTCTGCGCCAGCGAGAAAAAATAATTTCCGGAGGTGAGAATATGGGAAATTATCTGTCTCTGACCGAGAAAGATCGGAAAGACATGTTTAAAACGATTGGAATACATTCCGAGACGGATCTGTTTGACAATATACCGGAAAAAGTGAAAGTAGATAGCCTCAAGCTGCCGGATGGGATGTCAGAGCTGGAGACGGCGTCCCGTGTGCGAGAGATGGCGGCAAAAAATAAAGTATTCGGTACCATCTTCCGTGGAGCCGGTGCTTACCGTCATTATATACCTGCCATTGTGAAGAGTGTCGTTTCAAAAGAAGAGTTTGTAACTGCTTACACTCCGTATCAGGCGGAGATCAGTCAGGGAATTCTTCAGTCTATTTTTGAATATCAGACGATGATTTGTGCGCTGACAGGTATGGATGTATCCAATGCGTCTGTATACGACGGAGCCTGTGCGGCGGCGGAAGCGTTAAATATGTGTCGGGATAGAAAATATGACAAAGCGCTGATTGCTTCCGGCATTCATCCGGAAGTGAAAAAAACCATAGAAACTTATACCCATGGTAACGGCATGCAAGTGGATTATCTTCCTGTGGCCGGAGGAGTCACAGACCTTGACGGTCTGGAAAAAGCGCTGCAGGAAAAGGGAATTGCCTGTGTCTGCGTGCAGCAGCCAAATTATTACGGATTGCTGGAACCGGCGGAGGAAATTGGAGCGCTGTGTAGAAAATATGGAGCGAAGTATATTATGAGCGTTAATCCGATTTCTTTGGGCTTGCTGAAAACTCCTGCGGAATGTGGAGCAGATATCGCAGTGGGCGAGGGACAGCCGCTGGGAATGGAATTGGCATTCGGAGGTCCCTACCTGGGCTTTATGGCGTCCACTGAAAAAATGATGCGCAGTTTGCCCGGAAGAATTGTGGGTGAGACGGCAGATGCAGAGGGAAGAAGAGCTTTTGTGCTTACGCTTCAAGCCAGGGAGCAGCATATCCGGCGGGAAAAGGCCTCAAGCAATATATGTTCCAACGAGGCGCTGTGCGCACTGACTGCCAGCGTGTATCTGGCTGCTGTGGGTTCAGAAGGACTTTATGAAGTAGCTTCCGCCTGTTGCTCCAAAGCGCATTACTTTGCGGACAGGCTGGAAGAAATCGGTTATAAAAAAGTGTACCAGGGAGAATTTTTCCATGAATTTGTGACGACAGCCCCCGCCGGCGCAAAAACAGCCGTTGAGCAGCTGGAGAAACATCATATACTGGGAGGACTGCCTCTGCCGGATGGGAATCTTTTATGGTGTTGTACGGAGATGAATACAAAATCCGGGATAGACCGAGCCGTTGCGATATTGAAAAGAGGTGAAGAAGCGTGAAACTGCTGTTTGAAGAAAGTGTGAAAGGGCGAAAGCTGTCTCTGTTTCCATCTTGTGACGTACCGAAGTATGAGATAGAAGATAACTATCGCAGGCGACAGTCGCTGCCTCTGCCGGAATTGTCGGAAAATGATATTTCCAGACACTATACAGGGCTGGCGGAGCGCACCCATGGCGTCAATAACGGATTTTATCCGCTGGGTTCCTGTACTATGAAATACAATCCAAAAGTCAATGAAGAATTGGCCGCGCTGGAAGGATTTACCGGGGTTCATCCTTTGCAGGAGGAACATACTGTTCAGGGATGTCTGGAAGTGCTTTTTGAGACAGGAAAGGCGCTGAGCGAGATCACCGGAATGGACGCCATGAATTTTCAGCCGGCGGCCGGTGCCCATGGCGAATTCACGGGGCTGATGCTCATTAAAAAATATCATGAAGAAAGAGGAGATAAAAAAAGGACGAAGATCATTGTGCCGGATTCCGCCCATGGAACCAACCCGGCCAGCGCGGTCATGGCCGGGTTTCAGGTGGTAAGCATTCCGTCCGGGGAGGATGGCTGTGTAGATCTGAACGCTCTGCGGGCTGCTACGGGAGAGGATACGGCAGGGCTGATGCTGACCAATCCGAACACCGTGGGATTGTTTGACAAGAACATTCTGGAGATCACGGAGATTATCCATGATTGCGGCGGTCTTACTTACTATGACGGCGCCAATTTAAATGCCGTCATGGGCCTGGTGAGACCCGGAGATATGGGATTTGACTGTGTTCATGTTAATCTGCACAAAACATTTTCGACCCCGCATGGCGGAGGCGGTCCGGGAGCTGGTCCGGTGGGATGTAAAGCTTTTCTGGCAAAATATCTGCCGGGTATGCTAATAAAAAAAGAAGGGGAAGCCTTTCAATTGTATGAGCCGGAAGCGTCCATGGGAAATGTAAGGAGTTTTTATGGTAATTTTCTGGTGATTGTCCGGGCGCTTGCTTATATCATGATGTTGGGAAGGGAAGGGATTCCTGCGGCGTCAATGACAGCGGTGCTGAACGCCAATTACCTGATGGCGCTGCTGAAAAAGAAATATACCATGGCTTACGATTCTGTATGTATGCATGAATTTGTCATGTGTCTTGAGGAACTGAAAGAAAAAACCGGCGTGAGCGCCATGGATGTGGCAAAGGCGCTTCTGGACGCTGATATCCATCCGCCGACCATGTATTTTCCTTTAATCGTCCATGAAGCATTGATGGTGGAGCCGACAGAGACGGAATCGAAAGAAACCCTGGATGCGGCGGCAGAAGTCTTCCTGTCCATTTACGATGCGGTTTTTTCAGCTCCGGAAGAACTTCATGCCGCTCCTAAAACAACGATAATTAGCCGTCCGGATGAACTGCAGGCGGCAAGAAAGCCGGTATTAACTTATACGTTTTGAGAAAAACGGAGATTATCTTCGGCGGAAGACAAAAAGAATTATTTGTCTTCCGCCGAAGAAACAGAAAGCGGAAAGAGGGATGCCTGTGATTCATACGCTGACATTGGTAAACACAGACAAAGTGATTCCCTATGGGAATCTGGCAATGGAAGAATATCTTTTGAACCAGTTGAAAAGGGGGGAATGTATTCTTTATCTCTGGCAGAATCAACATACGGTGGTCGTTGGGAGAAATCAAAATCCGTGGAAAGAGTGCCATTGTGAAAATCTGGAAAAGGACAGGGGTTTTTTTGCCAGAAGATTATCCGGAGGCGGTGCGGTCTATCACGACCTGGGAAACCTGAATTTTACCTTTCTGATAAACCGGGAAGATTATGACATCGTCCGTCAGACTACGATAGTATTGGATGCCATGAAAAGGCTGGGAATTCATGCAGTAAAGACCGGTAGAAACGATATCACTGTGGATGGGAAAAAGGTATCGGGCCACGCTTATTATGAGACCCGGGAGAAATGTTATCATCACGGAACCATTATGGTCTCCGTCGACACACAGAATCTGAACCGATATCTCCGGGTAGATATGAAAAAATTAAAGTCCAACGGCGTGAATTCTGTCCAATCTCGGGTGGGTAATCTCTGCGATTACGCAGACGTTTCCATCGGGGAAATGAAACATAGCCTGAAAGAGTCCTTTGAGGCGGAATATGGATGCAAATGTACCGTTATGCGAGGGGAAGAATGGAAGAATCCCGCCCTGGAAAAACTGGAAAAAAAATATGCTTCCTGGGAATGGCTGTATGGAAGGAATATAATCTTTGAAAAAACCATCGACAGGAAGTTTGACTGGGGCGTGGTTCAGATCTGCTATAATGTAAAAAATGGAAGACTGGAAGAAGTGGGGATATACTCAGATTCTCTTTATCCCGCCGTGGTTGACGCGGCAAGGGAGGTATTACGTCATGCCCGATTGACATCAGTGGAGATTCTTGACAGACTTTCCCGGATAACGGCAGAACAAGAAACAGAAAAAAAAATGATTTCTGACATAGCCGGGGCGCTGTGTCAGTCCATTATATGACGGGAGGAATCCTATGGATTATGATGTTGTAATTATTGGCGGCGGTCCGGGCGGGTATGTATGTGCTATCCGTGCCGCACAGCTGGGATTGAGGACGGCGGTGGTGGAAAATCGGGAATTGGGAGGCGCCTGTTTAAACAGAGGGTGCATCCCGGTCAAAGCGATGCTCCACAGTGCGGATATCTATCGTCAGGTAGAAACGGCAGAACAGTTTGGAATCGCCGCGCAGGAACCGGCGTTGAATATGGAAAAGCTCATGACTTACAGGGACGGCATATCGGAGAAACTGCGGGACGGTGTGTCACAGCTTCTGGAGGCCAACGGCGTTGATGTTTTTACGGGAACAGGGTGCATTCCAGCTGCCGGTAGGGTGGAACTGAAAGGAAAAGAGGGAAGACGAGAGATTTCCTGCAAAAATATAGTTATTGCCACGGGTTCCTTGCCATCGGTCCCGCCAATCCCGGGAGCGGATGGAGAAGGCGTATTCACCAGTGATGATCTCTTGGCCCTTAAAGACCATATACCGAGGTCTATGGCGATCATCGGCGGAGGCGTCATCGGCATGGAGTTTGCCCAGATTTACAGTATTTTTGGCACAAAAATCACCGTGATGGAATCGGAATCCCGTATTCTGCCCATGATGGATAAAGATATTTCTCGCAGTCTGACTGTCCAATGGAAAAAACGGGGGCTGGAAATTGCTGCCGGAGCGATAGTAAAGGAAATCAAAAAAACAGAAAAGGGATATATTGTCCGTTTTCTTCAGAAAGGAAAAGAGAAAGAGCATCATGTGGAATGTGTTCTTATTGCTGTCGGAAGAAAAGCCAATACGGAAGGCCTCTTTGCAGGGACGATGTCTGTGGAAATGGATCGGGGAAGAATTGTGACGGACGATCAATTTCAGACCAGTGTCAAATCCATCTATGCCATCGGTGACGTGACTTCGAAGATACAACTGGCCCATGTGGCTTCCGCCCAGGGAAAAACGGTGGCCGAGATTCTGGCAGGGGCAGAAATTGAGACAAACCTGTCTGTAACGCCATCCTGTGTCTATACAAGTCCGGAGATTGCCTGTGTGGGTATGACAGAAGCAGAAGCCCGAAAGGAAGGGTGGAAAATTCGATGTGGACGCTATTTGACTACTTTCAACGGAAAGACGCTTATCAGCGGCGGCGGCCGGGGATTTGTAAAGTTGATATTTGAGGAAGAAAGCGGAGAAATCTTGGGTGCGCAGCTCATGTGCGAAAGAGCCACAGATATGATCGGAGAGCTGGCCACAGCCATGGCCAATCATATAACCGCGAAAGATCTTCTGCGGGCAATGCGGGCGCATCCGACGGTCAACGAGGCCATCGGGGAGGCGGCAGAAGACAGTCTTGGAAGAGCCATTCATGTGATGCCGCCAAGGCGAAAATAGTGTGACAAAAGAAAAAAAGCGCAGGAGAGTTTAATAAGCAAAATCTGGGCCAGTTGATTAATAATACAATGAGAGTTGGTAATTTAAAGGGTAAAAAAAGCTGTTTTTTTCGTTTTTTCAAAAAAACGGTTTAAAAGCAGCAATATGAATCCCTTGATTAAAAATATTTTAGGACTATAATTTAAAACCAAGAGCAAAGGCGTTTGAGATACAAAGACCTTTGCTCTTTTCTTTTTTGCGGCGCTGCTATATTTTCCGCAAAATGTGTTGATATCTAAAACAAGACATTGTGAAAAAGAAAGCGAGGTAATTGTATGAAGAAAAAAATGTTTGCGTTGATGATGAGCGCTATGATGATAACAGGAACAATAACAGGCTGCGGCGACAATTCTTCTGAGAGTGACAGTTCAGGATCGGCGTCTTCCGGCGATACCATTACCATTGGAACTTCTTTCCCGCTGACCGGTTCCCTGGCAGCGGACGGACAGCTGATGGTAGAGGCTGTACAGTTGGCGGTGGATCAGTGCAACGAAGCCGGGGGAATTAACGGCAAACAGGTGGTCATTGATTCACAGGATGATGAATCTTCTCCAACTTCAGCCACTTCCATCGCAAACCGGTTTGCGGAAGACGATAACGTCTATGGCGTTATTACATCCTATAACAGTTCCTGTGCGTTGGCTCAGGTTCCGATTTTTGACGAAGCGGGACTTACTGCGATATCTCCGGTGGCAACTTCTCCGGATCTTACGGGCTCCAGTGATTATTTCTTCCGTACTTGTGTTTCTGACTCTTATGTGGGAACCTTATGTGCCGATATGTGTAAAGATCTTGGATATCAAAACATCGGTGTGCTATATGAAAATGATGATTATGGTTATGGTCTTTATACTAATTTTGAAGAGCAGGCAACAGCAAACGGCATTGAGATTGGATATGTGGGAAATTATGTGTTGAATGAGACAAAGGATTTCAACTCTCTGCTGACTTCCATCAAGAACGCCGGATGCGACGCAATCTTCATTGCGGGATTCAACTCGGAATGTGTGCTGGTAGCCAATCAGAAGGAAGCCCTGGGTATGGGCGACATCCCAATCGTCGGAGGCGATGGCATTTATTCACCGGAACTGATTTCAGAAGGAGGAAGTTTAGTGGAAGGCATATATACTCTGGGAGCTTTTGTAGAAACGAACTCAGATGAGCAGGTACAGGATTTTATCGCCGCATATGAAGAAGCATATGGATCTGTTCCTGGAAACTGGGCGGCGCTGGCTTATGACGCAACGAACGTATTGCTGGAGGCAATGAAATCCTGCGGAGAAGATCTCACAAGAGAAAATATCAATAATGCAGTAAAGGATATCGATTATTTTGGTGTGACCGGAGAAAATAAATTCGTCGACGGCGATGTGGAAAAAGAATATCTGACTCTTCAGGTGCAGGATGGACAGTTTGTCGTAGTAGATAATAACTAATATACATTGATGAGGAGGATGATATATGTTTGTCCAACAGTTAATAAATGGAATCACCATTGGAGGGATTTATGCCATGATTGCTCTGGGGTATTCCATGGTATACGGAGTGCTTCAGATTGTAAACTGGGCTCACGCAGATGTGATGATGTTTGGAACATTTATCGGAATGATACTAACAACTCAGTTGGGAATGCCGTTGCTCTCCATGGTGCTGCTGGCGTCATTCTTTACCGCAGTGCTCAGCATGGGGATTGAGAGAGTGGCATATCGCCCGATAAAGAAAAACAGAAGAATGGCAGTTCTGGTCAGCGCGCTGGGGGTTTCCACATTTCTCCAGAATCTGGCACAGCTTTTATTTGGTTCGGGAACACAGCAGTTCCCGACCCTGGATCAGGTTGTTTACAAAGTGGGAAATGTAACTTTTTCCAATATTCAGATTATGATCCTTGTTATCACAGCGATCATGCTGGCGATCACCTATTTCCTTGTATATAGAACAAAAATGGGAGTAGCCATGCGCGCGGTATCAGTCAGCGTGCCAAATGCAAAACTCATGGGGATTAATACTAATCGCATCATAGGGTTTACCTTTGGAATAGGAGCGTTTTTAGCCGGTATTGCCGGTATCTGTGTAGGAACATATTATAATGCTGTATATCCTACAATGGGATATCTCCTGGGAATGAAAGCCTTTGCCTCCGCTATTTTAGGAGGAATTGGTTCTGTACCCGGTGCGGTTCTTGGAGGCTTTGTCATCGGAATTATAGAAAGTCTGGGCGCCGGATACGTTTCATCCGGTTATCGGGACGCCTATGCATTTATCATCATGATCATTGTCCTGGTGATTCGGCCATCCGGATTCCTGGGAGCAAAACGAATTGACAAGGTATAGGAAGAGGAGGAACAGGAATGAAAAATAAAATCAAAGAATTCCATATCAGTAAGCGGATGAAGATAATTCTTCTTTTGATTATGGCGATCGTCCTGCTGATTCTGCCCGCGACGTCTATAAACAGATATGTGCTGAGTGTATTTGTCCTCTGTTTCCTGTACACCTGTCTGACGTTGAGTTTGAATCTGATCATAGGATGGTCAGGACAGTTTTCTCTCGGTCATGTGGCTTTCTACGGTATGGGGGCATACATAACGACGCTTCTCATGATGAATCTGGAACTGAACTTTTTTATTGCGACGATCATCAGCGTTGTGATCGTGGCTTTCATCAGTATGCTGCTCTGTTTTCCCACCCTCAAGCTTCGGGGGGATTATCTGGCGGTGGTTACGCTGGGATTTGGGGAGATATTCAGACTGTTTATCACCAATCAGGTGGACTGGACCAGGGGACCAATGGGAATCCCCGGTATACCATCGCCGACTATTTTTGGGATTACTCTGTCTGGAACGGAAACTTTCTATTATATATTGTTTGCACTGATGGTTCTTTTTATCATCTTTATGATGCGTCTGAATAATTCAGGTTTTGGACTTGCTATGTTGACAGTAAAGGAAGATGATATCGCGGCTACCGCTCTCGGAATCAATCCGGTCAAATATAAAATGTGTGCTTTTGTGATTGGCGGCGGTATGGCGGCGTTGATGGGAAGTTTTTATGCAGTTTACCTTGGCACTATCGGACCGACCAGCTTTGTTTATAATGAGTCCATAAAAATGGTTTCCATGGTTGTGCTGGGAGGTATGGGAAGTGTACCGGGATCAGTGATAGGCGCTTTCCTGTTGACGGCGCTGCCGGAAGTTCTGCGACAGTTCAGCCAGTACAGGATGATATTATACGGCGCTGCCATGGTGGTGATGATGATTTTCAGACCGAATGGTATCTGGGGGATTGATAAACGTTTGCGAAATGAATATAAAATAAAAGCAATGAAAGGTGTGAAGAAGAATGGAGAAAGTGCTAGAAGTTAAAAATATGTCTGTTCGTTTTGGCGGTCTGGTAGCGGTTGACAGTGTGAGTCTGGAACAGGAAAAAGGAGAAATACTCTCCCTTATCGGACCGAACGGAGCAGGAAAAACAACATTCTTCAATCTAATCACCGGAGTTTATAAGCCGACGGATGGAAGCATTTTTTTTAAAGGAACCAATATCACAAATATGAAAGCTCCGGATCGGACACGATTCGGGATTGCCAGAACTTTCCAGAATATCCGGCTCATTGGAAGTATGACTGTTTTAGAAAACATTCTGATCGCCCATCCGGAATGTAACAACGAGAAATTGGTTCTTTCTGTCTTCTTTCCGGGCAGGCAGCAGAAAAAAAGAAGAAAAATCATTGAAGAATGTGAAAGATTATTAAAAATTGTAGGCCTTGGTGAGATGGAAGACGAACTGGCTCTTAACCTTCCTTATGGTAAACAGCGTCTTTTGGAGATTGCCAGGGGACTGGCGACTAAGCCGCAGCTTCTGCTTTTGGATGAGCCAGGCGCCGGCATGAACAGTTTTGAAAAAGAAGAGCTTACCAATGTCATTCGGTATATCACAGAAAAAATGGATATCAATGTGCTGATAATTGAACATGATATGAAATTTGTCATGGGAATTTCAGACCGTATTGTGGTTCTGGATCACGGAAGCCTGATTGCGGAAGGTAAGCCGGAGGAGATTCAGACAAATCAGAAAGTCATCGAGGCTTATCTTGGCAGCGGTACTTTTGAGGAAGAAGATTCTTCGGACGATAAACAGGCCGGAGATATACAGAACTGACAGGAAAGACGGAGGTGAGGACAAATGGAACATTTATTGGAAGTGAAAAATTTATCCGTCAGCTATGGTGTTGTGCCGGCTCTACGGAATATTTCCTTTACCGTAGATGAAGGAGAGGTGGTTGCTTTAATCGGACCCAATGGTGCGGGAAAGACCACGACTATGCATACCATCTCGGGATTATTGAAACCAAAGAGCGGCCATATTGCATATGACGGCGGCGAAATAGGAGGGACAGAGGCTCATAAACTTGTTAGGGCGGGTATATCTCAGGTTCCAGAGGGGAGAGGAATCTTTCCGATTCTTACTGTGGCGGATAATGTCAATATAGGAGCCTATCTGCGGAAAGATAAAGAACAGATTCTGGAAGACCGGGAATGGGTATATTCTCTTTTTCCCAGACTGGAAGAGAGAAGAAATCAGATTGGCGGTACGCTCTCCGGCGGAGAGCAGCAGATGCTTGCCATCGCGAGAGCGCTGATGGCAAGGCCGAAGCTTCTTTTATTGGATGAACCGTCCATGGGACTGGCACCGATCATCGTGGAGGATATTTTCCGGATCATTCGACAGATCAACAGAGAAAGAAACACAACGATTCTCCTGGTGGAGCAGAATGCCAAGATGGCGTTGACGGCTTCTCACAGAGCGTACATCATGGAAGTGGGTCAGATTGTCAATGAAGGAAAGTCTGCTGATCTGAAAAAGGATGATCAGATCCAGAAATCTTATCTGGGTTTATAAAAGAGGAGGTGCGCAAGTTTGGGTAAAGATAATTATGTCATTACGATTTCAAGGGGCTACGGCAGCGGAGGAAAATATGTGGCTGAAAAACTGTCTCAGAAATTAAAAATCCCTCTGCTGGACCGGGAACTTTTGAAAATGGCATCAATTGCCAGTGGGATCAATGAAGAGATGTTTGACCTGGCAGATGAAAAAGTCCGCAAAAAGTTGATTTTCTCTTATTCGGGTAAACTGTATGAAGGAGGACTTCTGCCTCCGGAGGATTCCAAATTTACCTCGGATCAGAATCTGTTTAATTATCAGGCGGAAGTTATGAGAAATATGAGTAATGAGGAAAGTTTTATCGTTCTGGGAAGAGCGGGATTTTATGTGCTGCGCAACTTTTATCATGTGTTCAGCTTTAATATCCAGGCTCCTTTTGAGGACTGTGTGGAATCTGTCATGGAACGAGAGGGCTTAAGCATGAAAAAGGCCGTGAAAAAGGTACGGTCTGTCAATAAATACAGAGATGAATTCGTGAAGACATATACGGGTCTGGAATGGTGGGATGCCACCTATATGGATTTTGTTCTGAATTCTTCTCGAATCGGAAGGGATGGCTGCGTGGACTTTATCATTCGCTATATAGAAGATAAACTGGGCAGAAGTCTTGTGCAATAAATAAAACTGGCAGAATGAATCCGGAATCAATGTTGAACATCCGGATTTCTGCCAGTTTTTTTGTGTGTCAAACCGGTAATCGCCTGTGGTGAACCTGAAAACGGAAACACGCAGAAAACAAGATCAGATTCTGTTGGGATATAGCAGATTAGTTTTGCGTATTTGACGGATTTCATCCGAAGTGAAAATAAATTTTTCTCTGGAAAGGACGGAATCCGCGATCATATTTTTGGAGAACAGAATTTTAGTGCAGAATGGAGCAAGGGGATTATCCAGAATACCGGAAAGAATGCCCCAGGTTTCAGTATTCTGATGCAGTGGATTCATCACACAGATGGTAGTTTTATCTACGGAATTTACCATATTTGTCAGGAAAAAATAAGTGAAAAAGTCGTGGGATTGTACAGAACCTTTATAAATATATTCGCAGTCAAAATAATTTTCATAATCTTTAAAAGCAAGGTAATAAAAAACGGAGGGTGAATCGACTTCTTCATCCTTAAGAACACGCAGGTAGGATTTCACAACTTCTTTTCTGCGACCGTCATAATAATAGACAAAGAATTCTTCGCAGTCCTGAAAGGGACGCGTCATAATGTCTGTGAGTTCTTTGTTCCTCTTCTCTTTTGGAAATAAAAGAAGCTGATAGGCGCTAATGTGAAAGGCATTGGCGAGATCTTCCAGCGTATAAATATCTAGAGAGACCGTTCCTGTCTCGTATTTGGCGATGGTAGACTTGCTTTTACAGATAATGTCTGCTAGCTCTTCGATGGTCATATTCAGCTGCTTTCGATACATGCGGATTTTCTTGCCGACTTCTTTTGCGATATCTTCCATGGAATGTCCTCCTTTCCAAATCAACCAAGATAGTTTTATTATAGCAGAACAAGAAAAAAAATCACGGTTGTTTTATCAAAAAAAAGAAAGTTTCCTCAAAATAACCTTTTGATTAAAAAAAGTAAAAATGAAGGAATAAAATTAAATAATTTCATTTTTGGATTTTACTAAATTGCTTTGAAATAAAAAAAAGAATGAAAAAGTTTACTGTAAAGAAACAGATGAGAATTTGACAATACAAAAAAAGTAGCTAGAATAAAGGGCATAGCAGCAATAAAAAGAAATAGATATCGACGAACTTGATAAGTTGACAAGCAAAGAAAAAATTTGGAGACAACCAAATGAGTTTTTTTAAAATGAAAGAAAGGAAGATTGAAATGTCAAAATTAACAGATTTACAGAAACTTGTGGAAGAAGGAAAAGTGGCCGAAGTACCGGGTGCGGTACAGGCAGCTCTGGATGATGGAAATACACCTCTCGACGTATTGAACAACGGATTGGTAGAGCCGATCAACATCCTCGGAGAAAAATTCAGACTGGGTGAAATATATGTCCCTGAACTGCTGATTGCCTCAAAAGCAATGAAATCCGGTGTGGAAATCATCAAACCTCTGCTGGTTTCCGGAGATGTCAAATCCCTTGGAAAAATTGTTTTCTGCACAGTGGCAGGAGATATGCATGATATCGGAAAGAATCTGGTTGTCCTTCTGTTAGAGAGCGCCGGCTTTGAAGTGGTTGACCTGGGAATGGATGTGGAACCGGATGAAATCGTGGAAGCGATTCAGGAAAATGAGGGCGTATCCGTTCTTGGAATGTCGGCTATGCTGACCACAACCATGTACGCCATGCAGGATACCATTGAGGCGCTGGAAGAAGCAGGCCTTCGTGACAAAGTAAAAATCATGGTAGGCGGCGCGCCGGTCAACCAGGAATTCGCTGATCAGATCGGTGCAGATGGTTACAGTACCAATGCTCCCCTGGCCGTAGAGCTGGCCAAGAAATTGGTGGGATAATTCCGGAAGGAAGATTCCATTTTGGCAGATTTCCTTTGATTTGTCGGAAAAAATATTTCACAGTTGTAGAAAACAAATAGAAAAATAAAAGAGAAAGGATATAACTGGTATGGATAGATCAGATAAAAATAATGTACAGAAATGTGGAAGCCCTCTTCGTTTCCTCACCGCAGAGGAAATGCAGAAAATTCATTCAGATACCTTGCAGCTTCTGCAGGAAGTGGGTAGTGATATTCAGCACAAGGAAGCCAGAGAGATGCTGAAAAAAGCCGGATGTACCGTGAAAGGCAAAAGAGTTTATATTCCTCACGGTCTGGTGGAATGGGCAATCAAAGCAGCCCCTTCACACATTCATATTTATGACAGGGACGGCGACCTGGCCATGGATCTGGGAGGACGAAATGTATATTACGGCACCGGATCCGACTGCCCGACCATCCTTGATGTGTACACCGGGGAGCACAGAACATTTACATACAAAGATATGGAGGATGGCGCGAAAATCATTGACGCCCTTCCAGAGCTTGATTTCCTGATGTGCTGCGGACTGATGTATGATTATCCGGTGACCTCTTATGAACATCAGTATGCGGTGATGCTCCGAAATTCCACGAAACCGCAGGTGGTCACAGCGGCTAACCGTACATCTATCGATAATATTACCAAAATGGCGGTGGCTGTGAGAGGAAGCCTGGAAGAACTGGCAAGGAAACCGTTGTTCATCATGTACAACGAACCGACATCTCCGCTGAATCACACGGAAACTGCTGTGGATAAACTGATTTACTGTTCGGAAAATCAGCTTCCGACCAATTACTCTCCGTGTATGATGCCGGGAGCCACCGGTCCGATCACCAACGCCGGGGCCATCGTACAGGGAAATGCCGAATGTCTGGCGGGGCTGGTGATTCATCAGCTGGCACATCCAGGTTCTCCAATTGTCTTCGGCGGAGCCATGTATAATATGGATTTGAAATGTATGCAGCCAACCTACTGCTCACCGGAAGCCATCGTCAACAATATTTCTCTGGCACAGATCGGACGGGAACTTTACGAGCTTCCGACCTGGGGATTTACCGCCTGCTCCGGAGGAAAGGTCTTTGACGCTCAGGCCATGAACGAGGCGGCGCAATATGTTTATTCCGTTGGTTATGCCGGCGTAAATCTGAATCATGATGTGGGATTTATGAATTATGGACTTACTTTTTCCTATGAGCTGCTGGTAGCATCCAATGAGACGATTTCTCAGATGCGGAGAGTCTTCGACGGAGTACAGTTTGACAAAGATCATCTTGCCATGGATGTGATGAAGAGCGTGGGGCCAAAAGGTCACTATTTAAGCGAAGAGCATACGCTAAAATATAATAAAGAAATGTGGCAGCCTGATTTGACAGATCGTTCCGATCTGGACGGATGGAAACGTGCCGGAGGCACTACTTTTGAACAGCGCGTGAAAGAGAGAACGATCGATATTATTGAGAACTATGTTCCAAAACCGCTGACTCCGGAGCAAGATGCAAAGGTGGAAGAAATTTTAAAAGCCGCCGATGAGGCCGCAGCGAAAAAATAATCCGTCGGCTGCCGTAAAGTTGGATAGTTTCTAATATTTTTATTAGTAACTATAAATATCTATCTCATAAATCTTTTCTTAAGTAGAATGCTGGCAATGGCGGGAGCTCCTTGTCGGCATTTTACATAGACAGACAAGGAGCTCTTTGGAAACGGGGGAATTTGTTTTGAAGATTGGAATTGGAATTGATACAGGAGGAACCTGTACAGATGCTGTTGTCTATCAGCTGGAAGAAAAGAAAATACTGGCATATGGAAAAACTCTGACGACAAAGGAAGATTTATCTGTGGGAATCGGGAGAGTGCTTGACAAGCTTCCTGATGAATATGTGAAAGAAGCGGAAGTGATCGCCCTCTCTACAACCCTGGCGACAAATGCCTGTGTGGAAAATAAAGGAGGTCGCGCCAGGTTGATGCTGTTTGGGATACAGCCTTCCGCCGTCGCAGCCATTGGCAAAGAATACGGTCTGGATATGGATGACAGTATTTATTTTGTGAACAGTAAGACGAAACCGTCAGGAAACATTGTCAAAGAACCGGACTGGAATAAAATAGAGCAGGATATCGAAACAAAATTCGCAGACTGTGATGCAGTGGGAATTGTGGAAATGTACGCCAGAAAAACCGGCGCGGTGCTGGAAAAAAAGGCGAGAGATATGATAAAGGAAAGATATGACATTCCTGTGGTCTGCGGACATGAGTTGTTCTGGGAAAATAACATCATGAAGCGAGGAGCCAGCGCTCTTTTAAATGCCCGCCTGATCCCTGTAATTGAAGAATTTTTCCGGGCAGTCAAACGTGCCTTAAAAGAAAGAAATATAAAAGCGCCCTTTGTCATTGTGAGAAGCGACGGGAGCCTGATGACAGAAAAATTTACGGTCCTTCGCCCGGTAGAGACGCTTTTGTGCGGACCGGTGGCCAGTGTCATGGGGGCGGTGGAACTTTCCGGAGAAAAAAACTGTATGATTATCGATATGGGAGGAACCACCACAGATATTGCTTTTGTGAAAAATGGAGCGGCCCAGAGAGTAAAAAGCGGAATCAGGATCGGTAAGTGGGACACTTTTGTGAAAGGTCTCTTTGTGGACACCTTCGGTCTTGGCGGCGACAGCGGAGTGAGAAGTCTGGAAAGGGAGATATATCTGGAAGATAATAAAGTAATGCCTTTGTGTATTGCCGCTCACAAATATCCCAAACTCACAGCGCTGTTGCGAAAAGAAAATGAAAAGGGATATCTCTATGCCGGACCGCAGAAGGATATATATCTTGGCCTGAAGGATATTTCAGATAACCACGGGTACAGTGATAAAGAGAAAAAAGTGGCCCGGTTGCTTCTGCAACATCCCATGACGCTGGAACGTCTTGGTGAACAGCTTAAGGATGTGATTCTGGAAGCGCATATTTCCCGTCTGATCCGGGAAGGAATTCTGATCCGCTGCGGTTTGACGCCAACGGATGTCATGCATGTGAAAGGAGATTTTGATGCCTATGATGCGGAGGCGTCCCGTCTGGGACTGGCAATCATGGCCAGAACCGTGCGGATGAGTCCGGAAAAACTGGGAGACGCCATTTATGACGAGGTAAAACGTAAACTGTATTTTAATATTGTACGGATTCTCATGGAGGACGCCTATCCGCAGATCAGAGAAGAAGGTGTCGGAGAACAGCTGAAGATTCTGATTAATGATTGTTATCAGAATGAAAAAAAGGGAACGATCACAGAGTTTTGCGGTCTTCATATAAAGACACCGGCGGTTTTAATTGGCGTGGGAGCGCCCACACACATTTTTCTGAAAGATGTGGGAAAAATGCTTGGAACCGAAGTCTGCACCAGTGAGTATTCAAAAGTGGCCAACGCGCTGGGAGCCATTGTCGGGAATGTCTCTGCCAGCGTCACGGTACAGATTTCTTATGATCAGAAAAAAAATACTTACGTCATTTTTGGAGCCGGACAGAGAATGTACCAGGAGGATCTGGAGCAGGCAAAGAAGACGGCGGATGCTCTGGCGGCGGAAGGAGCGGAGAGAGAAGCCGAGGAACGGGGCGCAGATCCGGAAGCCATAAAGACAGAGTTTCAACGGAAAGAAAATACGGTGGAAACGGATTTTGGTCCGTTGTACATGGGATATATGGTCACCGCGTCGGCCAGTGGAAGACTTTTGCTGTCAGCCGTTTGAAATAACACAAAAATTGGTCTCTTCAATGGAAGGAAGTGATAAAGTGGCGCCAAAAACATTTGAAATTCCTTTGTGTGAACTGAAAAAAGTCAACGAACGTTTTCAGAGTGCTACGGGGATTGATGGGAAGAATGTGCCGGAAAAGTATGGAAACACTGTGGAGACTGCCAGGAGGAAAGTGGAACAGTTGGGATTTGTACGGGGCGTATATGATTTCTTCCATATAGACAGGAAGGAAGATGGCGAGGTGACGCTGACAGGAGGTTGGAGGCTGCACGGCGAAATAGTTCCCCGGTTTTTGAAAAATGCGGAGGAAGGAATCTGCTTTGTGACCACTCTTCCCGGATTTGACAGACTGGAGAAAGAAACAGAAGAAATGATGGAAAAATACTTCATAGACAGCTGGGGTTCCGCTTTTATTCAGGCGTCAGAAGTTTGGTGCAGAAAATATTTTGAGGAACAGCTTTCTGAAGAGAATCGTCTGACTCCGGTCTGGAGTCCCGGACAGTATCACTTTGATCTGTCTAATCAGAAGACGTTGTTTGCCATACTAAAGCCGGACAGTATCGGAGTCCGTCTGAATGAATATTGTAAGATGGATCCGATAAAATCTGTGTCCGGGGTCTGCGGCGTTGTCGCAAAAGATGACAAAGAAGATTTGCGTCCCTGCCTCTTTTGTTCCTTTGGAAAGAATTGTCCGTCTTTCATGAAAGGATGTGGATAAGATTGAGGAAAGTGAAATTCGTACAGAATGAAACCTCGGATTTTTTTGTGGACGTGCCGGAAGAAACCACGATTCTTGCCGCGGCCGGGCAGGCCGGCGTGCTGATAGACGCCAGCTGTCACGGAAAGGGAATCTGCGGAAAATGTCGGGTATGCATTGAAAAAGAGTCGGCAGAAAAAGTCAGTGACTGCAGCGACACAGAAAAGAGCTTGCTCAGCGAAAGGGAGCAAGAACAGGGCTGGCGTCTTGCCTGCGAGACCAAGATTTTAGGAGACGTCTCTGTGTATGTCCCGAAAATCCATGGCGGGACAGATCGGAAGAAAAATATGGGAAGGCTGCCGGAAGATTTCGTTTGCAGTCCGATGATAAAAAAGTTATGTGTAAAAGTGAAACGCCCGAAGATGTCTGATCAGCGCAGCGATCTGGAACGCCTGGAAGAAACTTTTCACAAATTTCTGATGGAAGAAACCGCCGGAGAAAAAGAAGAGGAAATAAAATCCCCGGAAATCAGGGTGGACAACAGCCTTCTGCCAAAACTCCACGAAACCCTTACGGAAGAAAGAGGAAAAGTCACAGTGGCATTGTGGGGTCGAACGGTAATTGCAGTGGAAGCCGGGGATACAACGGAGGCGGTTTACGGCCTGGCGGTGGACGTGGGTACTACGACGGTGGTGTGCATGCTGTGGGATTTACGAAAGGGCGAATGTCTGGATGTGGAGGCGCGGACCAATCCCCAGAGTCTCTATGGCGCCGACGTGATTTCAAGAATCCAGTATACAAAGGAAGGAAAGGATCATCTGTGTATTCTGCAGGAGAAGATTATTGGCTGTATCAATGAGATGATCGGGGAAATGGCAGAGCGAAATGCCGTGGACAGAGAAAATATTTATGACTGTTGTGTAGTCGGGAACACAACCATGAGTCATCTGTTTTTTGGAGTGAATCCGGAATCTCTGGCCAGAACTCCTTTCGCACCAGTATTTTGCAGAAGTATCACGGTAAAGGCGGAAAAGCTGGGACTTTTTATGCATCCTCTGGCCCGTGTACAGTTCCTTCCGGATATTGCCGGACATGTGGGCGCGGATATCACGGCGCTGTTGCTGGCAACGAATCTTGTGAACCGTAGAGAAAATATTCTGGCCATTGATATCGGGACCAACGGCGAGGTTGTCTGTGCCAGTGACGGAAAAATCCTGGCATGTTCCACCGCCGCAGGCCCTGCCTTCGAGGGGGCAGGGATACGCTGCGGAATGCGGGCCGCGCCCGGAGCCATTGAAAAAGCATGGGTAGAGGAAGGGCGTTTGAAGATTTTGGTGATCGATCAGGAAAACCCTTTGGGCATTTGTGGTTCCGGCGTCATAGATCTGATCGCCGCCCTGCGCCAGGCGGGTCTGATCAACGATAAAGGACGGATGCTGGGGAGGGAAGAAGCTTTGACCCTTGGGATAGCGGCGTCGCTGGCAGACGGTCTCAGAAAAACGGAAACCGGAATGGAATTCCTGGTGTGGAAAGGAAAAAACGGCGATGAGATTGTACTCTCCCAGAACGATATCCGAGAAATTCAGCTTACAAAAGGAGCCATGCTGGCGGGAATGAAAACACTGATGAAAATCATCGGCATGACAGAAGAATCGCTGGATTATCTTTTCATTGCCGGGGCCTTCGGCAGCTATATTGATAAAAACAGCGCCCTGGTCATAAAAATGCTGCCGGCGGTTGACCCGGAAAAAATCATATTCATTGGAAACTCCGCGGGAACCGGTGCCTGTATGGCGCTGCTCAACAAAGACTGCCGCGAGAACGTACAAAAGTGGGTGAAGCAGGTAGAGCATATCGAATTATCCGTCAATATGGATTTTCAGGAAGAATACATGCTCGCCATGAATTTCTGATACAGCAGCTTTCGGGAAATTGCTCTCTGGGGATCATGGGGATCAATAGATAAAACAGATTTTATTTGATCGCGATTTGTGTATCAATAAAAAAAGATAGGAGGAAGAAGAATGAGAATTAATATGGAAGAATGGTCGAGAGAAATTATAGAAGCAGAAGATGTGAGAAATCTTCCGGTATTGTATTTCCCTTGCGTACATGATTTGGGCTTTACGGTAACAGAATCGGTAAGCTCACCGGAAAATATCGCTAAAACCATGAAAAAGGTGACGGAAGAGTATCCGGATATCATTGCTGCGGTCACAGGCATGGATCTGACGGTGGACACGGAAGCCTTTGGAGGAAAAGTAAAGTTCAGTGACAAGCAGGTGCCGTCTATTGTAAAACATGTGGTAAAGACGGCGGAGGATATCCGGAATCTGAAAGTTCCGGACGTACACAGCGGTCGGGTGGATATTTTTACAGATGCGGTGAAAGAGGCGCAGAAATTGATCACCGACCGGCCGGTTTTCGGAGGGATGCTGGGGCCGTTTTCTCTGGCGGCCAATCTGATGGAGGTATCCAATGCGCTGATGCTGACCATGTCAGATCCGGATTCCATGAAAATTCTTTTGGAAAAAGCAACCGAATTTCTGATTATGCGGGCAAAAGAATATAAAGCCGCAGGGGCCAACGGAATATTCATGGCGGAACCGACGGCGGGACTGCTGTCTCCGAAGCAGTTGGATGAATTCTCTTCCACTTATGTGAAGAAGTTGGTGGAAGCGGTTCAGGATGATTATTTTTTCCTGATCCTGCATGACTGCGGACAGGTGAAAGATTCTGTAAAATCCATGTACAGTACCGGGTGCAAAGGACACCATTATGGCAATTCGGTGGATATGAAAGATATCCTTCCTCAGATTCCGCCGGATATTCTGGTATTTGGAAATATTGATCCGTCTTCAGATTTTTTCATGGGTACGCCGGAATCCATTCGGGAAAAAACGCTGAAACTGCTGGAAGATATGAAGCCATATCCGCATTTTGTGCTGTCATCTGGCTGCGATTTGGCGCCGGTGGTGTCAAAAGAGAACATTGACGCATTTTTTGAAGCCTGCCGCGACTTTAATAAAAATCGCGGTTAGACGGACAGTCATTTTTCCGTGAAAGTGTGTACATTTTCTGAAACCCTTAGACGGATGTTGACAGATATATATTTTTTCCCTACAATAAAAGGCGGACAGTAGGTCTCCGCCGGCGAAGAATAGAAAAAGGGGCGGAACATAGCAAAAGAAAGGTACACCATGGATAAGAATGAAAAATGGCTGCAGTGGGCAGTGGAATTACAGAGTATAGCGCAGACAGGATTATGGTACGGCGAAGGGGTCTTTGACAAGGAACGCTACGAGAGAATTCGGGAAATTGCGGCGGAGATGATTGCCTACAAGACGGAGATTCCCGTGGATAAGGTAAAGGATCTGTTCTGCGATGAGAGCGGTTATCAGACGCCGAAGCTTGACACCCGGGCGGCGATATTTAAAAAAGATAAGATTCTTTTGGTGCAGGAAAAGAACGGTACCTGGTCTTTGCCGGGCGGCTGGGTAGATGTGGATTTGTCTGTGAAAGAGAACATCATAAAAGAAGTAAAAGAAGAGGCGGGGCTGGATGTGATTGCCGATATGATTATTGCCATCCAGGACAGAGATAAACATAATCTGCCGGTCTATGTTCATAAAATTTGCAAAGTATTTGTGTTATGTTCGGTGACCGGAGGACAGTTTGAAGCCAACAGCGAGACCATAGACAGCGGGTACTTCAGTCTGGACGCGCTGCCGCCTCTGGCAGAAGAAAAGAATAATAAAGAACAGATTGCTCTCTGCTTTGACGCCTGGCATAATGTGGATACCTGGAAGACGGTATTTGACTGAGAAAAAATGCATATAATCGCCGGCGCCGCTGAAAAAAGATTCTGCCCGATGTGGTTCGGGTATGTTTCTAAAAAGAAAAAGCGTCGTGTCGAATCAATGGACTTTTGCGTATTTATAGGGTTTTTATTAAAAAGTTATTGACGAAAGCAGATGTTATGGTATAATATAAAGCAGTGCGAAAATACCCAAACAGTTGTATTAGGCACAATACGCAACTGGAGGGAGGTTAGGTGAGACAATGTCAAATATAATCGTTAAAGAGAACGAATCTTTAGACAGCGCTCTTCGTAGATTTAAGAGGAGTTGCGCTAAAGCAGGAATTCAGCAGGAGATTCGCAAAAGAGAGCATTACGAAAAACCAAGTGTTAGACGTAAAAAGAAATCTGAAGCTGCAAGAAAAAGAAAATATAAATAATTGTGCTGTAAAAGGAGCATCTGCGCAGATGCTCCTTTTTTAATTGCCCGGGAAGGTCTGCAGAATCTTCCCGGGCAATTAAAAACTACGGGAGAGACGCATATTTTCATATAAAATACAACGGTTATTTAGAAACAGGATTGCTTTAAAATAAAATAAAGAAAAAAGAGAGATGTGTGAATTAAATGAGAAAAATGTGTAAATTGAATGAGAAATAGATTTTTTTAATTGACCTGTATGTGCAAAAGTGATATTATTAGTAAAGGATGTAGGCAATAATTGTCTAATCTGAACTATTTTCAATGAACCAGTAAGGAGGAGATTATTTTGAAAAAGATTATTAATGCAGTGGATCAGGTAGAGAACCAGATGATAGAAGGTATGGTTAAGGCTTATCCTCAGTACTTAAAAAAGCTTGACTGTGGTAACGTTGTAGTAAGATCTGACAAGAAAGAAGGAAAGGTTGCTCTTATCAGCGGCGGCGGAAGCGGACATGAGCCGGCGCATGGTGGATTTGTTGGAAAAGGTATGCTGGATGCCGCTGTTGCAGGTGCTGTATTTACATCTCCTACTCCGGACCAAATCTACGAAGGAATCAAAGCCATCGATGCTGGTAAGGGTGTTTTGATGGTCGTTAAGAACTATACTGGTGATGTGCTGAACTTTGAGATGGCTGCTGAGATGGCTTCCGATATGGATGGCATTGAGGTAAAAGAAGTTATTGTGAATGATGACGTTGCGGTACAGGATTCCTTATATACCACAGGACGTCGTGGTGTTGCGGGTACTGTTTTTGTACATAAGATTGCCGGCGCTCTGGCTGAGAGCGGAGCAAGCCTTGACGAGGTACAGGCTGTGGCTCAGAAGGTTATTGATAATGTGAGAACCATGGGTATGGCTATCCGTCCTTGTACGGTTCCGGCGGCAGGAGAACCTGGATTTGAGCTGGCTGACAATGAGATGGAGATCGGTATCGGTATCCATGGAGAGCCTGGCGTAGAGAAGAAGCCAATGGAGACAGCAGATGAGATCGTTGATACCTTACTGAACAAGATTCTTGCTGATATTGACTATTCCGATTCCGAAGTTGCCGTTATGGTCAACGGTTGCGGCGCTACTCCTCTTATGGAGCTTTTCGTTGTAAATAATCATGTGGCTGATGTTCTGGCTGAAAAAGGCATCAAGGTTTACAAGACTCTTGTTGGCGAATATATGACATCCCTGGAGATGGAAGGATTCTCCATTTCATTACTCCGCCTGGATGGTCAGATGAAAGAACTGTTAGATGCAGAAGCAGATACTCCGGCTATGACAGTAGCTAAATAATTTACTGGTAAAGAAGGCCGACAATTTCCGTCGGCCTTTTCTTTTCGTGGCGCCGGATAGGCTGCGCGGCAGCGGATTTCCGGATTGTCATGGCTGAATGGTTACATTTTAAGAAAAGAGGTATATGAAAATGGTTGATAGTGCAAAAGTAATTGAAATTATTAAAAAGATTATCGTGGATGTGGATGATCAGAAGCTTTTTCTCACAGAGCTTGATAATGTGATTGGCGACGGAGACCACGGTATTAACCTGGCCCGCGGATTTGACGCCGTCAACGATGTAATCGGAACCTTCGAGGGCAAAGATATCGGCGCTATCTTAAAAGCAGTCGGCATGAAGCTGGTTTCCACTGTGGGCGGCGCTTCCGGTCCGTTATACGGTACGGCATTCATGAAAGCCGGCGCATATTTGAATGGTAAGATGGAGATGAACATGGATGACTTCATCGGTATGATGGATGTGGCCATCGAGGGCATCATGAAGCGTGGTAAAGCAGTCAAAGGCGAGAAAACTATGCTGGATGCTATGATTCCGGCTTTAGATGCCATGAAGGCTTCCTACGAGGCTGACAAAGACGCGAAGAAAGCTCTGGATGCCGCTGTGGCAGCAGCCGAAGAAGGTATCGAATACACCAAGACAATTATTGCCACAAAGGGACGGGCAAGTTATCTGGGAGAGAGAAGTATCGGACACCAGGATCCGGGCGCTACTTCCTTTACATTAATGCTCAAGGCAGTGCAGGAGCTGGCATAGGGGGTTTGTTATATGGTTGGAATAGTAATTGTATCCCACAGTCAGAAACTGGCGGAGGGAGTAGTGGATCTCGCTTCTCTGATGGCTCCGGAAACCCCGATGCGGGCTGCCGGAGGCATGGATGACGGAGGGTTCGGAACCAGTTTTGAAAGAATCAGCACAGCCATTGATGAGATTTATTCTGACGACGGCGTAATTATTCTGATGGATATGGGAAGCGCTGTCATGACGACGGAGATGGTTCTTGAGATGATGGAAGACCGTAAAGTAAAAATGGTCGACTGTCCGGTTGTGGAGGGAGCCGTTGCCGCTGCCGTTGTTGCTGCGGGAAATGCATCCATGGATGATGTTATCCAGGTGGCGGAGACCGCAAAGACGACAGCAAAGTTCTGAAGACCTGTCGGAATCACAGAGATTTGTGTGAGAAATATTTGATATTTCCCTGTATCAGAGAAATACCGGCAGTAACGATATAAAAAATAAAAAAGCCACAGTAACCGGCAGTTAATCAGCCGTTGTTACTGTGGTTTTTTTTCTTACTTTATAGGAAATTCCGTTTTTTGAGTAGACAAAAAAGAACACATATTCATC
>CAYULX010000013.1:0-44038 GCA_964445535.1 uncultured Eubacterium sp.
CTGCTTTCAGCTTATGGGACAGGTCGCCGCTGCCGATCACTGCGATCTTCCTGCCGCAAAGTCTGGCGGCTTTCTGAATACACAGGCCCAGGATATAATGGCTGGAAAAAGCCAGTCCGGAAAGGCCGATCCGCACAACTTTGTAATCTGTATAATAATGGTTCAAAAACCACAAAGGTATCATGGTCCCATGATCAAGCTGCGGGTCTCTCTCCCCCCAGCGTTCCTGCCGGAATCTTTCTGTCCTGGGCTTCCCGGGACAAAAGCTCCACAAGCTCTGTATCATAGGAAATTTTGATCTTTACCTGGGGCGCACCGAACTGTCCGAAATCTCCTTCTGCCTCTGTTCCCGGTGAAATGTGAAAATAGTCCGCATACATTATGGAATGCGGCGACAGCACCACCACCGTATCCGGCTTCCACAAAGCGATTTTCTTCGCCGCCTCGTGATATGCATCAATGGTCTCCTGAATCGCCTTTTCCTGTCCTTGTCCCACATCCGGTATGATCAGCGGCGGATGAGGAACCATCACTGCACCTTTTACTGCCATAATAACCCTCCTCTTGCGAATATCATTTTCAACTGTAAACTTTTTATTTCATTTTATCATACGATAAACGCTGCGCCACTCTGGCAATGCCGTTATGAGCCACGGTTCCATTCTGGCTGGCGGTTTTGATATGAAGGAGTCTGTCCCACTGCTGGGCTACATTTTCTTCCACTGCCGTTTTTCTATAACTCAAAATTTCTTTCCACATTTTGGGCAGTATTCATAATCTTCCCGGGTCTCAAAGCCACAGTTTTGGCAGCGCTTGTACCTGCTCCTCCAGCCAGTCTGCACCTCCGTCAGATGCTCGGGTAATATCTCAATATCCTCGCCCCTGGCAATCCGTTTTCCGATGATCGGATCCAGAGCATAGAGTGTGTCACAGCAGGACATCTGCATATAATATTGTTTGTTCCATTTGAAAACGGGAAGGAAAAACAAAGACAGACACATGTATGTCATGAAAACCTGATATCTGCCGTAAGAGCCGCAATGACTGCAGATGACCGTCTGATTAAAGTTAAAGTCTTTTCTTCCCTGGGTGATACCCATAATAAAAAACATTTGTTGTCGCTCCTGTATTATTTATATATTACTTATTACTTTTTTCATATTTTTCTTTTCGATATGCTAATATTTGTATACAAAAATACTGTGGTACTGTGCCAAATACTTGTACCTGTTCTTTGATTTCCATGTTCCCATAATAGAAATATAACACAAACATCCTCTCTTTGCTACCTTAATCCATCCTCTGAAGCCAGTGGGATTGCCAAGCGGGGAACCCACGAGAATCTTCTGGAACAGGCGCATATATGCACACGATTACAATATGTAAAGAACCTGTTCCTGGATATTTCATGGCATATATTTTTCCCCTTGAATATTTCACGGGAATTGCTTTATAATGGAGCAGTGCGAATATGGAGAGCAGTCACTGGCTCTTTTCATTCGCCGGCAAAAACATGTATGAATAAAGAACGAGAGGACACTATGGGAAAATTTTTTAAACTAAAAGAAAACGGCACGACGTTTTTCACTGAGGTGGCAGCAGGCGCTATCCATGGTTTTTATCTGCGGTGTTTTTAATATTATTATCACAGTGACAAAAATCCGCAAATATATTATCAAGGCAATTCCGAACAGTCTGCAAAATGCCATCGGTGGCAACGATTCTGTTTATTTTTAATTTTGTACTGCTGACAATCATCTAGTGTACCACAAGTACCGATCACTATTTCTTACAGGAGGAATTCTCTATGAGAATCTATGTTGACGCCAATGCCGGACGGGACGGCAACGGCACAAAAGAGATGCCTTTCAGACAGATTAATGACGCCGCACAAGCGGCCATGCCGGGAGACGAAGTGCTGGTGGCGCCCGGCATTTATCGGGAATATGTAAATCCCCTCCATGCCGGAACGAAGGAAAAACGAATCATTTACCGAAGTGCGGAGCCCCTGGGCGCTATCATTACCGGAGCGGAGGAAATGAAACAATGGCAGCCGTATGAGGGAAATGTATGGGTCTGCCGGGTCTCCAATTCCATTTTCGGAAAATACAACCCTTATACAACCTATGTTTACGGGGACTGGTATTTTGCAGGCAAAAACAAACATACCGGCGCTGTGTATCTCAACGACAAAATGCTCTACGAGGCAGAGAATTTGGAGGATTGCCGCAGGGGCGAGGTGTACGAATATTCCTGGGAGCCGGAGGCCTCTGTTTACAAATGGTATTCCGAGCAGGATACCGACAGAAATGAAACTATCTTCTACGCGAACTTTCAGGGGAAAAATCCCAATCGGGAAAAGGTGGAGATCAACGTGCGCCGGAAGTGTTTCTTTCCGGAGAAAACCGGCGTGGGATATATCACGGTCAGCGGTTTTCGCATCGAGAAGGCAGCTACCACCTGGGCTCCGCCGGCGGCTTTCCAGGACGGCATGATCGGACCACACTGGTCCAAAGGCTGGATCATCGAAGACTGCGACATCAGCAACAGTAAATGTGCCGGCATCTCCCTGGGCAAGTATCTGGATCCAGATAATGAACATTATTTTACCAATAAACATGTCAAAAGCCCAACCCAGATGGAGCGGGACGCCGTATGCCGCGGACAATACCACGGCTGGCTCAAAGAAAAAGTAGGAAGCCACATCATCCGCCGCTGCAATATCCATCACTGCGAACAGGACGGTATCTGCGGGAGGATGGGCGGCGTATTTTCCGTCATCGAGGACAATCACATCCATCACATCAACAACATGATGGAGCTGGGCGGAGCGGAAATCGCCGGCATCAAAATGCATGCCGCCATCGACGTCATCTTCCGCCGCAATTACATCCATCACTGTACCATGGGAATCTGGTGCGATTGGCAGGCCCAGGGAGTATGTATCACGAAAAACCTCTTCCATGACAATCAACGCCCGTCTTACGCCAGACAATTAAAGGGAAGTATGATGAGTCAGGATCTTTTTGTGGAAGTGAGCCACGGCCCGACCCTCATTGACAACAACATCCTTCTCTCCGACGCCTCCCTCCGGCTGGCCACCCAGGGCGTCGCCATGGTACATAATTTAATCTGCGGCTCTCTGACCGCCGTGGGCGCCGGCACAGACAGCGTGGTGGAAGGTGTAAACCGCGCCCGCTACACACCGTACCACATGCCGCACCGCACAGAGGTCATGGGCTTTATGACCATCCTTCACGGAGACGACCGATTCTATAATAATATCTTCGTCCAGAAATGGCTGGCAGAACCATTTCTGATTCTCCGGGACAGCGAAGAAGGCTGTGACGAAGAAAACCGCGAAGTAGGAACCCATGTGATGGACGAATATCCGACCTACGACGAATGGATCCAGCAGTTCGACATGGATACCGATGTGCCGGATATGAAAAAACTGGAACCGGCCCATTTCCGTCATCTTCCGGTCTGGTCAGACGGCAACGCCTACTTCGGCGGCGCAAAAGCGTGGAAGAACGAGCAAAATTATCTTCTTGACGCAGAACACGACATAAAAGTGGAGCTAATCTCCCGGGACGGCGCTCCCTGCCTGTCCACCAACCTTTATGAATATTTAAAGAACTTTTCCTCGGAAATGATTCACAGCGACACCCTCGGCTGTGCCTTTGAGCCGGAACAACGCTTTGAGAATCCGGACGGCACGGCCATTACCTTCGACAGAGATTACTTTGGCGGTCCCCGCGGCCTTAGGATTCTGCCGGGACCATTTGCCAACGCAGAAGATGCCAAAAAACCGCTGTGGTAGGATTTTCTTTTTATATGTGTGATGACAATGACGGTGGCTCCGTGCTCCATCAATCTCCCAACTGGCCGGATATCCGTTCCTCATGCGGGAGCACGGCAGCGCCGGAAGGGAATTCCTTGACGCCTGCTTCTTCCTTCAGCAGCTCGCCGCCACCCGATATGGGAAAGCTCCAGCACCCAGTCCATTGTCCGCAGTGTGGCGGAAGGCATCGGCGTGGCCGTGCTGTTCTATACCATAAAAGCAACTATCTGACGCCGAACATGATGGCTTTTATGGATTTGTGCAAAAAATATGGCAGGAATCGAAAATCCCATCACAATATCAAAAAACAAAAGCTTATCTCTCATTTTATCTGTCATTGAACTCCCCATATGACGGAAAACCGTAGGCAGTCTCTGCGCTGGTCACCGCCCTCACAATCGCTTCACTCATCACTTCCGCAGCCAGTGTCCCCACCAGATCCTGGTCGGCCTGCACCTTTTGCGATACATTTCCCACGGAGACAGCATAAATACTGTCTCCGTCGGCACTGGTATGCACCGGACGAATGGTGCGGGCATAACCGTCTTGCGCCATACCGGCAATCTTGCATAGAGTCGCCTTTCCAAACTCCGCATTGGTCATCACAATGCCAATGGTCGTGTTTCCGGCAAACTTATTCTCCACAACTTCCGTACTGGCACACATCAACTCCACAGTATCGCGAAACGACTGCTTATCTTCCGCCAGGAGTCCGGCAATCTTCCTGCCGCCTTTCCAATCATATATATCTCCCAGCGCATTGACCGCCACGATGGCCCCCACCTGCAGCTTACTAATCTGTACGGCGTAACTGCCGATACCGGACTTCATACAATACTCCATCCCGGCCAACTTACCCACCGTGGCGCCACATCCGGCGCCGTAATTACCGTCTCGGTAATTGCCGATCTCCGCATTTACACAGGCTTCATATCCCATCTTTTTATCCGGCCGCACCGACATCTCTCCCACAGTTAAATCAAATAAATCCGCCTGACAGACTAACGGCACCTTCGTCACGCCCACATCAAAACCAATTCCTCTCTCCTCCAGATACTGCATCACGCCTCCGCCCGCATCCAGTCCGAAAGCGCTGCCTCCGGCCAGCACAATCCCGTGAATCTCCTGCGCCGCCGCCAGCGGATTCATCAGTTCCGATTCTCTGGACGCAGGGCCGCCGCCCCGCACATCAAGTCCGGCCGCCATGCCTTCCTCCGCCAGAATAACCGTACAGCCGGTGCCGACCGATACATTTTCTGTCTGGCCGATTTTAACTCCGCAAATGGATTTGATATTTATTTCATGCCGTCCTTCCATTTCTATCCTCCTCTATTTTCATCTACTCAAAATATGCTTTCAAAAAATCGTTTGTTTCCTCACTTACTTCAAAAATTATAGCCATATAGCCAACCAATCCGAGTTGTCAGCCTCAGAATTCAACATCTATTGATTCTTTCCTGAAAATGGATCCGTCATCCTGCTGGCGTCTGTCTTGTCCTCCGCTTTAAAGTAATCCCCTGGTACCACAAATCCACAGTCATAATTTCCGTTCTTTCTTTTATAATAATACACGGTTCCTCCGTGAAGCCGTACAATCTGTCTGGTCAGGCGCATACCCATAATGTGGGGCTGACTGACCGCATCGCGGCGCTTGCTGTCTTTCTGCATCTGATTTTTGTCTTCTCTCTCAGCTTCCAGGCAGGAGACAATTTCGTTGGGAATGCCCGGACCGCTGTCTTCAAAAAGATAATGGAGATTCTCCCCGTCGGATGACAAACGGACATTGACCTGACAGCCATCGGGATTATGGCGGATGCTGTTTCCCAACACGTTGTGGATAGCCCGTTTCATGAGAGGCTCATCCGCCGGAAGACGAAATTTTTCCGCTTCATCGGTGATGGCCAGCTCAATGGAAAACTGTGGCTGCAATCCACGGTTGTAGATATCTGCGATACATTCCCGGAGCGTCTGTGCCGGAGAGCAGATAGCCAGATGAAGGGGAAACGTGTCGTAGCTGAGCTTTGATGTCAGATTCAAATCCTCAATAAGCTGTTTGATGAGACCGCTCTGCCTCTGTATGATTTGCGCCATAGTCTTTTCTTCTTCTCCCAGGGAAGGATTCTCCATCAGCCGTTCTGAATATCCGACGATCAGGGTCAGCGGAGTGCGGATATCATGAGACACGCCGGCAATCCAGTCGGCTCTGGCCTGATCTCTTCGGGACAGCTTCTCTTCCTGGTCCATCAAAATATCGGAAGTGACATTTAGTTTTTCCGCCAACTCCCGCGCAGAACCTTTTTCTTTTAAATGCACCGATTCTTTCCGTGACAGTCCTTCAATTCCTTCGGAAATCGGTTTCACCGAGGCATAGAAACGCCATCCGAAAATCACGACAAACAACAGGATTACTGCCAGATTTACTATCACAAAGAGCTGCACATAATATGGAAAATTGACAATCTGCTGCACAGATACAGGCAGATTCAGTATGGCAATCTCATCCGGTGCCTGAGCGCAGACGAGAAGCAGATTATTGACATTCCAGACGCGAACCGGATAATCATTGAGATACCATCTGGAAAAAGACGCCACATCAAAAACCGAATACTGCCGTGGCATGTCATCGGGCAATTTCCATTCCCAGATTACGGTTCCTTCTTCATTTAATGCCATTGCCCAGACAAATCCATATTCTTTCAGCGCATCTCTTCCTTTTTTGGACATTTCGTATCCGTTTTCTGTCAGAGAAATGTCCTGCCCCGCGTTTTCCAGCGTATTTCTAAGCGTAATATTGCTGGTACCGTCCCCTCCTGTCGTTGAATACATCATATAAAAAAGCACGCCAAAATTGCTGAAAAAAATCAAGACAATAATAAGAAAGGCAGACGCCAAATAACGCCGTATACCACGAAAAAATGTTTTCATTATATATTTCCCTCTACCATAAATTTAAAATCAGCTTTTTATGGATGAAACCATAATTTTTACAAATAGATTATTTTGCCAGCCGATAGCCAAGCCCTCTCGCCGTCAGCAACCATTTCGGATGCGAAGGATCCTCCTCTATTTTCTCCCGCAAATGCCGAATGTGAACCATCAAAGTATTTTCATAACCATAATAAGAATCCTGCCACGCCGCGTTACAAAGGGCGTCAAATGTTACAATGCGTCCCCGATTCTCATAAAGTTTCTTTAAAAGAATCAACTCTTTTGCCGTCAACGTAATCTCCCGTCCATTGGCCGTTACTGTCCCTTCCGCAAAAGAAATCTGGCGATTTCCAAGCTGGAAACTTTCTTCTCTTTTCTCTTCTCTTTCCTGTCTGCCATAGGTTCTCTTCAAAATCGCACCCACCCGCAGCACAAGTTCCTGAGACAGAAAAGGTTTTGTGATATAATCATCTGCTCCCAGGCCAAGACCAAAGAGCCGATCATTATCCTCATCCTTTGCTGATAAGAAAAGAATTGGAATATTGGACGTCTCATGAAACTTCCGAAAAAGTGTAAAGCCGTCCCCGTCTGGCAACATTATATCAAGAATCGCCATCTCGGGCTTCTCTCTCTCAAAACATTCCTCTGCTTCCTTTACATTTTCTGCTGTAACGATACTGGAATATCCATTTCTTTGCAGAATATCCGCAATCATAATCAGAAGCTCCCGGTTATCATCCACCAAAAGAATCTTTTTATCGTATATGTTCATAAAATATTTCTCCTTTAATACAAACCATTTAAATGTATTATATCATCTTATGTCAGCGGGAAAGCTTATTTTTACCTTAACTTTTTTGAATTCTTAAAATTTAAGGTAAAAATAAGCTTTCCTTCAGCCCCTTCTAAGGTCGCCGTTGTATGATAACTTTCGAAAGGAGTTGAAGGATATGACGAATATCATCACAACAAATGCTTTGACAAAAGAATATGACCATAAAAAAGTAGTAAATGCACTGGATTTGAATGTCCCGGAGGGGAGCGTGTACGGATTCCTTGGGCCGAATGGCGCCGGGAAGTCCACGACGCTCAAGATGCTTCTGGGTCTTGTGAAGCCCACCGGCGGTCAGATTCACATTCTGGGTAAAAAGCTGGCGCCGGAAAACCGGCTGGAGATTTTACAGCAGACTGGCTCGCTCATTGAGTCGCCTGCTTATTACGGACATCTGAGCGGAAAAGAGAATCTGCAGATTATCTGTAAGCTGAAAAATGTACCGGAAAAGGAAATCGTGCGGGTAATGCATCTGGTGCGAATGGAAAATCAGATGGATAAAAAAGTGAAAAATTATTCGCTGGGTATGAAGCAGCGGCTTGGCATCGCCGCCGCTCTGTTGGGAAGCCCGCGGCTTCTTCTTCTGGATGAACCCACCAACGGTCTGGACCCGGCGGGTATTCAGGAGATCCGGGAATTGATCAGAAGTCTGCCGGAGCATGGGATTACAGTGCTGGTTTCCAGCCATCTTCTGGCGGTGATCGATCAGATGGCCACCGATGTGGGTATCATCGATAAGGGCCATCTTATTTTCCAGGACAGCCTCATGGTTCTTCATGAGCACAGCCGCTCCCGGATTCTTTTCCAGACCTCTGATAATGAAGCGGCTTTTCGTCTGCTTAACAGCTCTGACATGCCCGTCAAATGGAAAAATGATACCTTCCACATGGACAACGTATCTGATGATGTCATCATGGAAGCTGTCAGGCGCTGCGTCAATGCAGACATCGGCGTTTTCCGTGTGACGGAACAACAGAAGAGTCTGGAAGATATCTTCCTCTCTCTTACAGGAAAGCAGGTGAGTTTATGAAAATGATGACTGCTTTGAAGGCAGAACAAATGAAACACAGGCACAGAAAGCTTTTGTTGCTTCCCGCCGTTTTGCTCCTCTTTGAATTTATTTGGACTGTCTGGAGACTTGATCCAAGAAGTCCATCAGATCTGGCCCAGGGGTATCTCAGTTCCTTTTATCTGTTTCCCATATTAAATTCGCTGATTTACCCGATTTTTCTTGCGGTGCTGGCAAACCGCATCTGTGATATGGAGATTAAAGGCGATACGTTAAAGCTCCTTTATACACTAGAAGACAAGATAACGTTTTATAACTGCAAGTATTTTATGTCCTTAAAATACATTGCGCTGACGTCCGTCGGAGCCTGCCTGATTCCGTGGATCGTCGGAAAAATGTATGGATTCACTGATACTCTGGAGACGCATATGCTCCTGCAGCTTGCTCTTTCCACCTTTGTGGTCAGCACTGCTCTCTTGAGTATTCAGCAGCTTCTGTCCCTGCTGTCGTCCAATCAGATTCTTCCGCTGATTGTCGGATTGGCTGGTTCATTTTTATCTTTGTTTTCCATGTTTTTTCCACCGTCCGCCGCAAGGCTTATCCTCTGGGGCTATTACGGAATCTTCGGATTTGTCGGCATGGACTGGGAACGTTCCACGAGAATAACGACCTATTATGAGGTAGGTTTTAATTGGATGGGCCTTCTCTTCTTCGCCGTCTTCTCCATTGCCATCTATTTTATCTGCCGGGCCATCGCTCTTAGAAAGGAAGTGTGACTATGCTGCTGCGTTGTATACAGGCGGAAAATATGAAATTAAAACATTCAATCATTTATCTGGCGTTCATCGCCATACCAATTATTCCTGCTATCATGGGAACCTTTAATTATCTCCAGAATCTGGAACTGTTAAACAGTGACTGGTACTCCCTCTGGACACAGATTACACTCTTTTATGCATCCTTTTTCTATGCGCCTCTTATTGGCATTTACTGTTCCTATACCTGGCGGCTGGAGCATACGAACAACAACTGGAATCACTTCATGAGTATGCCTGTCTCCATTGTGGATAGCTATCTGGCAAAACTTCTGTGCATCATGAAGGTGACTATTCTGACACAACTTTGGATCAGCATCCTCTATTTCATCGGCGGAAAACTGGCAGGATTGCCGGGAATCTTTTCTCCGGAAATCATTTTCTGGCTGATTCGGGGAACGCTGGCGGCCGCCGCTATCTCCTCTTTACAGCTCCTTTTATCGATGTTGATCCGGAATTTTGCCATTCCCATCGGTATCGCCCTATTTGGAGGTATTATCGGCATACGGATGACCAATGCTACTCTGGGGAATTTCTGGCCATACTCCCTGATGATGCTGGGTATGAATTCCAACCGCAGTGAAAATGTGCTGACATCCATGACAGACACCGTAACCTTTTTTATTTCAGTTATTGTCTTCTTCTTTCTGTTCTTTGGCATAGCCATCTGGCAGCTCAGAACAAAAGACGTGCGCTCTTAATCTGTGTCGTGATGGAAAACCCTGTTGCCGTGCAGGCTCCGTTCTTTCCCTGGTCTCCTTGTTTGTATCATTCTATTTTGTCCGCCCCGGCCGTAGCGTCTGGTCATATCGGCATATTTTCGGCGGATTTCGGAGGAAAATTCGCCCGACAAAAGACGCCATTTCCAGTTGTCTCCCGTGGTGGACGTTTAATCCGTGGCAGAAGCAGCCGGTCCGGGTCGATAAAATAAGGATTCCCCGCAAAGGTGGAAAAAGACTGGTACGGAGAATCCCCATATCCCGTCGGCTCCAGCGGCAGAATCTGTCAGCAGGACTGTTCTGCCTCCTTCAGAAAATTTATTCAAAATCTCCAGTGATTTTTCTTCACTATTATTCACGCAAATTTAATGCAAATACTTTCGTTGACTTTTTCTGTCATTTTTTCTATAATTAATCATAGCACAGGCATACTATTCATGTGGCAGTACATTCCATAAAGACAAAATTTGCATGCAGAACAACAAGACCATCGGCATCGTTCTTCCTGTCTCTGAGGACGATACCTACGAAAACGCGTTTTTCCTGGAAACCATGTGGGGCATCAGTCTGTTTTGCAACCGGAAACAATATTTTACCACGTTGATTACCGGTTCCACCAACGACGAACTTCTGTCCGCCATCCGTTCCATGGTGAAGGAAAATATCTGGACGGCATTATTCTGCTCTATTCCAACGCCCAGGACTCCATCATCGATTACCTTTATGAAAAGATCAATCATATTGAAAATCCGGGACTTCTCGCCACCAAAATCATCGTGCCTCATTTTATGATCGAACGGCAGAGCTGCGCCGCACCGGGCGACTGAAAAAATACAGGAGGTATGCATGAATATATACATTGACGAATCCGGATCCATTGACAGACACGCCGCACCGAATCATCACTTTATCATTGCCATGATTCATGTGCTGGACATTGACAGGCTTTCCAAATCCTTTAAACGATTTGTATCTGCCAACTATCCCCGTCTTCTGGAACTGGACGAGAATAAGACCGAACCACATACGGGAAAAGTATTGAAAACCGGAGGAAAAATGTTCCGAAACGGCAAATTTCGGGAACTGAAGGGCGTACAATTCGACCGGGACATGAAGCTCCGGTTTGTGGATTATTTTACCCGCGGCAAATATTTTGAAATATACTACATACGGGTGGCTAATCACGAACTGCAATCACATTTATTTGAAAACAGCGCTCGCATTTTTAACTACTCCATCCGTCTTGCCCTGGATCATTTTATCCGGACAGGACTTTTGCCCGACGAGGATTGTCACCTGCAATTGGACGAGCGCAATGAGAAAAAAGAGGCCAGACATTTTCTGGAGAATTATCTGAACACAGAACTGGTGGTAGGCGGCACCGCCCGCGGGCATTTCAACGTCGCCTATTTTGATTCCTCCGAGAACAGACTCATTCAGATTGCGGATATTTTCGCCAACCTCCTTTATTCCCAGGAACAGACCGGACAGTATGCAAAAGAGCTCGGTATGCTCAGAAAAGCTGGAATCCTCAAATATATTTTTGACTTTCCGCTCACTCCGCCGCCTCTGTGAAATCCATTTATAAATTCTTATAACAAACAAAAATTCGAAGCAAATACAGATATTCTTTTTTTCGGTGTACAGATTTTGTTCGCTTAAAAAAAATTTGCGTTTTATTTTATTGACAGATCCCATCTGCTGTGCTATTATAATTGTAACAACAGTAAGTCCTGTCTCAGCGCCGTCATCTAGGTAAATGTCATGTGTTGGCATCGCTGCCAGGCCATTGAGAAAAGAGTACGACCGGTCACCTGACTGGTCTATTTTTTTGTCTTATGAAACATTCCATTGGAATTCCTATTAAAAAAACTCCGGGGCGCCACCATTGTCAATGCGAAGGGTGCCTTTACCGGGCAGGACAAGTATATTATTATGACTGCTTTAAACCGTGTGGAAGCTGTTAAGCTCCGGAATTACATAAAGTTTCATTCTCCGGATGCTTTCCTTCTCATATCCAATACCAGTGAAATCATCGGGAAAGGGGCCACTCCGTATAAAGAGGAATCCTTTCTTTTATATCTCTAATGTTGTACGTTGTCCTCTTTCCGTCGAGAAGTTCCGTCAAAATATTTTTTGTGGAGCGCAATTAACGCGTGGTCATAGTTCACGCGGACTTCGCAGGTTTTATCGAAAATCATAATCTGCTCTTCTCCCGGTGTGCAGGCCGGCCACTTTGGCTGTCCATTTTGTGCCGCGTCGAAACCTCCGCACAACACAGGCTCTCCGCTGCGGGCAAACTGCGCCCAGGCAGAACTCATCTGTTTTTCCAGCATCGTTGCCTCCGGAGAATCATTGCAGACCGGCACTTTTTCGATGTTGTGGAACACAAACGGAATTTCCGAACAGTGCCATGCCGGTTTGCCTCCATCCAGGGCAAAGTTATAAGTAAACATGTAGGAATAGGTTCTGCTTTCCGGCGATTTACTTCTCTCTTTAATCAGAGCAATTTCTGTGGAACGAATGAAGTTGTCCAGGGACAGCAAGTCCAGCAGATGTTTATCCGGATAGGTTTCTCTAAAAAGCTTCGCCAGTGCTTCCGCCCCGTCGCCGAGCTGCCTCCGGAGCATCTGATTTATCTTCTCTTCTTTATAATTTTCCTTGCCGTTGATACCGTGGTCGAAATCGAACTCCCCGAACACGCTTCCTACCATGAGCGGAATCTCCTTCGCCCTCGCACAGAAACCATGTTCCAGCGGGCTGCCCAGGTAATAGTCATTCTCTACCGGACAGCGGGTCACCTCATACCCTTCCGCGGCCAGCTCCGCTTCTATCCCGGTGTATTCTTCCACCAGACAGCGGTATGGAAGGATTTCCAATGTCTCCTTGCCCGCCAGCCCTCTCTCTTTTAATTTCTCTGTCAATGCATGATTGACCGCTTGATCCTGATTAAACATATTTCCAATCACACCGCTTTGCACAATGCCTTTATGAAACAGCGTGTTGGCTTCCGGCGTCTGCATCAGCGTCAACACCTTCATACCGCCGCCGGACTGTCCGAATAAGGTGACATTGTCCGGATTGCCGCCGAACACCGCGATATTATCCTGAATCCAGTGAAGGGCTGCTGTCAAATCCGCGTTGCCGAGATTTCCGGTATTCCAGTAGCTTTCGTCAATCTCTGACAAATCCCAGTAGCCGAGGATGTTCAGACGATGATTGACGGAAACCACCACCACATCTTCATTGATGCAAAGATTCCTTCCCTCGTAAGCCACATGCTCGATGGAAGAACCGTCGTCAAAGGCTCCCCCGTGAATCCAAACCATGACCGGTTTGCCGGCATCTTTTTCCATGGACGGGGACCAGATATTTAGATATTGACAATCCTCCCGGGACGGCCAGTACTGGTGCGGTACCATAATCTCGTTATTGGCCACCGGCTTTTTCATGATTTCCGCCACATAACCGTAAGAAAGCGCATCCTTCACACCCTCCCAGCACTGCGGTTCCTCCGGCATTTGAAATCGTCCGGAATCGGCATATTTAATGCCCTGAAAGGTAAAACAGCCATCCAGATAAAATCCTCTTATCTTTCCATACTTTGTGTTTGCCACCGGATAATCTTCTCTGCAAATAAACATTTCTTCTACTCCCTTCTGTCTCTGCTTCCTCATTTCTCTGTTTCTTTCAGTTTTGCCTCCTGAAGCTCCCTTCTGCGCTCATTGAGCAGTTCTTCCAGTTCATTCAGTTCCTCTGCTGTTAGTTTTTCCATATGGCCGGGATATACTTTATACCCTAAACTGAACCAATTCCCGATACCCGAAAACAGCGCTCCCGCAATTAAAAAAATAATCGTCAGCGCCTGTGCCACTCTCTGCCCTATGTGCAAAAATGCGATTACATGCGATGCGAAAAAGAACATCAGGAAAAACAAAATATAAAAGAAGAACGAAAGAGAAATATAAAAATCCGGATTCTTCCATCTTCCTGGTTTTTTGGCGTTTTTTAAAAATAAGTTCATGAAGCACCTCCTGAATGTGCATGTAATCTTTTGTACCGAAAGTTCTTCCTGTTTCATACGGAAACAAGTAATATCTTTTATGAGTATTTTATATCTTTTTGCCCTGAATGACAATACCTTCTTTTCAAAGTTTGAGGTAATCTTCAATAATAAAAATAAACCGATACATAAAATCAGGCGGACACGAAAAAACAATCCATAGGGCAGATACTCTTCTCCGCTGTCAAAAGGTCTGCGCTCTCTGCCTGAAAGAGAATCCCTCTCCCGTTTTGTTGCATATTGGTACATTCTTCTGCCGGGATTATGTAAACCATACTTTATACCATACCGCTTTCTTCTAAGATTCTATTCTTTCTGTGTCATAGATTTTTCCTTTTTTCTATTTCTTTTTATACCTTATGAAGGATAGAAAAAAATATGTGCCAGGCGTACTGATCACCTGACACATAAAAAACCTTCTTCTTTCATGTAGCTCTACTAAATATAATCCCTTTATACTAATTCTTAAAGCTGTGAATCGGCGCCGGAATCCTTCCGCCCCGGTTGATAAACGCCTCACAGCTAAACGGGTTCACCGGCATAATCGGCGCGTAACCGAGAAGACCGCCAAATTCCACCGTGTCTCCGACCTTTTTTCCGATGACCGGGATAATGCGGACTGCCGTGGTCTTCTGGTTGACCATACCAAGCGCCATCTCATCGGCGATGATGCCGGAAATGGTTGCCGCGCTGGTATCTCCCGGAATGGCGATCATATCAAGTCCCACAGAGCAAACACAAGTCATGGCTTCCAGTTTCTCTAAAGTGAGCGCTCCCGCTTCCACAGCGTCAATCATTCTCTGGTCCTCACTGACCGGAATGAACGCACCGCTCAAACCTCCCACATAAGAAGACGCCATGACGCCTCCCTTTTTCACCTGATCGTTGAGCATCGCCAGCGCTGCCGTCGTTCCCGGCGCTCCCGCATACTCCAGGCCGATTTCCTCCAGAATCTCACCAACACTGTCTCCGACGGCCGGCGTCGGAGCCAGGGAAAGGTCAATGATACCAAACGGCACATCCAGACGACGGGATGCTTCCTTCGCCACCAGTTGGCCGACACGGGTTACTTTAAACGCGGTTTTCTTGATGGTCTCACAGAGCGTCTCAAAGTTCTCTCCCCGCACCTGCTCAATGGCTCTTTTCACCACGCCCGGGCCGCTGACGCCCACGTTGATGATACAGTCCGCCTCAGTTACGCCGTGGAAGGCGCCTGCCATGAACGGATTATCGTCAGGCGCGTTGGTAAACACCACAAACTTCGCATTGCCGATACCATCTTTGTCTTTGGTGCGTTCCGCCGTCTCCAGAATAATCTCACCCAGTCTCTTCACCGCATCCATATTGATGCCGGTCTTCGTGGAGCCCACATTGACAGAACTGCACACCCGTTCCGTCACGGCCAGAGCCTCTGGAATGGAGGAAAGCAAGTACTCATCAGCTTTTGTCATTCCTTTATTCACAAGGGCGGAATATCCGCCGATAAAGTTCACGCCCACTTCCCGGGTGCAGCGATCCAATTCTTTCGCAATGCGGACAAAATCTTCCGCTCCTTTGCAGCAGCGTCCGCCCACCAAGGCAATGGGTGTCACAGAGATACGTTTATTGACCACCGGGATTCCGAACTCCCGCTCAATCTCATTTCCCACCTGTACCAGATTCGCCGCCTTGGAAATAATCTTTGTATAAATATTTTCACAGACTTCCTCCACGCTGTCTCCCACACAATCCAGCAGGCTGATACCCATAGTGATGGTGCGGACATCCAGATTCATTTCATGGATCATTTTATTGGTTTCGATAACCTCGTTTATGTTCAGCATAATGCCCTCCTGTCCTTAAATCCGGTGCATCATCTCAAAGATTTCCGCATGCTGCGCCTGGATTTTCACGCCGATTTCCTCGCCAATCTGCTCCAGTTCCATGGCCATGTCAGGAAACGTCTTATGTACCTCATCTGATTCCACAATCATCATCATATTAAAATAACCGCCGGTAATCGTCTGATTGATGTCCAGAATATTAATCTTATTATTTGCCAGATAGGTGCATACCTTTGCGATAATACCCACAGAATCTTTGCCAATCACAGTGATAATCGTTTTTTTCATTGTATTTCCTCCATATTATATCGACGGCAAAACGGCCCATGCCATCGTCAAAATCCATCGTTTTTATTACAGCACAAAGGTCGGCGCGTATCTGTCTGCCACCCGCATTGTGATTTTTTCTTTTTCCATGTCAATGTTGTGCGCCAGCAGTTCAACCTTCACCGTCTCATACGCCAGCTCTCCATAATTATTTTCTTTACTAAGATGTCCCAGAAATACATTCCGGCAATGCTTTCCAATCACTTTGGAAAGAAACTGCCCGGCACGCTCATTGGACAAATGTCCGGTATTTCCCATGATTCTCCGCTTCAGCGGGTACGGATACGGCCCCACCATCAGCATGTTTAAATCATGATTTGCCTCCACCAGCAAAGATTCACATCCCTGCATCTTATCTACCAGATAATCATCATAAGTACCAAAATCCGTGGCAATCCCCACTTTGGACTCTTCATCCTGAAACGTGTAGCAGACCGGATCCGCCGCGTCATGATAGACGCTGGACGCCTCCACCCTCACATCTCCTATTTTCACCGGATGATCCGGAGATACGGAGACGAACAGATCCGGATTGACCTTCCCCAACGATCGGGTTGCCAATATACAGTCAATGGTCTTGCCAGTCGCGTACACCGGCATCGGATACTTCCGCAAAAACACGCCCAGGCCGCTGATGTGGTCCATGTGCTCATGGGTAACAAATATTCCGTCAATATTTTCCGGTTTGATCTCCATCTCAGCCAGCCCTTCCACGATCCGCTTCCGGCTGATTCCCGCATCCACCAGAAAATGAGAAGACCGGTTCCCTATGTAAATACAATTGCCGCTGCTCCCGCTGGCAATACTTGCTAATTCCATGTTATCTCATCCTTCTTGCAATCAGACCTCTTTATGAACACACATCCTTTTCGTTCAGTCATCCCTCTTATTCTGCATGAACAGAAATGATTTCCTACACGGTCATCTTTCTTTTCACAGGTGTCCATTATATAACAAAATTCATCCGGCGTAAACCTCCCCGCCGAAATTCTTAAAAAGATTCTGGCGAAAGTGTACTGGTCACTGCGTGACCCGCACCGGCGAAGGCGCTGTTTTTTCTCTAAAAATCTGCGTCAGTTGCCTTCGCAGACTGTCCACATCTTCATTATTGTCAATCACCCGGCTGCAATGGCTGCGGAATACTTCCTCACCCAACTGCCGCTCCATGATAGAACGGCTCTTTTCTTCGCTATAATCACGACCTTCCATCAGGCGCCGGATTCTTATGTCCTTTTTCACATACACATACCATAGCTCATCGAGAATTTCCTCATAACCACCCTCAATCAAAAGCGCCGCCTCCACGGCGATCACAGAAGCCTTCTCCTCCTCCCGGAAACGGGCGATGCGGGCGAGGATTTCCTTCTTTACATTGGGATGGGTGATGGCGTTTAACTTTTCCAGACTCTCCGGATTCCCAAATACGATTTTAGACAGGGAAGGGCGGTGAATCCGCCCCTCCTCATCGAGAATCTCTGTGCCAAATTCCGCGACAATCTGCTGATAACTGACGGCTCCCGGCTCCATCAAATCGTGGGCCACCAGATCCGCCAGAATGACCGCCGCGCCAAATTTTTTTTCCAGAAGTTCCATGACAACACTCTTGCCGGAGCCCACCCCGCCGGTGATGCCGATGGCAGGAATATAATTTTTATTTTGCTTCATACCATGTTTTTCCTTTTTCAATATCCACCAGAAGCGGTACGCTCAACTTTGCCGCTCCCATCATTTCTTCTTTCAGAATCTTATAAACTTCTTCGGTTTCCTCCTCCCTCGTCTCCACGAGAAGCTCATCGTGAATCTGCAAAATAAGGCGGGAGGACAGATTTTCTTCCCGGAGACGGCGGCTCACCTGAATCATGGCAATTTTAATGATGTCCGCTGCCGTTCCCTGGATGGAAGAATTCATCGCTGCCCTCTCTCCGAAGCTCCTCTGCATGAAATTGCTGGAAGATAGTTCCGGAATTGGACGAATCCGTCCGTATAATGTCTTCACATACCCGTATTCCTTCGCGAAAGCGACGTTGCCGTCCAGATACGTTTTGATCCCCGGATAGGTGGCAAAATATCTTTCGATATACTCATTGGCTTCTTTTCTTGTGATATTCAGATCCTGGCTGAGCCCGAAGGCGCTGATGCCGTAGACAATTCCGAAATTCACTGCCTTGGCGCTTCTTCTGAGAAGAGGCGTCACTTCTCCCATCGGCACGCCGAACACCTGAGAGGCGGTGGCAGTGTGAATATCCGCATTGTGCCGGTAGGCGTCTATGAGGTTTTGGTCATCGGCCATGTGGGCCAGCACCCGCAGCTCAATCTGCGAGTAATCGGCGCTGACAAACACATACCCCGGCTCCGGCACAAAAACTTTCCGGATGGCCCGTCCCAACGGCATCCGAATCGGAATGTTTTGCAGATTCGGATCAGAACTGGACAGTCGTCCGGTGGCGGTCACTTTCTGATGAAAGATGCTGTGAATCTTTCCGTCCTCACCGATAAACGCCGCCAGCCCGTCCGCATAAGTGGATTTCAACTTTGTAAGCTGCCGATATTCCAGAATATCCGACACAATCGGGTAATCCGGCGCCAGTTTCTCCAAAATATCCGCGCTGGTGGAATATCCGGTCTTTGTCTTTTTGGCAAAAGGCATCTTCAGATCTTCAAACAGAACGACGCCCAGTTGTTTCGGTGAATTGATATTAAAATCTTTCCCCGCTTGGGTATGAATGGATTCTTCCAACTCCGCAATGCGCCCGGTTAATTGTCCCCCATATTCTTTCAGAGCGTCTTTTTCCACGGAAATGCCGTATTTTTCCATGTCATAAAGAGTCGCCGTGACAGGCCGCTCAATTTGCAGATAAAGCTCCTCCATGCCCTGTTCTTTTAATTTCTCTTTTAAAATCGGGCAGGCTTTCCGGGGTACATAGGAGAGGAGTCCGGCCATATTGACCGTTTTCTCATTTTCCGGAGAAAATGCCTCTGAAAGCTCCTGTTTCCCGCATACTTCCTTTCTCGCCGGCACCACCAGATCCAGATAATCTCTGGCAATGTCGTCATAATCGTAGGCCGATTGCAGCGGATTGAGCAGATAGGCAAGAATCCCCGCGTCCTCTATCTGTTTTTCATATTCCCTAAGTCGCTCATCAAAATGTAAAAGCGCCTTATAATCAAGCACATGAAATGTCATACCGGAAGCAAGCAGCGCGAGCGCCGAATCTTTCAGTTTGCTTTCCATCAGCATTCCTCCGGTTAACAGAAGGGCCGTCTGGTCCTTCCAGCTCAGAGAAATGCCCCGCCAGTTTCCCGCAGATCCGATGACCGCAAACCCAGCGGCTTCTCCTTCTTTTCCTACCGCCTTCACAGCATCCAAAATGACGTCCGCCTCCGCCAGATCGCTGGTCACAGTAATCTGAAGTTCGTTTTTCTCTTTCTGGTCTTCCTCAAAATATTTAAAAAGGCTCTTTAATTCCAGTTTTTTGAAAAGATGGTAGGCATCCTTTGTAAAAATGTCTCCCACCACCGCATCCCGGAACTGATAATCCAGGTCGCAGTCCGTCTTGATGGTAGCCAGGTCTTTGCTTAAAAGCGCCTGGTCATAATATTCTTCCAGATTGTTCTTCGCCTTCGCCGGTTTAATCTCCTCCAGATGAGCGTGGGCATTCTCAATGGAGTGATAACTCTTTATCAGCTTCGCCGCCGTTTTCTCCCCAATGCCCGGCACGCCCGGAATATTATCGGAAGTGTCTCCCATGAGCCCTTTCATATCAATAAACTCTGTCGGCGTCACACCGTAAAGTTCCTCCACATCGGCGGCAAAATAATCTTCCGTCACCGTACCGCCGACCTTTGTCTTAGGAATCTTTATTTTGGTATGGTCTGTGGCAAGCTGTAAAAGATCCCTGTCGCCAGATACAATAACGACAGAAAAATCTTCCTTTTCCGCCTCCCGTCCGATGGTACCCAGAATGTCATCCGCCTCGATGCCCACCTGGGTCACCACCGGAATTCCCATGGAGGAAAGCACCTCCTTCATCAGAGGCACCTGCTCCCGCAGTTCTTCCGGCATCGACTTCCTCGTCCCCTTGTATTCTTTATATTTCAAATGCCTGAAAGTCGGCTCCTTCCTGTCAAAAGCCGCCAGAAGATGGGTCGGCCGTTCCTCCTCCATATAATGGAGCATAATATTCAAAAAACCGAGCACCGCATTGGTATGTTTCCCTTCCGCATTGGTCAGTACCGGCAGACCGTAAAAGGCGCGGTTCAGCAGACTGTGACCGTCCAGAAGCATAATTTTATTTTCCGCCATGATGCTGTGTCCTTTCCTGTTATCCAAATTAATCTATATATTTATATTAAAAAATGAATTCCCTGTCCCAGAAGCCACAATAAAAGGGAGATAACGAAAGCGGCAAATATAACCCTAAGGGACTGGGTCCGCTCCTCCTCCTTCATCGCCTGTTCATACCTCGCGTCAATCTCATCTTTCAGCTTTTTCCTGAAATCCACCGACAGGATTTCTCCGTCGTCAAGTTGCTGCATACCGACCATCACGATATAATTAATCTCCAGCTCATCCTGACAATCCGGACAGGAACGGATATGCTCAATAAATTCCCTCGTCTGTTCATTGTTCAAATTATGATTAATATAATTCATTATATCGGACTGTGCTTCCTGACAATTCATTTTCACGCCTCTCTCAAAAATGCTGCATACCCTTTCTTCGCCTCATATAAATCTGCCTTGCTGATAATCTCACAAGGGGAGTGCATACTAAGAACAGCCACGCCGCTGTCCACCACTTCCATGCCGTAAAGAGCCGCAATATAAGCGATGGTGCCGCCTCCGCCGTAATCTACCTTTCCCAGTTCCGCCGTCTGGAAGGCAACCTTATTGTCATCAAAAATCCGGCGAAGCTGCGCCAGATATTCCGCGTTGGCGTCGTTGGAACCAGATTTGCCTCTGGAACCGGTATACTTATTTAAAACCAGTCCCTTTCCAAAATATGCGCTGTTTCTCTTTTCAAAGGCCTCGCTGTAAGCCGGGTCGTAAGCCGCGCTCACATCGGAGGAAAGCATCCTGGAGCGTGCTATGGCACGCCGTACCGCCAGATTAGAATCTTTTCCGGTAAGTGCCAGAAGCTCCGCTACCGCATTTTCAAAAAACATGGATTGCATACCGGTGGCGCCGACGCTGCCGATCTCTTCTTTATCCACAAGAATGCAGCAAGACGTCCTCTCCGGCGCCTCCGTTTCCATCATCGCCCGGAAGGACGGAAACGCGCAAACACGGTCGTCATGACCGTATCCGGCAATCATACTCCGGTCAAAACCACAGTCTCTGGCCGGCCCCGCCGGAACTACCTCCAACTCCGCGGAGAGGAAATCATCTTCTTCCATATCGTATTTTTCTTTCAGAAAACGCAATACATTCGCCTTCACCGCATCTTTCTCTTCCCCTTGCAGCGGACGGCTTCCCACCAGAATATCCAGATTCTCCCCGGTGACCACCTCACTACCTTTCTTTGCCAACTGTTTGGACGCCAGATGTACCAGCAAATCTGTCACATACACAATCGGATCTTCCGGATTCTCCCCGATGTTAACTTCCACCACGGAACCGTCTTTTTTCGCGATGACGCCATGGAGGGCCAGCGGAATCGTCACCCACTGATACTTTTTGATGCCTCCATAATAATGGGTATCCAGAAATGCCAACTCCGTATCCTCATATAACGGCACCTGCTTGATATCAAGCCGAGGGGAATCAATGTGGGCGCAGAGAATATTCATCCCGTCCGTCACAGGACGTTTTCCCATCTGGAACAGGGCGATGGTCTTACCCATGCCGACGGCGTATATTTTATCTCCGGCCTTTACCGACGCTCCTTCTTCCACCAGTTCTTCCAGAGAACGGTATCCCTCCTGCTCCGCTTCTTTCTTAAAAAATGCTGTACATTCTCTTTCCGTCTTACACCGGCTCAAAAAGTCCTTATATTCATCGGAAAGTTTCTCCAGTTCTTTTACTTCATTCTCATCATATGTTAACCAGACATTCTCTTTCATCTGTTTTCCTCCTGTATACTACTTTTTCTTGCGGTAAGGGGCAAAAAACTGCCGTCCGCTTTTTCCTTTCCCATCATACCACAAGCAGGTAATTCCGTCAAAACAGGGTAAAGCGGCGGCAGTAAAATATTCTATCTACTCTTTCTTTTCGATTTCTCCATCTATGGAAACCGTCATAAAATCATCTTCATAGAGAGAAGCCAGATCCATTTCCGGCAACTCCGGATGGGTTACATTTTTCAGTTCCTCTTTATCGAGAATAAAGGATACCAGCAGAGCGTCCTGGTTGACCTCATCCCCTTCCGAAACGTAAATCTTATCTACCACACCGGAAACCTTGGAAATCACCGTCGTCTCCATCTTCATGGCTTCAATGGTCATCAAAGGCATATTCTTCTTCACCACGTCGCCTTCCTTAATCTTGATATCACAGATGGCGCCCGGCATGGAAGCGCCCAGATGTCCCGGATTTCTCGGATCCATCTTCAGACGGCGGTCTACCTTAACTTCAAAATTCTTATCAAGGACGCGGGTTCCCCGGTAAAAACCGTTCACTTCAAATTGCAGTGTCCGGTAACCCTTCTCGTCCGGTTCTGACATCTGCACAAATTTAATGAGGATATCATTTCCCTCCTCAATCTGAATGACGGTCTCTTCTCCCGGACGCAATCCGTAAAAATATACATGGCTTTCCAGTTTGGATACATCATTGTACGCCTGAAAATGTTCGCAGTAGTCTTCATAGACTCTCGGATAGAGAGCGTAACTTAATACTTTCTGCTCCATGACTTCCGGCTTTTCCATGGTGTCCATATAGTAATTCTCCCGCAAAAACTCCACAATCTTATCAAAATCCACATCCGGAAGAAGAGCGCCCGGCCTCTTCTCAATCGGTTGCTTCCCTTTCAACACGATACGCTGAAACTCTTTCGGAAAACCGCCTTCCGGCTGCCCGAGCATTCCCTCAAAATATTCCACCACCGAGTCCGGATAGGATAAATCCCGTCCTTCTGTCAAAATATTATCTTTCGTCAGATTATTTCTCTTCATAAATATGGCAAGATCTCCCACCACCTTGGACGTCGGCGTCACCTTGATAATGTTTCCTAACAGTTCATCGGCTTCTTTATATAATTTGCGGATTTCCTTAAAATTATTTACCACACCCATCTCTCTTAACTGGACAGTAAAGTTGGAATATTGTCCGCCCGGCATCTCATACTGGTAAATAGCAGCATCCGGCGCGTCAATGCCGCTTTCAAAGACCTTATATACTTTCCGTTCATGGGCATAGTATTCGTCCAGCACCAAAAGCCCATTCGGATCAATCTGGGTATCCCGTTCCGTCCCCCGTAGAGCCTCCACCAGAGAGTTCATGGACGGCTGACTGGTCATGGAACTCATGGAGCTGATGGCACAGTCCACGATATCCACGCCGGCCTCGGCAGCCATAAGATAGGTTCCGATCCCGTTGCCCGCGGTATCATGGGTATGCAGATGAATCGGCACATGAACCTCCTGTTTTAATGCCTCCACCAGCTTCTTCGCAGCGTACGGCTTTAGCAGAGAAGACATGTCTTTGATGGCAATACAATGACAGCCCATTTCTTCCAGTTCCGCCGCTTTCCGGCAGTAATAATCAATGGTGTAGGTGGTTTCTTTCGGATTCATCATATCGCTGGCATAGCAGATGGCTCCCTCCACGATTTTTCCGGTCTTTAACGCCTCTTCCACCGGCAGCTTCATATTTTCCATCCAGTTCATACTGTCAAATATCCGGTAGACATCCACGCCGTGGTCGCTGGATACCTTAATAAACTTCCGGATCACGTTGTCCGGATAGGTTCTGTATCCCACCACATTGGACGCTCGAAGAAGCATCTGAATGAGGACGTTCGGCATCCTCTCCCGCAAAATATCCAGACGTTTCCACGGAGATTCTTTGAGAAAACGATAGGCAGTATCGTAGGTGGCGCCGCCCCAGGCTTCAATGGAAAAAGCGTCTTTCAAATACAGATTCGTGGCTCTCGCCGCCCCGGCCACCTCTTTGGTTCGCATACGGGTCGCCAGAAGAGACTGCTGCGCGTCCCGCATGGTGGTATCGGTCACATACAACTTCTTGCTCCGATATACTTTCTGGGTAAATTCCCTGGCTCCCAGCCGCAGGAATTCGTCCCGGCTTCCCCAGATTTCTTTTTCGGTATCGATGACCGGCGCCTTCCGGTCTTCGAGATCCGGTTTCGGCCCCGGATTGACATTGACCATCTTATTGGCAAGGAACTCGAGAATCTTTGTGGTCCGATCCAGCTTATTATGCATCTCAATGAGTTCCGGCGTCTCACTGATAAAGGTCGTATAACATTTTCCATTTTGAAATACTTCGTGATTTAAAACATTGATCAAAAAAGTCATGTTCGTCTGTACGCCGTGAATCCGGAATTCTTTTAATCCCCGGACGGACTTGCGGATGGCCTCCGCAAAAGTACGGTCGTGGGACACCAGCTTCACAAGGAGGCTATCGTAATGGGCGGTGATCACCGCGCCGGTGTAGGCAGCCCCTCCGTCCAAGCGGATGCCATTGCCCGCGCTGGAGCGATACAGATCAATTTTGCCGTGATCCGGCAGAAAATGATTGGACGGATCTTCCGTGGTAATCCGCACCTGGATGGAATATCCGACACATTTCACCTCGTTCTGGGAATATATATGGATATTCGGACTGTTCAGCGGATATCCCTCCGCCACCAGTATCTGACAGATGACGATATCGATACCCGTGATCATCTCCGTCACCGTATGTTCCACCTGAATCCGCGGGTTCATCTCAATAAAATACGGATTCCCCTCTTCGTCCACCAAAAACTCCATGGTGCCGGCGTTGGTGTATCCAACCCTTCTTGCCAGCCGTTTGGCACTGTCCAAAATCTTCTTGCGAATTTCTTCTGAGATGGTCCATGCCGGGGCAAACTCTATCACCTTCTGATTATTTTTCTGCACGGAGCAGTCACGGTCATATAAATGTACGATATTTCCATAATTATCCCCGAGAATCTGTACTTCAATGTGTTTCGGATGAATCAGATATTTCTCCAGAAACAGCTTGGATTCTCCAAAGGATCTCTTTGATTCATTTTCCGATCTGGCGAATGCCTCCTCCATATCTTCTTTCCGTTCCACAATCCGCATTCCTCGGCCGCCTCCGCCGTTGGAAGCCTTTAGCATTACCGGATAACCGATGCGGTCCGCTTCCGCCATGGCCGCTTCCGCATCCGGCAAAATGAAATCACTGCCGCTGATAATCGGCACGTTGCTCTCATGGGCCGCCTGCTTGGCTGAAAGTTTGTCTCCCATAATATTCATCGCTTCCACTGTCGGCCCGATGAAAACAATATCGTTCTTCCGGCAGGCTTCCGCAAAATCCGGATACTCCGAAAGGAAACCGTACCCCGGATGGATGGCATCCGCCTTTTTCTCCTTGGCGATACGGATGATCGTCGGAATATCCAGGTAGGCGTCCACGGGTCCCTTATCCGGATCCAGCGGATACGCCTCGTCCGCTTTAGAGCGGAACAGCGCGTACCGATCCTCCTTGGAATACACTGCGATGGAGCCAATCCCCAGCTCCTCCAAAGCCCGGAAAATGCGAATCGCAATCTCCCCGCGATTCGCCACTAGCACTTTTTTAAACTTATGTACCATTACATGCATATAGTATTTTCCTCCCTGACTTTGCCCTTCTCATTTTCATAAAATCAATCTTTTCATATAAAATCTGTCTGTAAATATAAAGTCTGTCTGTAAATGCAGAATCATATCCGTCTTTCCGAAACCTTTTTGTATCTGTCATCCGTCTTTTCCGTGATGAAGGCTCCTGAACTCTATCCTGCATTATGACAAAAAAGTATCCCCTGTTTTTTTCTAGTATATATAAATTTACACAAAAAAACAAGGCGCATTGATATTTTTTCATATACAGTTCTATCTTTTCATGATATAATTTCTCATAAATAACGGATTAGCAGATAGAATGCCATATAATTTCCTGTAATTTTCTCTTTGAAATGACAGAGAATCTTAAAATGACAGAAAGGCACAATGATTTTTCCGTGCTTATGGTCAGAAAGGATGAATAACATGAAAGTATTATTAATAAACGGAAGCCCACACCCGAAGGGCTGTACCTGGCGCGCGCTTCTGGAAGTGGAAAAGACGTTACATATGGAAGAGATTGAGACCGAGTGGCTCCATATCGGTTTTGACGCAATCCGCGGATGCATGGGCTGCGGTATGTGCCGCAAAAACAAGCTTGGTAAATGTATTTTCGGAGAGGACGCCGTCAATGTGGCCATCGCCAAAATGGAACACTGTGACGGACTGATCGTCGGCTCGCCGGTACATTACGCCGCCGCTGCGGGAGGCATCACATCCTTTATGGATCGGATGTTTTATTCCAGCGGAGGCTTCCCGTACAAACCGGGCGCCGCTGTGGCAAGCTGCCGCCGGGGAGGCTCCATTGCCGCTCTGGATCAGCTCAACAAGTATTTCACCATCAGCAACATGCCCCTAGTTCCATCAGCTTACTGGAACATCGTCTTTGGCAACACGCCGCAGGAAGTGGAACAGGATAAAGAGGGCATGATGGTCATGCGTACCCTCGGCCGCAACATGGCATGGACGCTCAAGTCTTTTGAGGCCGGACGGCAGGCGGGGCTCGTCTCACCGCAGCCAGAGAAGAAGATTCGGACGAACTTCATCCGGAAGCTGGAATCAGACCAAAAAGACTTCGCCCCATATAAAATAAACGTTATTGATGATAATAACTAAAAAAATCCGCCATCTTTTCCACAGACTCTTTCAGCACCTCGATCCTCGGCAGAAATACCACCCGGAAATGATCCGGCTGCTGCCAGTTGAAACCGCCTCCGTGGATGAGCAGGATTTTTTTATCCCGCAGCAAATCCAGGGCAAACTTTTCATCATCGGTGATATTGAACTTTTTCACATCAATTTTCGGGAAAATGTAAAACGCTGCCTTGGGCTTCACCGCGCTGATGCCCGGAATATCGGTGATTGCCTTATAAATGTAATCCCGCTGTTCACGGATTCTGCCTCCCGGAACCACATATGCTTTGACGCTCTGGTGGCCTCCCAGCGACGTCTGTACGATGGACTGCGCCGGCACATTGGAACAAAGACGCATATTGGAAAGCATTTTTATGCCCTCCACATAGTCTGTCGCCATATTTTTATTGCCGCTTAAAACCATCCAACCAATACGGAACCCGGCAATCATATGAGACTTGGACAGGCCACTGTAAGTGACACAAAATAAATCCGGCGCCAAAGACGCGATGGAAATATGCTCCTCTTCGTCCATGACCAGACGGTCATAAATCTCATCGGAGAAAATAATCAACTGATGTTCCCTGGCGATATCCACGATCTGCTGCAATACTTCCTTTGGATAGAGCGCACCGGTGGGATTATTGGGATTAATGATTACGATGGCTTTTGTCCTGTCCGTAATCTTCTTTTTGATATCATCCATGTCTGGATACCAGTCCGACTGCTCATCGCAAATATAGTGGACGGCCGTCCCTCCTGCCAGCGTCGCACAGGCCGTCCAGAGCGGATAATCTGGCGATGGAATCAAAACCTCATCCCCGTCATCCAGGAGCGCTGACATACAGATATTGATCAGTTCACTGACGCCATTCCCCGTATAAATATCGTCTATGGTCACATTGGGAATCTGTTTCAATTGCGCGTACTGCATGATGGCTTTTCTCGCAGAAAACAGTCCGTTGGCCGGCGAATATCCTTCACATTCCGTCAACTGACGGCGCATATCATAAATGACCTCATCCGGCGTCCGAAATCCGAAAGGAGCCGGGTTACCGATGTTCAATTTAAGAATCTGCGTGCCCGCTTCTTCCATTCTGGCCGCCTCATCCACCACCGGTCCCCGCACATCATATAAAACATTGTTCAATTTTGAGGACTTTTTGAACTCCTTCATTGGTCTGCCTCCCTTATTTTCTGCTATCTTCTGCCTCAGCTCTGTCTTATTCTTTTCCGTATTCTCCTTCTCGTCCGCCTTTTCCTTCTCCGCCATGCGTCCGTTTCTCAGCCATTCTTCATCCACGTTGAGAATATCCGCCAGACAGTGAAGAATATCTGCCCGCGGCACATTTTTACCGCTGACATACTGGCTGATATGGCTTTTTCCCAGTTTGACGCCATGTTCCGCGGCAGCGCGAATCATATCAATCTGCTTTTTACCCTGCTGCTCCATGGCCATCTTCAATCGATCCGAAAATGTCTCTCCTGTCATGTTTCTCCTCCTGCTATATTATTTGACTGTGCCATTTCAGATATTCAATTATCCGTTTGGTTCAGTCTCAATTGCAGAAATTATAACACAGAAAGCATACGGGTTCAATATATTTTTCTGTTTTTTGAACTTCTTTTTGATCATCCAATCTGTTTGGAGAAAAAATTGTGAATCCAAAAAAATTGTATATTATGAAGGGAAGTCAGCAAAATATTTTACTGACTTCCACAAAAGAAAAGAGATTTGAGGACAAGAATAGATTAAACAGCTTATGGTTTTTCCTTTCACATTTTTTTACGAAAACTCTATCTTGAAAAATCATTCCATGTAAATGCTTCCCACGGAATATCGACTTCTGCGCTATGATTAATAATTTCGTCAATGTGTAAAAGGAGAGGAAAATCTTCTTGGGAAAGCACTTCTCTCTCCGCAAGCCTGCGGACTGCTCTGGCAGTTCTTGTTGCAATTACGATGGACTCAAGCGTGACACCCTGCAGTTCCTGCATTGCCTCTTCAAAACTCAGACCTCTTCCGAGAAGTGTGCCAATCTTTCTGGTTCTGCCTCCGAAAACTGTCACATACAGATCTCCGATCCCGTGAATCAGATTCTCTTCTTTTCCGCCGGAAACTGCCAGCAGCTTTTTCATTTCCTTCATACTCTGTCCAAAAAGCGCGGCCTGGGAATTGTAGTGCTGAACGCCTATTTTGCCGTCTCTCTTTTCCGCCAGGCCAATGGCAAGAGAAACACCTAACGCATAGGCATTCTTCAAAGCAACCGCACATTCCACGCCCGTCACGTCAGTAGAAAGACTGATATGATAATAATCTGTCGCCAGCAGAGAACGGATATATTTCAGTGTTTCCACATCGGCGCCACAGAATGCCACATGGCTGTCATCATGATCTGCCAGTTCATAACTGGTGCAGGGTCCTCCGATTGCATTAAAATTCAAATTCTTACCTTTCGGCTGTCTCTCCGCGAAAATATACGGATACGGAACCATTTTTCCATCCTCCATATCCACCATTCCCTTGGTGACCGTAAGAAGCGGAACCTCCTCCGGAAGAACCGGGAGGATCTCGTCACAGAACCAATCCAACCCAAAGCTTGAGACTCCACCCAGAACCAAATCTGTATTCTCCAGCGCCTCCTGAAGTTCCTCAATCTGATAGTACCGGATTCCTTTATGAAGCCTGCGTTTTAATGTAATATGATAGTCATCTTCTCTGAGACGGTCAATAATTTCCCGATCCAGTGGGGAACCAACCAGACGCACCTCATGTCCGTTTTCAAAAGCCGGGAATGTAATCGCCGAATTCATCTGTCCTGCACATACAAATGTAATCGTCCCCATCCTATTACCTCCTAAAATATACTCTGTTATATATAAAATAGAACTTCCTGTTACTCTGATCAAACCATTTCCAACCAGCCTGTCAGACTGCCGGAACAGCGTAAATATATTGTAGGAATTATATGGGCTGGGACTGCCAGATATGTATCAGATATATCAGTTCAGTATTTTATTAGTACTATGTTTCCTTTACTTTTTCCATAAAATATAAGATTTCCTGAAAAGTTTTAATGTTGAATTCTCTTTTTTGCTTTTCCACTCGAAATGCGTAATACATCATAAATCCTATGACGGCAATCCATAAAGCAAATCCTGTCTGAATTTAAGAAAAAAACCAGAGAATCCCAAGGTCTTCGTTCTTCTTTTAATCATGATCAAGATATTTTTTTACTTTCCTTCAGCGCCACTGCGGATTTAATGAGTTCCACCGTACCGTCGATGCCGAGAATGCTGCTGTCGATGGTCAGGTCGTAGCTCTTTAAATCGCCCCATTTGTGGGAAGTGTAGTAGTTATAGTAGCTGGCGCGCTGTTTGTCGATCTTTACTCCCTCGTCTTTTGCTTTTTCCAGCGGAACGTTATACTGCTCGTTAATCCGATGTTTCTTGAAAGACATCGGAGCATGGATAAACACGTTCAGCTTGTTGTTGTAGTCTTTGAGGGCGTAGTCGGCGCAGCGTCCCACGATGACGCACGGACCCTTGTCCGCTACTTTTTTGATGGCGTCGAAGGCTGCCAGAAATACTTTTTGGTTGAGCGGCATGTCGAAAGATGCTGCATTGTATCCCAGTGCGTAAGGGTCCATGACCAGGGAATAGAGGAAGCTGGTCGTTGGCTTCTCATCGTAGTTCTCGAACATCTCCTCGCAGATGCCGCTTTCTTTGGCGGCAACTTTTAAAAGTTCTTTGTCATAGAAAGGAATGTCGTAAAAGTCTGCCAGTTTCTGGCCTATTTCTCTTCCTCCGCTTCCGTACTGTCTTCCAATTGTGATAATCGTATTCATAACATCACTCCTTTTTATGTCGTCCGGCATCTCCCGGAAATGCAGTTGATGATTTGAGAATAGTATACCACAATATCGCTAATTTGAATAGATTTTTATCTGTTTTTTTGAGCATATTGAACAGCGGCATTGACATCTTTTTCCATCTGTTTCCTCAAATCGTCCAAAGAAGCGAACTGAATTTCCGGACGGCGGTAGTGGAGGAGCTCCACTCTGATTATCTTTCCGTAAATGTCCTGATTAAAGTCTACGATGTTTGTTTCCACATCTTTTGCCGCGTGTTCTTCCACCGTCGGCTTGACGCCCACATTGGTGATTCCGTAGTGGGAGTCTCTTTCGTCACAGATAAAAACGCGGGAGATGTAGACGCCGTTGGGCGGCATCAGCTTATTTTTGTCGGCTATCTGGTTGGCAGTCGGTATCTGAATGGTTCTTCCCAGAGCTTTTCCATGGACAACTTCGCCGATTACCGCATACGGTCTTCCGAGGAGCAGTTCTGCTTCTTCCATCTCTCCTTTTTCCAGATGAGCGCGGATTCTCGTGCTGCTGACATCCTTATGCCCCATCTGCAGTTTCTCTATCACAATCAGTTCGTATCCATATTTCGGCGCCAGTTCTTTTAAAAGATTGACGTCGCCGGAACGTTTTTTCCCGAACCGGAAGTCTTTACCGACCACAATCTTTTTTGCTCCGGTTTTCTCAACCAGGACATTCCGTACAAATTCTTCGGGCGTCTGTGCGGCAAATTCCCTGGTAAAGGGATGCTCGATTAGAATGTCTATCTGCATTTCTTCCAGAAGCAGACGCCGTTCTTCTTTTGTATAAATTTGCTGATAGGATTTGTTGCCACTTAATGCAGAACGCGGCGGCATGTCAAAGGTAAATACTACGCTTTTTAATCCCTCGGCCTTTTGCTTTTTTATTTCATCAAATAAAAGCTGGTGTCCCCGATGCAGTCCCTCGAACTTTCCCAGAGCCACCGCTGTATTTTCTAACCGGAAATCCGGATTTTTGATATATTCCATGTCTTGTTCTCCTAATGATGTCCTCTGTCATACGGCATGTTTCTCTGCTGCTCCAAAGCAATGTACCTCCATGGGCAGAATTATGGGCAGACATAGATTATGGCATATCAAAAAACAATTTATCAGGATGCAGCATATGTGAGTCCGACTGCTTTCTGTATATGCCGATAAAATGTCCTTCTTTATCATATACCCGGTACAGCCCGGATGATTTCTTATCCGATCCGGATGATTTTTCATCTAAAGCCACAGAGACAGTGTATTCGCACTCTTTCGGCGCGCAGGCGTTCCACGGAACCGGATTTCCGTTATAGAGCTTCTTTTCCGCCTTTTCTGATATCCATACGGATGGATATTCCGCAAATACAGAATCAATGGAACGGATATGATCCGGCAGGTTTCCCTCGTCCCGGAGAGTCTCCACCTGGGCGAGAGTCAGCGCATTTTTGATATCAAAAAACGCAACCTGTGTCCGGGTCAGCGCCTCCATGCAGCCGCCGCAGCCGACCTTTTCGCCAACGTCCCGGCAGAGACTGCGGATATATGTTCCTTTGGAACAACAGACTGAAAATGTGATCCTCGGCAGGGCGATTTTCTGAATCTCTATGGAAAAAATCGTAACCGGGCAGGGTTTTCGTTCGATGACGATTCCTTCCCTGGCCAGCTCGTAAAGCTTCTTGCCACGCACTTTTTTTGCCGAATACATGGGCGGAATCTGTTCGTAAGTTCCCACAAAAGATATCAGAATATCGCGAACGGTCTCCTCGCTGACTGTCACCGGCCTCTCTTTCAGCACTGTCCCGGAAATGTCTTCAGTGTCCGTTGTTTTTCCAAGAAGCAGCGTTGCTGTATAAGTTTTATCCCAGTCGCCAATCATATCACAAAGGCGGGTCGCCTTTCCCAGACATACCGGAAGAACGCCTTCGGCGTCCGGATCCAAAGTTCCGGTATGGCCAATCTTTTTCTGGCGGAGAATGCCCCGCAATTTTGCCACCACGTCATGGGAAGTAAACCCCTGTTCTTTTTTTATGTTCAAAATGCCGTTTATCATATGCTGTTTTCCTGTTCCAACTTCTGCTCAATAAAGGTCGTGATATTATTGACAATGTCTCGAACATTTCCATCCACCGTACAGCCGGCTGCCCGCACATGACCGCCTCCGCCGAATTTTTCCGCTATTTTTCTCACATCGACCTTGCCGTTGGAGCGAAGGCTGACTTTAAACTGTCCTTCTGTTTTTTCATAGAGGAAAAGGGCGCATTCCACGCCTTCCGTCACCCGAAGCTGATCTATGACGCCGTCCAGATCTCCGCTCTCAATACCGTAAAAATCCATATCTTTTTTCTTTATGGCTGAAAAAATAATTTTTCCTTCCATAAGGAGTATACTTTCCATCAGCGCGCGGCCGAGAATCTGGTTCTGGATATATGTCTTCTTATAAAATGTCTCGTCAATGATGAAATCCGGACGAACGCCTTTATCAATGAGAGCGCCTGCAATCTCCATTACCTTTCTTGTGGTACTGCTATGTTTAAATACTCCCGTATCATGCACGATACCCAGATATAGACACTGCGCTGTATCAAAAGAAATCTTCTTTTCATCGAAAATGTCGTATAAAATCTCACAGGTGGAAGATGCATCGGCATCAATAAAGGTCAAATCTCCAAATCCCGGATTGCTGATATGGTGGTCCACGCAGATTTTAAAGGCCGCTTCCTCAAAGTATTTTTGAAAATCGCCTAGACGCCCCTGGTCGGAACAGTCCATAACAAAATAGAGGTCATAAGGTTCTTCTATCTGTTTTTTCTGCAAAATCTTATCCGAATGTTTTAAAAAATGAAACTTATCACTGATTGGCTCTAAAAGAATATCCACCTTTTTTTCCGGATAGGTATCCAGAATATAGGTGACAAGTCCCAGGCAGGCGGCGATACAGTCGCCGTCCGGATTAATATGTCCAGAAACGGCGATGTTCTTTGCCTCTTTTATCTTACGAAAAAACAGATTTACCGCCTGCCTGTTAATTTCTTTATTGGAAGTCACTGTCAGGCCTCCTCTCCGTTTACATCCTCGTCAGATGATTCTCCAATTTCCTGTTCCGCTTTTTCTCTCTCATGAATCTCCGCATTGATGATATCAATTTTTTTCGACATATTTACGCCGTAGGCGATGGACTGATCCTGGATAAAACGGATGTCCGGAGTGTTCCGCAGATTAATGCTGTGCGCCAGTTCCCGTTTGATATATCCTTGAGCGCTGGTAAGGCCCTCCATGGTGCTTTCCTGTTCCTCTTTGGAACCAAGCACACTGATGTACGCCTTACAGGTCTTTAAATCAGGAGCCACCTCCACGGCGACCACTGTCGTCATGGGAGAGATTCTCGGGTCTTTGATTTCTCTTGAAATAATACGGCTCAATTCCCGCAACACCTCGGAATTAATTCGAGTATTTTTTACACTGTTTTTTCTCATATTTCAATCTCTCCTGCAAATTTTAATTCTATCTCGGTACTTCTTCCATCACAAATGCTTCAATCTGGTCGCCTTCTTTTACGTCGTTGTATTTCTCAAATACAAGACCGCACTCAAATCCGGCTTTGACCTCTTTCACATCGTCTTTGAAACGTTTTAAGGATGCAAGGGTTCCCTCGTAAATTACAATACCGTCCCGGATAATTCGTGTCTGGGAAGTTCTTGAAATCTCTCCATCTGTCACATAGCTGCCGGCGATGGTTCCCACTCCGGATGCTTTGTAAATCTGACGAACTTCCAGATGTCCGGTAACTTTTTCCTGGTATACCGGATCCAGCATACCTTTCATAGCCGCTTCGATGTCTTCGATGGCATTGTAGATGACGCGGTACAGACGCATATCCACTTTTTCTCTCTCGGCCACTGACTTAGCCATGGCGTCCGGACGAACATTAAATCCGATGATGATGGCGTTGGATGCAGATGCCAACGTTACGTCGGACTCATTGATGGCGCCGACGCCGCCGTGGATAACCTTAATCATGACCTCATCATTGGAAAGTTTAGTAAGACTCTGCTTCACTGCCTCCACAGAACCCTGCACATCCGCTTTTACCACGAGATTCAGTTCCTTTACGTTACCTGCCTGAATCTGATCAAACAAATCATCCAGAGATAGCTTGCTCTTGGTATCTTCCAACATCTTTTCTCTGCTGTACGCCACGAACGCTTCGGCTGTGGTACGGGCTTCTTTTTCGTTGTCATGAGCCATCATAACTTCACCGGAAAACGGCACATCATTTAATCCGAGAATCTCCACCGGCATAGATGGTCCCGCAGTTTTTACCCGATTACCCTTGTCATCAAGCATGGCGCGGACACGTCCGTAAGCGTGGCCGATATTGATACAATCTCCCACATGGAGAGTACCTTTCTGAATCAGGATGGTGGCCACCGGACCCCGCCCCTTATCAAGCTTCGCCTCAATGACAAGACCTCTTGCCTTTCTGTTTGGATTGGCTTTGAGTTCCATCACTTCGGCTGTCAGAGAAATCATTTCCAGAAGCTCCTGAATGCCCTCTCCGGTTTTTGCGGATACCGGAACAAAGACGGTGCTGCCTCCCCAGTCTTCTGCAATAAGACCGTACTCGGTCAGCTCCTGTTTTACTCTCTCGACATTGGCGCCTTCCTTATCAATCTTATTGACAGCGACGATAACCTCGACTTCTGCCGCCTTGGCATGGTTGATGGCCTCGATGGTCTGCGGCATCACACCGTCGTCGGCTGCGACAACCAATACAGCGATATCTGTCGCCTGCGCGCCACGAAGACGCATAGATGTAAATGCCTCATGTCCCGGAGTATCCAGGAAAGTAATCTTCTCATCATTAATATTTACCACATACGCGCCAATATGCTGGGTGATTCCTCCGGCCTCTCCTTCCGTCACATGGGTGGAACGGATGGCATCAAGAAGAGAAGTCTTGCCGTGATCAACGTGGCCCATGACACAGACAACCGGCGGACGTCCTACCAGTGTACTCTCATCATCGTCTTCTTCTTTCAGAAGTTCTTCAATGACATCTACCTGCACTTCTTCCTCTGCAATGCAGTTATACTCAAGAGCAATCTCTGCCGCTTCATCGAAAGTAAATTCTGTATTGATTGTCACCATCTGTCCAGCCATAAAAAGCTTCTTGATGACAGCCGCAGGCGTCACTTTACATGTTTCTGCCAGTTCTTTTAAGGAAACCGGGTTCGGCAGAGTGATATTGCGGATTATATCTTCCTTCGGTTCCTCATGTTTCACCGATTGTTGTATTACCTGCTGTTTGCCTTTGTTTTTATTTCGTTTCTGGTTGTTATTATTATTGTAATCATTATTCCGGTTATTATTCCGGCGGTTATTGCGGCCACCCCGGGAATCTCTGGAATCTTCATTCCGGTTCTGATTATCACGGCTGTGCTCCCGGTTGATCTCATGACGATTTTCTTTTCCGCTCCTGCTTTCTTTCGCGTTGATCGGTGTATCTCCGCCAAGCATAGACTTGTTTCTGCTTCGTCTGTCGTTATTCCGGCGGTTCCCGTTTCCGCCTCTTCCTCCATCATTGCGACGGTTTCCGTCATTCCGGTTCTGGTTCCGGCTGCCGTCTCCATGGCCTCTGTTTCCATCACGGCCTCCGTCGCGGTTATTCCGGTTGTTATCATTATTTCTTCCGCCATCATTATTGCGGTTAAAGTTCCGGCCGTCGTTATTGCGATTATTACGATTGTCGCCGCCTCTTCCTCCATCCTGCCGACGGTTTCCGTCGTTCCGGTTCTGGTTCCGGCCTCCGTCACGGTTATTCTGGTTCCGGCTGCCGTCCCCATGGCCTTTGTTTCCATCACGGCCTCCATCGCGGTTATTCCGGTTGTTATCATTATTTCTTCCGCCGTCATTGCCGCGATTGCCGCGGTTTGGCTGTTTTTCTTTGACTCCGTCTTTTTTCTTTGGCTGTTCCGCCGAAGGCTTTTTCGTTTTATCCTGCGGAGTGGCCTGCACCTTTTTTTCTCCATCGGATGGCTGAAACATTCCTTTCAGTTTTGAAACATTTTCTTCTGTAACTGTGCTCATATGGCTCTGTACTTCTACTCCCTGCTGCTTTAACGCGGCGATAATCTCTTTGCTGCTTTTATTATATAATTTCGCTACTTCATGTACTCTCATTTTTGGCATCCGCTACACCTCCATATTTAGATTAATTTTTTTCAATACTGCCTTTGCAAAACCTTCATCTAAGATACAGATGGAAGCCCTGTATGCTTTTCCAATCCAATGCCCTAATTCCTCTTTTGTGCCAAAAATCATAAGGGGGATTTCATAATATTTACACATGTTGGTAAACATTTTTTTTGTATTGCCAGAGGCATCTTCCGCCACGATCACCAGCCGTCCCCGGCCGGATTTTACGGCTTTTTCCGTTGAGAACTCGCCGCTCTCAATTCTGCCTGCCCTCGCGGCCATCCCCAGCATGGACAACACTCTGTCTCTCTGTGTCAAATTGCTTCAACTCCTCCTCTAAACGATGATATATCTCTTCCGGAATGGCAATTTTCAGCGAACGCTCCAATCCTTTAGAACGTTTTGCCTTCTGAAGACACTCGGCAGAAAAACAAAGATAAGCCCCGCGGCCGTTTGTCTTTCCGTTCACATCGAGGAGAACTTCATTTTCCGGCGTTTTAATGACTCGTATCAAATCTTTCTTGGACTTCATTTCCCGACAGCCCACACACTGTCTTTGCGGTATCTTCTTTCCCATACTCTGTCACCAGTCCATCTTATTTATTCTAAGGATTGCTTCTCTTCATCTCCGGCAAAAACTCCGGCGTCCTCAGCATAATCCTCATCATACTCTTCGCCGACTGTCTCGGCGAAATCTCCTTCATCGAAGGAAGCGTCCATATCATCAAAGGAATCATCAAAATCAAATTCTTCCTGAAGCTCCGCTGTCTGACTTTCGCTCTTAATATCAATCTTATATCCGGTCAGCTTCGCCGCCAGGCGAGCGTTCTGTCCTTCTTTACCGATGGCAAGAGAAAGCTGATAATCCGGCACAACGACTCTTGCGCTCTTCTCCTCCGGATCCACATCCACGGAAATAACATTGGACGGACTTAACGCATTCTCAATGAGAACTGCCGGATCATCACTCCAAGTGATAATATCAATCTTCTCGCCCTTTAAGTCATTGACGATGGCGTTGACACGGGCTCCGTTGATACCAACACAGGCGCCCACCGGATCCACGTTCGGATCATTGGAAGCAACCGCGATCTTCGTACGAGAGCCGGCCTCTCTGGCAATACTCTTAATCTCCACAGTTCCATCGTAGACTTCTGCCACTTCTTTTTCAAACAGTCTCTTTACCAGTTCCGGATGGGTTCTTGATACAAGAATCTTCGGTCCCTTATTGGTGTCTTTTACTTCTATAGTATATAACTTAATCCGGTCGGTCGGATGGAAGACTTCACCTTTCACCTGTTCTTTCTCCGTGAGAACCGCATCGGTCTTATCATCCAGACTGATACAGATATTCTTTCCATTATACCGCTGTACCACACCGGTCACGATATCTTTTTCTTTATGGGAGAAATGCTCATAGAGCACTCTCCGTTCCTCTTCCTTAATCTTCTGAACGATGACGCTTCTGGCATGTTGCGCGGCAATTCTTCCGAAATTTTTCGGCGTCACCTCAATATTTACGATATCGCCCAGCTCATAATGAATATCCCGCATTTTTGCTTCCTCAAGACTGATTTCCGTGGCGGAATCCTCCACCTCTTCCACTACTGTCTTCTCCACAAAAACAGAGATATCTCCCGTCTCTCTGTCCATGTTCACCTTTACGATGGCATTCTTTCCGAAATCTCTGTTACAGGCTGCCACCAGTGAATCTTCTATCGCCTGCATAATTACTTCTTTTTCGATATTTTTCTCTTTCTGTAACTGATTGAGAGCATCAATTAATTCACTCATTTTGTCGTATCCTCCTGCTATACATGTCGTCAGAAATCAATGGCCAGGCGAATGGCCGCAATATCACTTCTGTTTATAACCACATCCCCGCTGTCAGCAGCAAGGGTCACTGTCTCTTCCGTAAAGTCCTTCAAAATTCCTTCAAATTCTTTCTGTTTGTCAATGGCTTTATAAAGCTTACATTCCACCTTTTCTCCAAGGCTGCGCTGAAAATCCTTGTCTTTTTTGAGCTGCCGGCCCAACCCCGGAGAACTCACCTCCAGAATATAAGGATCTTTGATAAAATCCTCCTCATCCAGCTTTTGCTCCAACGCACGGCTGATGAGAACACAGTCATCAATGGTAATGCCGCCTTCCTTGTCTGCATAGACGCGCAGATACCAGTTAGCGCCCTCCTTTACATATTCTACATCGACAAGCTCAAAATCATTCGCATCAATAATCGGCGCTGCCAGTTCTTCTGCCCTTGCAACAATCTCTGTTCTTTTCATGTTGATCTCACCTCTTTCCACACAAACAATAGGAGTGGGCGTACGCCCACTCCTATCATCTACCGTTATCTTCTATACTATAACACCGATATTTTAATTAAGCAAGTATTTTTTTCTACAAATTCCCAAAGAACGTATCCGGATCCTGAAAAATGCGAAAAGTTTTCGCAGAAGATATAATCGTCGCCCCGCAGAACGCCTCCATGTTTTCCATGGCGTTTTCATGCCCTGCCCGGTGATGCCGTCCTCTATCAGCCACAGCCGGTAACCCCGGTGAAACGCATCCAATGTACTTTGAAACAAGGCAACTTCTGTGTATACGCCGCAGAAGAACAAATTTCTGATATCCCAGAAATCAAGAATCTCCTGAAGATTTGTATCATAAAACGCGCTGTATCCCTGTTTTTTTATCATATATTCATAAGGAATACTTTGCAGCAATTTTATGAGATCCGCTCCCAGACTCCCCTCCGCGGCATGGGACCCCAGATTTTCCATTCCGGTGTTTTCTCCGGCATATGAGAATCGCACACATGGATAATGGGAATATTGTTCTGCCACGCAGACACTAGAAGATTTCTCACCACAGGGACAATCGTCTCCACATCGGAGGACCGCAGGCTTCCGTATATAAAATCGTTCTGCATATTAAAAACCAGGAGGGCGGATTTACTGGAATAATCCCGTATTCTTATATTTTCATTGTCAAGATAAATGTATTTGTCAAAAGATTTTTCCACATGTTCAATCTTTTTTGCCAGGATGTAATAGTTATTGGATTCCATCAATAAAGCATTTCTCCGACGATTAAAATAGGTTTTTACCGTATCTTCCTCAATATCCGGAGCCAGAAGTCTCTTGATTTCATTTACAGAAAATTGTATGGAGCGCAGATTCCGAATCAGTTTCAGTTTTTCCACCTCATCATGAGAATACAGACGATATCCTGATGCGGAGCGTTCCGACGGGCAGATTAAACCGTGATTCTCATAATATAAAACCGCTTTCCTTGACAATCCTGTTAGATGACAGACTTCCTTAATGGTAAACATGTATTATCTCCTCAATGGTCGGAACTTCACATTTTCCGGTGCGAAGCGCCTCTTTGATCACTGTCGGGGAGGCGGGCATTTTATTGATACGGACGCCGATGGCATTATAAATGGCATTTAGAATGGCCGGCGTCATAGGAACGGTGGCCACCTCGGAGATTCCTTTGGCTCCATACGGTCCGGTCGGCTCCGGGTCTTCGATGAGAATCAAATCATATATTGGTGTGTCTTCCGCTTTCGGAAGTCCCAGTTCTTTGTAAAATCTCTTCGTCGGATATCCGTTTTGGCTTGGATAACTCTCCGTCAGCGCATATCCCTGTCCCATAGAGCAGGAGCCGTGAATCTGTCCTTCAATGATGTGCGGATTGATGGCACGTCCCACATCATGGGCGGCGATGACCCGCAGCAGTTTTACCTCGCCCGTTTTTTTATCCACTTCCACGATGGCTGCCTGGGTGGTATAGGCGTAAGCCGGAAAGTTCCGGTACGGAACTCCTTTTTCTTTCGCCCCTTCAAAATCACCGATGGCAAAGGTCGGCGGCGTCACATAATAATACTGGACTTTCCGCACTTCGCCCGGCGTCCACGGGTTTTCTTTTAACTCTTTTTTCAGATTCTCACAGGCTTCAAATACCGCTCTTCCGCCGCACAGCGTCTGACGTTCACTGACCGATTGTCCTGTCGGGATGGTGATATCCGTATCTCCGATGATAATATCAATGTTGTCGATATCCATGTCGAGGGTCTCCGCAGCAATCTGTACCATGGCGGTGCGAAATCCCTGTCCCATGTCCGTACCGGAGCAAATCATTTCCAGTCTTCCGTCTTCTTTTAGTGTCAGCTTGCAGGCGCCGTCATCGGTGAAGATTCCCTTTCCGATACCGACATTTTTGAAGCCGCTGGCAACGCCATATCCGAGAACTTTATCTCCCTCCGGATACTTTCCCTCATACTCTTTCAGCACCTCTTTCAGTTTTTTCTCGCAGGCGTCAATGGTGTCCACAAGGCCAACGCTATATTGAAGAAGTTCTCCTCCCACTGAGTAGCTTCCGACCCGCACCGCATTTTTCCGGCGGATTTCAAAGGGATCCATGTGCAGTTTTTCCGCCATCATATCCACCGCCGTCTCAATGGAAACTGCCGCCTGATTGATGCCGTATCCCCGGAAGGCGCCGCCCAGCACATTGTTGGTACGGATAGCGCTGCCCTCAATGCGGACATTGTCTACTGTGTATGGACCACCGGCCATCAGACAGCCGGTCATCAGCGTACCGTAACTCTCTGTGGTATACGGTCCGCCGTCAGAAAACATCCGGCTTTCCAGATATTCAAACTTTCCGTCTTTGGTAAATCCAATCTCATAATCCGTGTGATATCCATGCCGTTTGGAGCTGGCAATCAGTGATTCCGCCCGGGTGAGCGTCACCTTAACCGGCCCGCCGCAGACATAGGCGGCCACCGCTGTCTGCGCTTCTATGACCGAATCACATTTGCTTCCAAAACCTCCGCCCAGCGGAGTTGCCACCACCCGCACATTTTCTTCCTTCATGGCAAGATTATTGGCCAGCATCCGGCGGATTTCAAACGGGGACTGGGTACAGGAATACACGGTCATTTTCCCGTCCTTGTAATAGCCAATGGCAGATTCCGGCTCCATGCAGGCGTGTTCCTGCCGCTCCATCTCTTTGGATACGGTCAGCTTTACAAACTCTTCCTTCTTCTTCGCCGCATCCACATCTCCTGCTTCTCTTCCGGTGTGGAGCAGGAAACTTTCCTTTGCGTACCCGTCCGCGATGGTATAGATGCCTTCCAGTTCCTCATAATCCACTTTGACAAGGGCCGCTGCCGCCCGGGCGTGTACTTCGGTGTCAGCCACCACCAGCGCCAGCACGTCTCCCAGGAAGTTGACCTCCTCATCACAAAATACCTTTTGTTCCGGTGTCCATGTGCCTACCAGCGGGCTGCCGGAAACATCCGCGGCTGTTACAATGCGAATGACGCCGTCGGCTGCCTTCGCCTCCTCCGTGTCCATGGACAGAATCTTTGCTTTCGGCGCAGGCGCCCAAACAAAAGCCCCGTGAAGCATTTTTTCCTCGCCAAATTCTTCCGCCTCGAAGTCATCACAAAACTTCAGACTGCCGCTCACCTTCGCCGGTCCGTCCACATCCCAGACCGGTTTTCCAAGAGCCGACCCCTTCACCGGTGAAATTTCCTGATTCACTCCGGCTATAATCTCCGTATGCTCTCCCTGCCGCACGTCCTGAAGAGCAAGTTTTTCTCCCCGCAGTCTGGCCGCCGCCAGCCTGACAGCTTCTATGATTTTCACATATCCGGTGCATCGGCAATAATTGTTTTTCAGACCCTCATAAATTTCTTCGTCCGTTGGGTTTAAATTTTCAGACAAAAGCACCTTCGTGGCCATCACCATGCCCGGTGTGCAAAAACCACACTGCACGGCTCCCGCATCCAAAAAAGATTTTTGAATCACGGAAAGCTCTCCGTTCTTTGCCACGTTTTCTATGGTTTCCACCGTTTTACCCTGTATATTTTTCATCAAAGTGACACAGGAGCGACAGAGCTTTCCATCTATGATGACACTGCAGGCGCCGCATTGTCCCATGCCGCAGGCTTCCTTTGTCCCTTTCAGACATTCCACATTTCTAAGATACTTCAGAAGCGTCTCCCTGCCTGAAAAGACAACCGTCCGGTCTTCTCCGTTTAAAATAAAAGTTACTTTATCCATAGGTACACCTCCTCGCGGTTCTGACTTATCTCTTTAAGAATTTGCTTCTTCCTCCTTTGGCTTTGCCATGGCATAGATTTTGTCCATAATAATATTATAAACAATACAGAGCGTCATACCTGCAATAATGGAAATTCCGCACTGCCAGGTATTCTGTGTACCTCCCGTGGCATAAATGCTAGCGACGGCCAAGAAACAATATGGCACCACATTGGCCCAGGTATTTTTCATCAAATGTAAATGTACATACAAAAGAGCGGTGGTACAAATAAATTCCCCCAGCATCAATGCGGGAATCCTCGGCATTCCGGCCGTCATAAACCATCCGCCCAGATTCCAGTAGAAAAACGCCCAGATGTACCCGGCGATAATACTGCACAGATAATTCGGATATTTCTTTTTGTTTCCGCCCAGCGCCACGCACAGAAGAAAACCTCCGTACACACACCACTGGTAACTGGTAACCGGCGGGCACAACTGATACACAAGGACTGTCAGTGCGAACGCGATACCATTGACCACGGACCCTTTTGCCGTATCGGCATCAAATAATTTTTTCATCATCTACCATCTCCTCGTATAATAAGCCTGTACCCCAGATATACAGGGGTGGGCTTATTCATTT
>CAYULX010000014.1:0-25621 GCA_964445535.1 uncultured Eubacterium sp.
AAGCGTGTGCAAGAGCTCCATCGCTTCTGGCGCATTTTCCAGAACATAATCAATGATAGACTTTAACATGCGCTCGGCGAGAATCATCTTATCCTGCAAATCAGCAAACGCCATCTCCGGCTCGATCATCCAGAACTCTGCCGCATGTCTTGTGGTGTTGGAGTTTTCCGCACGGAACGTTGGTCCGAAAGTATAAATATCTTTAAACGCCATGGCGTAGGTTTCTCCGTTTAACTGGCCGCTGACAGTCAGATTGGTCGGCTTGTTGAAGAAATCCTTTGTAAAGTCCACGGCGCCGTCTTCATTTTTCGGGATATTCTGCAGATCCAGGGTGGTCACCTGGAACATTTCTCCGGCGCCCTCACAATCGCTTCCCGTGATCAGCGGGGTGTGTACATAGACGAAATCCCGCTCCTGGAAAAACTTGTGAATGGCGTAGGCGATTAAAGAACGCACGCGAAAGACTGCCTGGAAAGTGTTAGTTCGGGGACGAAGATGGGAGATCGTCCGCAAATATTCAAAACTGTGGCGTTTTTTCTGCAGCGGATAATCCGGAGCGGAGGCGCCTTCAATCTGTACCTCGCCGGCCTGCACCTCAAAAGGCTGTTTTGCCTGCGGAGTCGGAACCAGCGTGCCCCTTACGATCAGTGCGGCGCCCACATTCAGTTTGGTGATGTCGGCGAAATTCGCGAGGGTATCGGAATAAACCACCTGCAGCGGTTCAAAAAAAGTACCGTCATTGACCACCAGAAACCCGAAGGTTTTGGAATCCCGTTTGTTTCTCAGCCATCCCCCGATGGTGATTTCCTGATTGAAATACTGCTCCCGATTCCTGTATAAATCTTTAATTGATGTCAGTTCCATACTCAAAGCTCCTTTGCTTTTTATTTCGTTTTTGTTTATCGGTGTTTACCGCGGCAAAAGCGAGAAAACACGGTACATACTCGAGTTATAGTCTACTATATTCTAAAAAATAGTGCAAGAATCAGGTGCTTATTTCCAGACTGTTATGAGATTACTTTTTTAAAGTCAATGGCTCCATGTTTACACAGCGGGCAGATGAAATCAGCCGGCAATTCCTCGCCCTCATACACATAGCCGCAGATCTGACAAACCCAGGTCACCTTTCCGGTCTTCGGCGCCGCCGGGGCCGGCTTGATATTTTTCTGATAATAGGTATATGTGGTGGACGGGTCATCGGAGAGCTTCTCCCCGGCGACAACATCGGCGATGAACATGGTGTGGGTACCCAGGTCGATGCTCTGTACTACCTTGGCGGAAATGTAAGCGTTGGCGCCTTCGGTGATATAATAAATGCCGTTGTCCGCTCTTTTAGCTGTGGTGTAGCCGTCGAACTTGTCTACATCTCGTCCGCTCTGGAAACCGAAATGTTTGAACGTATCGAAACTTGCCTTCTCGGACAAAATGGATACGTTAAATTCACCGGTGCGCTCAATCATGCCGTGAGTGTAGTTAGCCTTATTCACGGTGAGAGAAATCCGCAGCGGGGTATCGGTAACCTGTGCAGCGGTGTTGGTGATGCATCCGTTATCCTTGTCGCCCTCTTTGGTGGTCACGACAAATAATCCGTAGGTCAGTGAAAACATTACGCTGTTGTCCATAAATAAACTCCTCTCTTTCTTTGCCTTCTGAAAATGAAACCCGCGCGGAACATACAGACAGCCGGAAAACAGGAACGCCTGTACGCATATTTGCCGGCGGAATCCATCTGCGAAGATGAACATTGTTATTTTAGACAATTATAGCAGACACAGAAAAAATGTTCAACAATAAAAATAGTAATTGATATTGATTTTATATATAAACATAGAATAATTTCACTTGTCTCCCAAAGATGTTTATGGTATCCTGTAGACAAACAAAAATCAGCTCTGACGGCAAGGAATACCGAGCGGGAATAGTTGAGAGAGACAGGCAGCGAAGTTATCAGTGCATCAAAGTGCGCAGGAAATACGGAACATCTGCGTCCTATAGTAAAACATTTTTTGCAATCGACACTCTTTTATTTCCACAGCCGGCGGGGCAGTGAGAAATGAAGGAGTTTTTTTATGTTAAAAATCGCGATTTACGGAAAAGGAGGCATCGGCAAGTCCACTATCACCAGTAACCTGGCGGCGGCTTTTGCCACTCTCGGAAAAAAGGTGATTCAAATTGGATGCGACCCGAAGGCCGATTCCACCATCAATCTTCTGGGCGGAACCACTCCCATTCCGGTGATGAACTATATGAGAGAATACGACGAGGATCCGGAGACCATCGAAGATATTTCCAGGGAAGGTTTCGGCGGCGTCCTCTGCATCGAGACCGGCGGTCCGACGCCGGGTCTTGGGTGCGCGGGAAGAGGAATCATCGCCACCTTCCAGCTTCTGGAAGACCTGGAATTATTTGAAAAGAGACAGCCGGATGTAGTGCTTTACGATGTATTGGGTGACGTGGTCTGCGGCGGTTTCGCCGCCCCGATCCGGGAAGGCTACGCCAGCAAAGTACTCATCGTCACCTCCGGCGAGAAAATGGCGCTCTACGCCGCCAACAACATCAACACGGCCGTCAAAAATTTTGAGGACAGAAGCTACGCGAAGGTCTACGGCATCGTGCTCAACCACCGCAACGTGGAAAACGAAAAAGAAAAAGTGCAGGCCTTTGCCGACGCGGCAAGTTTGCCGGTCGTCGGAGAAATCGCCCGCAGCCCGGAGATCACCTATTACGAAGATTGTGGAAAGACCGTGTTGGAAGGCGACCCGGACTGCGAAGTGAGCCGGTCGTTTCTGAAGCTGGCGGAGGAGCTGCTGGCAGCGGAGGAGTTGTCGGTTTGAAGCTATGGAAGGAATATTTGAAGAAAGGAAAAAAATAGAGGGAGAAAGGGTAGAATGAACAAAACAGCAGTGGAAACAGACAATAATGTATCGGGCACACAGAATCCATCGGAAGCCTGTATATCCTGCTCCGGGGAAGAAAAGAGGGAAGGGCGCCGGGCGTTTTGCCTGACTGCCAGGGAGCTGGTGGAGGTGGGAAAGGATGCCCTGGCCGATGAGATGATTATTAACAGACATTTGATATACAGTTCTCCGGCTACGCTGGCCTTTAATTCGCCGGGGGCTCAGGGGTTCGGTGTGAAGCGGGCGGGGCTCGCCATTCCGGGTTCGGTGATGCTTCTGGTGGCACCGGGATGCTGTGGAAGGAATACCACCATTTTAAGTGAACTGGGTGGTTATAGCGACCGGTTTTATTATCTGATGATGGACGAGACGGATATCGTCACCGGAAGACATTTGAAAAAAATTCCCCAGGCGGTACAGGAAATTTGCGATGGCAGGGAAGACAAGCCGACGGTGTTGATGATCTGTATTACTTGTGTGGACGCCTTGCTGGGAACCGATATGGAACGTGTCTGTAAAAAGGCGCAGGAGACCGTGGGTATTCCGGTGCTGCCGTGTTATATGTACGCACTGACAAGGGAGGGGCGGAAGCCGCCGATGGTTCATGTGCGCCAGTCCATTTACTCCCTTTTGGAGCCGCGGAAGAAAAAAAGCACCTCGGTGAATCTGTTGGGACATTTTGCGCCTCTCATCGACGACTGCGAGCTTTATGAGCTGCTTTGGCAGGCGGGGATAAAGACAATTCGGGAAATTTCCCGATGTGAAAGTTATGAGGAATATCTGTCCATGGCGGAGGCGAACTTCAATCTGGTGCTGAACCCGGAGGCCAGGTATGCGGCGGAGGATATTCGTAAGCGGCTGAACATTCCATGGATTGAGCTGACCAGATTGTATCAGATGGATAAAATTGCCCGGCAGTACGAGTTATTCGCTGCGGCCATCGGTGTGAAAATGGACGACAGCGCTCGCCGCGCCCAGGCGGAAGCGGCGGTGGAAGATTTCCGGCAGAAATACTCGAAACTGACGTTTTCCGTGGGTGAAGGCTGCAACGGCAACGCCTTCGAGCTTTCTTTGGCGCTGCTTCGATACGGATTCTCCGTGGCGGAAATCTTTGCCAGCATCGGAGAAAATGATTTCCTCTACCTGGAAAAAATCGCGCAGCTAAGTCCGGAAACCCGTATTTATTCCAACCTGGAACCGACCATGATTTATTACGACTGCGCGGAAGCGCCGGCGGATATCACCATCGGAAAAGACGCCGCTTACTATCATCCGGAAGCAGCGCACCTGGAATGGAGCGACGACATCCAGCCCTTTGGATATGCGGGAGTGCGGCGCTTCTTTGCGGCGTGTGAGGAGGCGTTGGGTAATCCCAATTTTGAAAAGTAAAAGGAGAAATTTATGAAAGGACTTAGAAAATACATTGCCCCGTTTGCCCCGGATCAATCCGGCGCCGCCGCTGTGTTCTGTGAGCTGGGAGGTTTGGTGATCATTTTGGATGCCGGGGGATGCGCGGGAAACGTCTGTGGCTTTGACGAGCCGCGGTGGTTTGACAGTAAAAGCGCCATATTCAGTGCGGGGCTCAGAGATATGGACGCCATCCTGGGAAGGGATGATAAGCTGGTGGAAAAAATCAGCAAAGCCTGTGAAAAAATTGACGGGAACTTTGTGGCGGTCATCGGAACCCCGGTGCCGGCGGTCATCGGGACGGACTATTCTGCTTTGAAGCGGATGATCGGGAAGAAAACAGGTTTTCCGACGGTGACAGTGGATACCAACGGTATGGAGTTATATGACGATGGTGTGAAAAAAGCGTCGTTGGAACTGTTCCGTACATTTACTGGAAAAGGTATCTTTGCCGGGAAAAGCACAGTGCCGGGAACTCTCGGAATCATCGGAGCCACGCCGATGGACGTGGTGGAAACAGAAGAAGAGAGCGCGCTGCAGCGATATTATCAGAGCCAAGGCTGGCGGCAGGTGTTTAGCTACGGCATGGGCGCGGGCCTTGACGCCGTAGAGCAGGCAGGACGGGCTGAGAAGAATCTGGTTATCGCCCCGGCAGGGTTGGCGGCGGCGGAATATCTGGAAAAGGAATATGGCACGCCGTATGAGGCGGCGTATCCGCTTGGGACGATTCCGGGTTTTGCGTCAATGATGGACGAGATTTGCAGGAAAGAGCGGAAGAAAATTCTTATCGTTCATCAGCAGGTGCTGGCCAATTCTCTGAGAGAGCTTATCCGGGAGAGCAGCAATGCAGAGATTACCGTCGCATCCTGGTTTATGCTGGAAAAAGAATTAAAAGAGTCGGGAGATATTCATTTGAAAGAGGAAGACCAGTGGATTTCTCTGGTACAGAATGGTGGTTATGACCTGATTATCGGTGAGAGCCTGTTTATGCGAGCGGCGCCGGAATATGCCGGAGATTTTCTGCCGCTGTCGCATTTCGCGGTTTCCGGAAAGAGGCATGTATAGACGGATGGAAAAAGAAATTAAGACAGGAAAGAAAATCAAAAAAGAAAATCAGACAGAGAATGCAGAGGCCGAAAAGTCATTGGCAAAGGCCGGACGGCAGACAATCTGCATCCGTGTCTTTGGCATTGTGCAGGGCGTTGGTTTCCGGCCCACGGTGAGCCGACATGCAGAGAAAAATCATGTTCATGGCAGCGTGTGCAACATGGGACCTTATGTGGAAATATGGGCGCAGGGGCAGGAAAAGAACCTGGAGAATTTCTGCCGGGATATACGGGAACGGCCGCCGGAGCGGGCGGTGATCCTGAAAATGGATGTGGAAGAGCAGGAAAAGGCCCCGGTCTTTGATACATTTTCCATCATAGAGAGTGGGAAGATCCGGGGAGATATCTTTGTGTCCCCGGACATTGCCATCTGTGAGAAATGTAAAGAGGAAATGTACGATAAAAATAACCAGCGATATTTGCAACCTTTCATTAACTGTACCTGCTGCGGACCGAGGCTGACCATTCTGGACGCCATGCCTTATGACCGAGAGCGGACCAGCATGGCGGAGTTTCCCATGTGCGAGACCTGTGAGTGGGAGTACACTCATCCGGAGACCAGGCGGTATGACGCCCAGCCGGTCTGCTGCAATGACTGCGGACCGCAAGTGTATCTGCTGGATGAAAATGCCGGCTCAGCAAAGGGCGAAGGAACCGTCCGGGGCGCTGACGCCATCCGCCGGGTGCGGAAGGTGATCAGCGAGGGAGGCATTGCCGCCATCAAGGGAATCGGAGGGTTTCATCTGTGCTGCGACGCTTCCAATGAAGAGACGGTGGCTCTGCTGCGCCGCAGGAAGAAACGCCCGGTGAAGCCCTTTGCCGTAATGATGAAAGATATGGAGACGGTGGAAAGAGAATGTCAGGCGGATGTGGCTCAGACGGAGATTCTGGACGGTCATCAAAAGCCCATTGTGCTGCTGCCCCGGAAGCCGGATGGAAAGCTCTGTCCGTCGGTGGCGCCGGGCAATCCGAAGGTGGGAGTGATGCTTCCCTACGCGCCCATCCAGCTTCTTCTTTTTGACTATGACGATGATACGGAAGTGTCCGATTGTCTGGTGATGACCAGCGCCAATACGTCCGGGGCGCCCATCTGTCGGGATGACGAAGACGCCCGGCGGGAGCTTCTTGGACTCTGCGATATTATTTTATCCCACGATCGTCTGATAAGGATTCGGGCCGACGATACGGTGATGGATTTTTTCCGGGGAGAGCCGTACATGATTCGCCGCTCCCGGGGCTACGCGCCGCTGCCGGTCATGTTGAGTACGGACTGGCAGGGAGAAGTGCTGGCGGTGGGAGGCGAGCTGAAAAATACTTTCTGCGTGGGAAAAAATGCGCTGCTGTATCCGTCGCCGTATATCGGAGATATGGGAGATGCGCGGACGGTGCGGGCGCTGACAGAATCCATGGAGCGGATGTGCCGGCTGTTGGAGGCAGAGCCGGTGCTGGCGGCCTGCGATATGCATCCCGGTTACAATACCACGGCGGCTGCGGAGGAACTGGGACTGCCTCTTATCAAGGTGCAGCATCATTACGCCCACATTTTATCCTGCATGGCGGAAAACGACTGGAGAGAGCCGGTCATCGGCGTGTCCTTTGACGGCACCGGTTATGGCACGGACGGCAGCATCTGGGGCGGCGAAATTCTCGCCGCCGATTATAAAGGATTTACCCGGCTGGCGTCGGTGGAGCCCTTCCTTCAGGTGAGCGGCGACCTTTCCGCAAAGGAAGGCTGGCGCATTGCCGTTTCCCTGTTAAAAGATATTTACGGGGAAGAGGAAGCCTGCCGGAAAGCGGAACAGTGGGAACTGTGCACTGGACAGGAGGCGGCTATTCTTTGCAAAATGGCGGAGCGGGGTATCAACACCGTGACCTCCACCAGCGCCGGCCGCCTCTTCGACGCGGTCAGCGCGATGCTGGGCGTTTGCCGGTGCTCCACCTTTGAGGGGGAAGCATCCACTTCCCTGCAGTTTGCCGCGGAAGCTTATCTGAAGCAATGGGTGGAGGAGACGGGAGTTGAACCCGCACTCTCTCAGGATGAACGAAAATATCTTTTGCCGGTGTCCGGAGGTGGCGCCGTTAGGAAAGCGGATGCTGATGAACGAGGGGACGAACGGCAGTTCTTGCTGAAAACCGGCAGTTTGATCCGCCGCATGGCAGAGGGCAGGCGGGCGGGGGAAGAACCCGGCTATCTGGCGTGGCTGTTTCACCGGGAACTGGCGGAGATGATCGTAGGAGCCTGTGTGGAAATCCGCAGGCAGACCGGAAAAAATACCGTAGCTTTAAGCGGAGGCGTGTATCAGAATCTTCTGCTGCTCCGGTACAGTGTGGAGCGGCTGGAAGAAGAGGGATTCCATGTGCTGACCCATCATCTAATTCCGCCCAACGACGGCGGCATCTGTCTCGGACAGGCAGCGGCGGCCATGGCGTATCTGCAGCGCAAAGAACATTAGTAGTGATATAATGTCCAAGGCGATGTAATATTTAAAGAGATACAACATTGTAGTAATACAATTATGGCACTAATCGAAGAAAAAGGAGGAACAGCCATGTGTGTAGGCTTACCAGCAAAAATTGTAACCATGAAGGACGGAATGGCAGTGGTGGACGCGTCCGGCGCTAAGAGGGAGATTTCTACAGAACTGCTTGAAAATGTGGAGCCGGGCGATTATGTGATGGTTCACGCGGGAATCGCCATCGCAAAGATTCAGGAGGATGAAGAGGAGGAAGCCGATGAGATTCTGGGGGAACTGCTGTAAGAGTTTTAAAGAAATGTCATTCATGGAGAAAATGTCACAAAGAATTTGAAGAGATTTTGGAGGAGCTGTTATGAAAGATACATTGAAGACAGCCAGAGAGATTATTGAGAACTATGACGGGCCGCCGGTGCGGATCATGGAGGTCTGCGGCACCCACACCCACGAGATTTTCCGGCTGGGAATCCGGAAATTGCTGCCGGAGCAGGTGAACCTGATTTCCGGGCCGGGATGTCCGGTCTGTGTGACGCCGGCGGATTTCATCGATGAGGCGGTATGGCTGGCGCTGGAAAAACGGGCAACCATCTGTACCTTCGGAGATCTGGTCCGGGTGCCGGGCAGCGAAAAAAGTCTGGTGGCGGTGAGAGCGGAGGGTGGAAAGATTCAGGTGGTGTACTCACCAATGGATGCATTTCAGTACGCCAGGGAACATCGGGGCGAACAGGTGGTCTTCCTGTCCGTGGGCTTTGAGACCACCACGCCGGCTTCCTGCCTGTCTGTGAAGATGGCGGCGGAGGAGGGACTTGATAATTATTCACTGCTGACCGCCAACAAAACTATGCCGCAGTCCTATAAGGCTTTAAAAGGCAGCGCCGATGTATTCCTCTATCCAGGACACGTTAACGCCATCATGGGAACGGAACTCTGCGAGAAGCTGGCCGGGGAAGGCATAAACGGCGTGGTGGCAGGCTTTGGAGCAAAAGAGATTCTGGCGGCCTTTGCCGTGATCCTCAAAAAATTTCCGGAAGGGGAACCGTTTTTTGCCAATGCCTATAAGAGAGTGGTGACAGCCCGGGGCAGCCTGCCGGCCCGGAAACTCATGGAAGAGTGGATGGAAGCCTGTGATTCCGAGTGGCGAGGCCTTGGCGTGATTCCGCTGTCCGGCCTGCAACTTCGGAAGGAGTATCAGAACTTTGACGCCAGAATCAAATATGGCGTTCCTAAGATGGAAGGACGGAGCAATCCGGCCTGCCGCTGCGGGGAAGTACTGCAGGGCAAATGTATGCCGACCCAGTGTCCTCTGTTTGGAAAAGGCTGCACGCCGCTGCATCCGGTGGGCGCCTGCATGGTTTCTGGCGAGGGTGCCTGCTCCGCCTTTTATCAGTACGGAGAGAATTGGGATTTGTGAATCTCTGTGCAGTACAGCGAGCATTGCCGCGAGAAGATAAGTTGTGTGCCGCCACCTTCACAAATCCCAATTAGAATATAAACACATCACGAGGAGAAATATTATGGAAAAAACAGTAACTCTGGCCCATGGGGCCGGCGGTAGACAGACCGCCGAGCTGATTGATCAAGTATTTAAAGAACATTTTGCCAACCCGGATCTGACCAGCGATGATGCGGCAGTGCTTTCGGTGGAAGCGGGAAAGCTCGCTTTTACCACCGACGGATTCATCGTATCGCCGGCGGAATTTCCGGGAGGAAACATCGGAAAACTCAGCGTCTGCGGCACGGTCAATGATTTGGCCTGCATGGGTGCGAAACCGTTGTATCTTTCCTGTGCCTTTGTCATTGAGGAAGGATTTCCCATGGAAACACTGGAAAAGATTGCCGCGGCCATGGAGGCGGCGGCAAAAGAAGCCGGCGTGAAGATTGTGGCAGGTGATACCAAGGTGGCTGGAAAAGGGCAGGTGGACGGCGTGTTTATCACCACCACCGGCATCGGACGGGTGCAAGATGGCGTGGAAACTTCCGGCAAGAAGGCGGAGCCGGGCGATGTGGTCATCGTCAGCGGCGATGTCGGCCGCCATGGATGCACAATCTTGCTGGAAAGAGAGGAGTTCGGCATTGCCGCCGATGTGACCAGCGACTGCGCGCCGCTGTGGGGTGCCGTGGAGGATATGCTTTCGGTGACGAAAGATATCCATGTGATTCGTGACGCCACCCGGGGCGGCGTCGGCACGGTACTGTATGAGATTGCGGGACAAAGTCAGGTAGGTATTCGCCTGAACGCCAGGGACATTCCGGTGCAGTCCGGTGTAAAAGGCGTCTGCGGTATGCTGGGACTGGAACCTCTGTATCTGGCCTGTGAGGGACGGCTGGTGATTTTTGCGCCGAAGGAGCAAGCGGAGGCCATTGTGGCGAAGCTGCGCCAGGGAAAATACACGAAAGATGCAGCCATCATCGGTGAGGTGACGGAAGAGATGCCGGGCCGTGTGGTCATGACTACGGAAATCGGTGCGGAGACACTGCTGCCGCAGCCGAGGGGAGAGATGCTTCCGAGAATCTGTTGATGAGCGGTTGGGCGCCGGAGGTATCGATAACTCCAATGGTCTGATACCCGAGATATCATTGGAATAATATACAAGAACAATAGCAGAAAGGATGTGACCGGTCATGGAGACGGAAACACGAATCGCCGTTTTGTCTATCATCGTGGAAAATATGGATACGACGGCAGATCTTAATAATATTATACATGAATACGCCGAATATATAGTGGGGCGGATGGGGATTCCTTACCGAGCCAGGGGCATTAATATCATCAGTCTGGTGGTGGACGCCCCGCAGAATGTCATAAGCACCCTGTCCGGCCGCATCGGACGGCTTTCTGGGGTGACCTCCAAGGTGGCTTACGCGAAAGTGTGAAAATGCAGGCCATTCCGTAAATGAGGAACGTGCTAATGTACTTATGAATGGATTTATATAGTATTTCATAAATAACAAAAGAAATGTTTTAAGGAGAAATGCGATGATTAAGATTGCAGTATATGGAAAGGGAGGCATCGGCAAATCCACCACCATCTCCAATGTGGCGGCGGCCATGGCGGAGCAGGGACTTACAGTGATGCAGATTGGATGTGATCCGAAGGCGGATTCCACGGTGCTTCTGCGGCACGGCGCTCCCATGGAAACGGTTCTTGATCTGGTGAGAAAACGGAAAAATGATTTTATCTTGTCGGATATGGTCATAGAAGGATACCGGGGCGTCCTCTGTGTGGAGGCCGGGGGTCCGGCGCCGGGCATGGGTTGTGCCGGCCGTGGCATCATCGCCGCCCTGGAGAAGCTGAAAGAAAAGGGAGCCTATGAGACTTATCAGCCGGATGTGGTGATCTACGATGTGCTGGGCGATGTGGTCTGCGGTGGATTTTCCATGCCCATGCGGGGCGGCTACGCCGACCAGGTTTTCATACTTACCTCCGGAGAAAATATGGCCATCCACGCGGCGGCGAACATTGCCGTGGCGGTGGAGAATTTTAAAAACCGCGGCTACGCGAAGCTGGGAGGCCTGATTTTAAATCGAAGAAATGTAAAGCATGAGGAAGAAAAGGTGCAGGAACTCTGTGAGGATATCCACAGCCGGATCATCGGGAAGCTGAACCGCAGTGAGACCGTCACGGATGCCGAGGAGCGGGCCATGACGGTGATGGAGGCGCAGCCGGACAGCAAGATGGCCCAGGAATACCGTCGGCTGGCGGAGCAGATTCTTGCGGTCTGCCGGGAGACGGATGAACAGAAATAGATTTCAGGGAGAAGAAAAATGCTTAATATGATACATGGAAACAGGGAGGCCCTGGAACGCCGGGAAGCGTGGGAAAGTCCGGAGCCTTTTGTTACGGAAAAGGAAATGGTCTTCATGAAAGGCGCCGCCTGGCCGTCGCCGTTTCTGCCGGGACTGGAATACAACAGTCCCGCCCATGGCACATGGAATATCGTGCATACGGGGATGCTCATTCCGGGCTCCCATCAGATTTATGTCTGTGCGGCCAACTGCAACCGGGGCGTGGTTCTCACGGCGGCGGAGATGGGCGCGGTGGACCGTTTTTCCACCATCGCTCTCTGTGAGGAGGATCTCACCGACGGTAGAATGGAAGAGCTGATCATTGACGGCGTATCGGAGATTTTGCATAAATTAAAGCGCAAACCGACGGTGGTTCTGTTGTTTACCGTCTGTTTGCATCATTTTATGGGTTGCGATATTCCGTACATTTACCGGACGCTCAGAGAGCAGTTCCCGGAACAAAAATTTCTGGAATGTTACATGGATCCGATCATGCAAAAAGGCGGTCTGACGCCTGACCAGAAACTGCGGATGACCATGTATGACTGTCTGGAAGAGCGGGAGAAAAATCCCCGTCAGATCAATATTGTGGGAAATGATCTGGCGCTGCACCCGGACAGTGAGATATTTGGAATGCTGCGGGAAGGCGGCTATACGGTGAAAGATATCACGGACTGCGAGACCTTTGAAGAATATCTTTCCATGGCGGAGAGTTTTTTTAATATAGTCACATATCCGCCGGCCAAGGCGGGCGGAGAGAAACTCTCTGAGCGTCTGGGAATGAAGTTCCTCTATCTGCCGCAGACCTTTGATTATGGGGAGATTGACCGGGAACTGGCTCTGCTGGCAGGGACTTTAGACCTTGTCGTGCCGGACACGGCGTTCCTCAAAAAGAAATGTGAGGCAAAACTGGAAGAGACAAGGAGACTGCTTGACGGTATGCCGGTGGCGGTGGACGCGGCGGCAGCGCCGAGGGTTTTAGGCCTTGCCCGGCTGCTTTTATCCCATGGATTTTCGGTGATACGCATTTATGCGGACAGCTTTTCCCCGGAGGAAGAGGCCGATTATCAATGGCTGAAAGTCCACGCGCCGGAGCTGGAAGTGTGCGCCACCATCCACACGGGAATGCGGGCGCTTCCCAGACGACCGGAATGGGTGCTTGCCATCGGACAAAAAGCGGCTTATTTCCATCAGACCGGACATTTTGTCAACATGGTGGAAGGCGGCGGGCTGTACGGCTATGCCGGAATTATAGAACTTTGTGGGCGCATTCAGGATGCGTTTTATCATACCAAAGGCACAAAAGATTTGATAGTACGAAAAGGATTGGGGTGTATGAGCTGCATATGAAACAAGTGTCAGTAATCCTACCAACTTACACGGCGGACGTCTCCGGCGTCTGCTCGGCCCTCTATGAACTGGGCGGCATGGTGGTCATCCATGACCCTTCCGGATGCAATTCCACCTACAATACCCATGATGAACCCCGCTGGTACGACCAGGACAGTCTGGTTTTTATCTCCGGGCTGTCGGAAATCGACGCCATCATGGGAAACGACGAGAAATTCATCGATGATATCATCCGGGCGGCGGAACAGTTATCGCCGCGCTTTATCGCCCTGGTCCGTACACCGATTCCCATGATGATCGGGACGGACTTTGAGGCAATCCGGGATATCATCGCTCAGGAGACCGGACTCCCGGTATTATATTTTGCCACCAACGGTATGCACTCTTATGTGCAGGGAGCGGGAATGGCCATGAAGGCCATAGCGGAAGAAATGGTGGCGGAACCGCCGAAAGCCCCTGCCCACGGGATGGCAAAGCCGCCGGCTTCCATGCGGATCAATTTACTGGGCGTGACGCCGCTGGACTTCTCCGTGAATAGCACCCTTTCTTCCATGCAGGTCTTTTTTGAACATCACGGCTGTGAGATTATCAGCACCTTTGCCATGGGAAGCAGCCCGGAAGAGATTGGCCGCGCGGGAGAGGCGGATGTCAATGTGGTGGTTTCTTCGGTGGGACTGCCGGCGGCGAAGATGCTTTATGAGCGTTTTGGCACGCCTTATGTGGCAGGAATGCCGGTGGAGCCTTTCACCGACAGACTGCTTGCTTCCATGAAGGAAGCGAGGAGGGACTGCCGGTGTCGGGTGGCTTACCGGGCAGAGCAGGAGGAATCGGATACGGTTGATGGAACTTCGGCCAGAGTCGCGGCCGCCAGCACGGCCACAGCCCGGCAGTCTCTGCAGCCGGGAGAAACAAAAAGTCCGGAAGACTCCCCAAGTTCGGAAGACTCCTCGGTTTACCTGATCGGAGAAGCCGTCATCACTCAGTCACTGGCCAGAGCAATCAGCGAGAGCAGCGGATGCCGGACCAAGGTAATCTGTCCCCTGGAGACAGAGGCGGAGTTGATTGACGAGACGGACTGCCTCTTGTTAGAGAGCGAGGAGGAGATTGCGAAGGCTCTTCGCGGGGCGACGGGGATTATCGCCGACACCATGTATCAGCCCATCTGTCCGGAGGGAGTGCCTTTCTATCCTCTGCCCCACGAGGCATTTTCCGGAAGGATATATCGGAAGCAGATTCCGGATCTCACCAACGTGCAATTTCTCAGTCGGTGGCTGGAAGAAAACGGTCTGACAGAAGGCAGGTTTTCCAGAACGGAGATGCTGCTGGGAAGCGAGGCCATGGAGCGGCTGAAGAAAGCCCGGGTGGCGGTGTTCGGCGTCGGCGGCGTCGGCGGCTATGTGGTGGAAGCGCTGGCAAGGAGCGGCGTGGGAGCCTTTGATCTCATCGATAAAGACAGAGTCAGCCGTTCCAATTTAAACCGCCAGATCATTGCCACTGAAGATACCATCGGCCGACGGAAAGTGGATGTGATGCGGGAGAGGATTCTGTCCGTCAATCCCGACGCGAAGGTGAGGACATACCCTTGCTTTTATCTGCCGGAGAAGGCCGGTGACTTTGATTTTTCCGCCTATTCTTATGTGGTGGACGCCATAGACACGGTGACGGCGAAGATTGATATCGCCGTGCAGGCCCAGAAGGCGGGGGTGCCGATCATCAGTTGTATGGGTGCCGGCAATAAACTGGATCCGACGCGGTTTGAGGTGACGGATATTTATAAGACCTCGGTCTGCCCGCTGGCCAGGGTCATGCGCAGGGAACTGAAGAAACGGGACGTGAAGAAACTCAAAGTGGTGTATTCCCGGGAAGAAGCCATCAAGACCGGATCCCGGACGCCGGGAAGCATCGCTTTCGTGCCGTCTGCGGCGGGACTTACCGCTGCCGGCGCGGTCATCCGGGATCTCATTGGTGGGGACCGGGAAGTTCAGGAGAAATGAGGGTGATTGCATGGATATTGTCAGCCGGTTTTTAAAAGAGAGAACCTTGACAGAAGAAGAATTTATATTGCTTTTACAGCAGGCTGAAGATAATGCAGCCAGGGAAACGCTGCGCCGGGAAGCTCTCGCTCTTTGCCGGAAATATTATGGTAATCAGGTGTATATCCGGGGACTCATCGAGTTCACCAATTATTGTAAAAACAATTGCTATTATTGCGGCATCCGGCGGGACAATCATCATGTGCGAAGATACCGCCTGACGACGGAGGAAATCCTCTCCTGCTGCCGGGAGGGGTATGGGCTGGGATTCCGGACCTTTGTGTTGCAGGGCGGGGAAGACCCGTATCTTACCGATGAGCGGATGGTGGAGCTGATTCGGCAGATAAAAGATAGGTACCCGGACTGTGCCATCACTCTTTCCATCGGAGAAAAGGAGAAAGAGAGTTACCAGAAGTTTCGGGAAGCCGGAGCGGACCGATATCTGCTCCGCCACGAGACGGCCGACGAGGCCCATTACCGCAGTCTGCATCCGGAAGAAATGCTTCTTTCCCACCGGATACAGTGTCTCTATGATTTGAAAGAACTGGGCTATCAGGTGGGTGCCGGCTTCATGGTCGGTTCTCCGGGACAGACCCTTCGTCATATGGCGAAAGATTTGTTATTTTTACAGAAATTACAGCCGGAGATGGTGGGAATCGGCCCGTTTATTCCTCATCATGACACCTGCTATGCTGACAGGAAGGCGGGAAGCGTGGAGATGACGCTATTTCTTCTCTCTGTCATCCGGATCCTTCTGCCGAAGGTTCTCCTTCCGGCAACTACGGCCCTGGGGACCATGGATTCTCTCGGACGGGAGAAGGGGCTGCTGGCCGGGGCTAATGTGATCATGCCGAATCTTTCTCCGGAAAAGAACCGGAAAGATTACAGTCTTTACGATAATAAAATCTGTACGGGCGAGGAGGCGGCCCAGAGCATTGCCCCCCTCAGAAAAAGAGTGGAATCCGTAGGCTGTCATGTGGTGACAGACCGGGGAGACGCGTTACTGTCCACGCAGTGACCAGTGACGGAGGCATCTGGATGAAAACCCTTTTGTACCGTCATTGACTTTTGTAAAATGAGATGCTATTCTGTGACTGACAAAAACTGTACAATCAAATAATGAGGTGAGTCGATGAAGAAGAGAGTAATTACAATTGGAAGAGAGTTTGGCAGTGGCGGAAGGACCATCGGACGGCAGGTGGCGCAGAAGATGGGTATTGAGTTTTATGACAGAGACATTATCAAAAACATTGTCAAGGAAACCGGATTGAAGGAGAAATATGTAGAGCATTACGGAGAATTTGCTCCTTCCTCAGACCATCGTTTTGCCTACTCTTTTGTGGATCTGGAGGATGAGGAATCTTCTCCGCTCAAAAGAATGTGGCATGCTCGGACTAAGATTATCCGTAAGTTTGCGGAAGAGGGACCGTGTGTCATTGTCGGAAGCTGCGCCGATTACATTTTAAAGGATCGGGATGACTGTCTGCGGGTATTTCTCTATGCCGACGAGGAGACGAAGGAACAGCGAATCCGGGAAATGTACGGAGAGGTTCTCTTAAAAGAGAAGAACCGTGTACATGACATGGATGTACGGAGAGGTTTGAATTATAAGTATTTCACAGGACAGGAATGGGGAAAGGCGCAGAACTATGATTTGGCGCTGAACCGGGGAAGTCTCGGCATTGAAAAATGTGTGGAACTGATTGTGGAGGCAGCCAACTGCAATATTGGAAAGGAAACCGGTAAAATTGAAATCCAGGAAGAAGGAAACCGGTAAAAATGGAATAGAACAAGGAGAGACAGCATGAAGATTTTAGTGACCGGCGGAGCCGGATATATCGGAAGTCATACCTGTGTGGAACTGTTAAATAATGATTATGAAGTTGTCGTTGTGGATAATCTTTATAATTCCTGTGAGGAGGCGCTGCACCGTGTGGAAAAGATTACGGGAAAGAAGCTGACGTTTTATGAAGGAGATCTGCTTGACCGGGATAAACTGGTGGAGATTTTTGACAAGGAGAGACCGGAGGCAGTGATTCATTTTGCCGGATATAAGGCAGTGGGTGAGTCTGTGGAGAAACCAATCGAATACTACCACAATAATATCACCGGCACGTTGCTGCTGTGCGATGTGATGCGTAATTATGACTGCAAGAAAATGGTGTTCAGCTCTTCTGCAACCGTTTACGGGGATCCGGCGTTTGTGCCGATTACGGAAGACTGCCCGAAAGGCGTGATCACGAATCCGTACGGACAGACTAAATCAATGATTGAGCAGATTCTTACGGATATTCAGGTAAGTGATCCGGAATGGAATGTAACGTTGCTGCGCTACTTTAATCCAATCGGCGCTCACAGCTCGGGACTTATCGGGGAAGATCCAAAGGGAATCCCGAATAATCTGGTGCCTTATATTGCAAGGGTTGCAGTGGGCAAGCTGGAGAAGCTGGGCGTGTTTGGCAATGATTATGATACACCGGACGGAACCGGCGTCAGAGATTACATCCATGTGGTAGACTTGGCAGCCGGCCATGTACAGGCGCTTCGCCACATGAAACCGGGCGTCAGCATTTATAATCTGGGAACCGGTCAGGGATACAGTGTGCTTGATGTGGTAAAGGCATACAGCAAGGCATGCGGCAAAGAGATTCCGTATGAGATCAAGCCAAGAAGAGCAGGAGATATCGCCACCTGTTACTCAGATCCTTCCAAAGCAAAACGGGAGCTTGGCTGGGAGGCCCAATACGGCATTGAGGAAATGTGTAAGGATTCCTATCATTGGCAGTTCATGAATCCGGATGGCTATCAGACTAGCCAGGAGCAGGAATAATGCGGGAAGAACTGGTTCGTCTGCGCCGTCGGATGCAGGAAGAGCAGGTGGATGCCTGTCTGATTATGACCGATGACTTTCATGGTTCTGAATATGTGGGAGATTATTTTAAAAGCCGGGAATATATTTCCGGCTTTACCGGCTCTGCCGGCGTCTTGCTTATTATGAAGGATTCGGCGGGACTCTGGACAGACGGACGATATTTTTTACAGGCGGAAGACCAGCTCGCGGGCAGCGGCATCACTTTATTTCGTTCCGGTCAGCCGGGAGTGCCGTCCATAAAAGAGTTTCTTTTGCGGACGATGCGGCCGGGAGAGACCCTGAGTTTTGACGGCCGTTGTGTGATGGCAAGTTATGCCCGGGAGCTGAGAGAGGCGATGGAGCCAGAAGGAGTAACCGTTCGCAGCGATCTGGATTTAGTAGGCGATATCTGGGAAGACCGCCCGGCGCTTTCCCGGGAGCCCGTATGGATTCTGGAAGAACAATATGCCGGAGCGGGCGTGCATGAAAAGATAAAAGAAGTCCGCCGGATTCTCAAAACGAAAAATGCGGACTGGTTCCTTCTGGCTGCCCTGGAAGATATCTGCTGGCTTTTGAATGTGAGAGGAAATGATGTGGACTGTACGCCGGTTGTGCTTTCCTATCTGCTGATGAGCCAGGAGGAAGTGCGCTGGTATGTACATAAAGAAGCGCTGACGGATGTCGTCAGAGACCATCTGAACAAAGCGGGCGTCCGGGTGCGGGAATATGATGAAGTTTATGAAGATGTGAGCCGTCTTCCGGCAGGCGCCCGTCTTCTTTATGATGAAAACCATGTGAATGATGCGCTGGTGCATCGGGTCGCTCCGGAGACGAAGGCTGTTGACAGCGAGAATCCGACATTGCTGTTGAAGGCGGTCAAAAATCCAGTGGAAGTGGAGAATGAAAGAATCGCCCACGTCAAAGACGGGGTTGCTGTCACTAAGTTTATTTACTGGTTGAAAAAACAGACCCGTTGGGGAAAAATCACGGAACGAAGCGCCGCTGTGCGGCTAGAAGAATTCCGCAGAGAGCAGGAGAACTATATCGGTCCGAGTTTTTATCCGATTCTCGCTTATGGGGAACACGGCGCCATTGTCCACTATTTGGCCGACGAGCGATCAGACATTCCGCTGCGGCCGGAAGGTTTTTTATTGGCGGATACCGGAGGACATTATAAGGAAGGTACCACAGATATCACAAGAACCATCGCTCTTGGTTCTTTCTCAGAAAAACAAAAGGAAATGTACACTCTCGTGTTAAAGGCGCATATCCGCCTGGCGGACGCCGTATTTCTGCACGGAGCCACAGGGATGAGCCTGGATGTGTTGGCCAGGACGCCGTTATGGGAGCAGGGACTTGATTATAATCACGGCACCGGCCACGGCGTCGGCTATCTGTTGAGCGTCCATGAGGGCCCCAACAGTTTCCGGTACCGGTCGGCGGCTTCCCGAGGAAACGACTGCGTCATGGAAGAGGGCATGATCACTTCTGACGAGCCTGGCATATATCTGGAAGGACAGTTTGGCGTCCGTCTGGAGAATCTGCTGGTCTGCGTCAGAAAAGAAACAAACAGTTACGGTGTTTTTCTGGGATTTGAAGCGCTTACCCTGGCACCATTTGAGAGGGAAGCGATTTTGTGGGAGAAGCTTTCCCCGAAGGAAATCCGCTGGCTGAATGCCTACCACAAAAAGGTATATGAGACCATTGCCCCGCAGCTCGACGAGGAAGAGAGGGCATGGCTGAAAAAGGCGACGCGGCAGTATGAAATCCGGGATTAAATCCAGCCCCCGTCAAAACGGAGGATTTGTCCGGTGAGATATTCCGGAGCTTCGGCAATCTGGCAGCAGAAAGCCGCCGCTTCGTCTGGTGAGGCGAAACGGCCAGCCGGAATCTCTTCTGCCAGTGCCAGCCGTTCTTCCTCATCAAAGCATTGGTTCATGGCGGTGTCAATGACGCCGAAGCTGATGGCGTTGACAGAAATGTGGGAGGGGGCCAGTTCTTTGGCGAGGGCTTTGGTCAGTGCGTTGACTGCTCCTTTGGAGGCTGAATACGCCGCCTCACAGGAGGCGCCCACCTCGCCCCATACGGAGGAAATATTCAAGATTTTTCCCTGCTGGCGGCGAACCATATGAGGGATGGCGGCCCGGCAGGTAAAAAATACAGCGTCCAGGTTGGTGTGCATGATGTGACGCCACTGGGCGGTACTCATATCTGACAGAAGACCGATGTGGGAAACTCCCGCATTATTGATCAGCAGGTCGATATGTCCATAGACCTTGACGGCGCGGTCAATGAGTTCTCCGCCATGTTTTTCCAGAGAAATATCTCCATAATAGGAAGTGACGCGGGTAATTTGCGCCAGCATATCGGCGGCCGCCCGGAGAGACGATGGATTATGTCCGCTGTTTATGACAAGATTCCAGCCGCTTTTTGCCAGCCGTTCGGCTGTGGCAAAACCGATGCCTCTGGAAGCTCCGGTAATGATTGCTGTTTTCATAAATAATGGCTCCTTTCCGGATGAAAGATTATACTTTAATTATTCTGATTATAATAGGATCCATTACAATTTTCCATTTCTATTTCAAGATTTTCTGTCAAAACTTGAAATAAAAATGAAAGTTTGCTATACTTAACAGATAAAATCGAATAGGAGGGCTATGATGGAAAAGCCAAGCTTGATTGCAAGATTCTTCTCTTTTCTTCTTAAAGTACTGGTGGTACTGGCGCTGATGGTAGTGATCGCCGTCGCCTCTTTTGAGGGCGTGACCTACTATCTGACCGGAAGCCTGTACGATCTGAGGGAGTTAGCGGGAGACAGCGATGATATAATCAATATGGGGAGCGACGATGTTCAAGAGACGAATGTTGATGAGACCAATATACAAAGTGCACTCTTTTTTGTCGACAGCACAGACAACGGCAAAGAGTATATTGCTCTCAATATGCTCAATACGAAGACCTATGTTCTTGATATTCTTCTGATCCCTTCCAATGCACAGGTGACAGTAAGTCAGGACATTTTAAAAGACATCCAGCAGGAAATGCCGGAGACCAAGAATACAGTCAATTTAAGCGACGTATCTCGTGCCTTTGGCGATGAAAAATATGATATGATTTCTTCTATTCTGGAAAATGTAACAGGTCTGACCATAGATGGTTATGATGTGATGACGCAGGAACAGTTTACAAGTTTTCTTGATATGGTAGATGCCGTAGAATATCAGGTGGACGATGATTTTACTTACCGGGATGCGGACGGTGTACTTCAGGTTATCGAAGGCGGTCAGACAGAGATTGACAGCGAGGAAGCGGTGGCTCTTATCACTTATCTGGACGGAACGGAAACGGAAGAATCTTCCCGTCTGGAACGAACCAATGTGTACCTGCAGTCATTTTTCAGTACGCTGTTTGAGGAAAACAGCGGCAGTGAGATTTACAGAAAGTATGCCAATCTGGTACAATCCAGTGACAACAGAGATCTCTCCGACGAAGAGCAGATTTTCAACAGACTGGATCCGGAAAATATCACAATCCGTATTCTTCAGGGCTCTGAGGCGGACGGAGTGTTTACGGTGGATTCTCAGATGGTACAGCTCCAGATTTCCACTCTGGCGCAGCAGGCAGAGAATACTTCCTCTTCCGACAGCCAGGATGAGTCAGACAGCAGCGAAAGCAGCTCGCAGACTGATACGACGTCCGGAACGGATTCAAAGGATTACTCTATTGAGCTTTATAATTCTGCTTATGTGTCAGGTCTTGCCGCTGAGTGGGAGGCATATCTGGAGGAAGAAGGATATACGATCAGCTTGGTAGACTCCTATCAGGAGGAAGGTCCGTTATCCACCACGAGGATTATCGTCACAGAAGAAGGTATGGGAGAAGACCTTCTCACTTACTTCTCGGATGCCACCATTGAGGTGGATGAAATAGACACCGGCGGAGATATTCAAATTTATATTGGTACAGACAGCACCGATGTGAGCGGCGGAGATTCTTCTTATAGCAGCGGAAGTTCCGATGAAGACGAGGAGGAAGACAGCAGCTACGGCGGTTCCTATAACTTTGATACAGATTCTGCAGAATAATCTAAATCAGTGGATAGAGAGAAGAAAAACGCCTGGAAAGGACATTGGGATGAAAGAACATTCTTCTAGAAAAGTAAATGTACTCGGCATTGATGTGTCAGTGATGCGCGCGGAAAAAGCGGTGAATCTGACCATGAACTACATGAGAAGGAAGGGACTGGAAGTTGTTTTTTTCCATTCGGCGGAAAGCTCTCTGTATTGTCAGAATCAGCCTTCTGCGGCGGAAATTGTTCAAAATTGTCAGTTGGTTCTGTCCGGTGATAGCCATATGGAGACGGCGGTCCGCCATCAGAGAAGTGATGGCGCGGATCAGAAAGGAATCGGAGAATTTGCGGACGAGTATCTCAAAAGGCTTTTTATCAAGCTGAATAAAGAGAGAAGAGAAATTTACGCTATCATGGAGAAACCGGAACATCTGGATTCCCTGCAGGAATATATCGGAACTTCTTATCCGGATATTTTTCAGAACGGAGTGGTTTTTGACGCCGGAGCCGGGGAAGATCCGGGAAAGGTTGTCAATGAGATCAACGCCAATATTCCTGATATTGTATTTCTTTGCCTGCCGGTGGAGGAGCAGCTTATGTTTGTGAAAGAATATGCCGCGATGATGAACACCCGTCTATGTATCTGCATTGAGTCGGTGCAGCCGCTGATCAGGAAGGAAACAGAGAATGCTCCGGCAATCATGAGGATGCTCCATTTGGATGGCATTTGGTTCCGGTTGAAAAGAGAATCCATCATCCGAAAGACAGTGGTGGGATCCATTTTCAAGCAGAAAGTGCTGGAAGACGCCGGAGGAGGGAACGTCCCGGGGGAAACACAGGGCGGAGTTTCTTCCGATGGCGATAATACTCCAGATAATGCGGTCTCCTCAGATGCTGATATTTCTTCAGACAATGATGTGTCTCCAGATGCAGACAAGAGGGAAAAGTGACGCGAAAGAGGGAGAATATATAATTTGTCATCAATTTGATACAAAAAAGAGAGGGAGATTGTACATTTTTATGTATTTCCCTCTTTTTTTTTTCGATAATTTGTATTAGAATAACAAATAAGTCTTACTTTTTTATACAAAAGCACTAGAACAGAGTTCGGAGAGGAAGGAACACTATGATTTCAAATCAGATTTTGCAGGATACGATTGATGGGGTTAAAGCCATCACAAGAATTGATTTATGTGTGATGGATACCGAGGGCAAGCCTCTGGCTTCCACCCTGGATGCCGTGGAGGAATACAAGGAAGCGGTGCTCGTCTTTGCCGAGTCGCTGGCGGAGAGCCAGATGCTTCAGGGATATCAGTTTTTTAAAGTATTTGATGAGAACCAGCTGGAATATATTATATTGGTGAAAGGCGAGACAGACGACGTATACATGATAGGGAAGATGGCCGCTTTTCAGATTCAGAACCTCCTGATTGCCTACAAAGAGAGATTTGATAAAGATAACTTTATCAAAAATCTTCTTCTGGATAATCTGTTGCTGGTGGATATCTACAACCGGGCGAAGAAACTGCACATTGAAACAGATGCGCGCCGCTGTGTCTTCATTATCGAGACGAAAAATGACAAGAACAACAACGTCTTCGAGACGGTGCGGAGTATTTTCTCCGCCAAGGCCAGAGATTTTATCACAGCCGTAGACGAGAAGAATATCATTCTGGTCAAAGAGGTGAAGGCCGGAGAAGGCTACAATGAACTGCACAAGACGGCAGAAGTAATCGTGGATATGCTCAACACAGAAGCCATGACGCGCGTCCATGTGGCATACGGAACCATTGTCAATGAGATCAAAGAGGTCTCCCGTTCTTACAAGGAAGCGAAGATGGCCATGGACGTGGGTAAGATTTTCTATCCGGAAAACAGCGTGGTTGCCTATAACCGCCTGGGTATTGGCCGTCTGATTTATCAGTTGCCGCTGCCTCTGTGCAAAATGTTTATCAAAGAGATTTTCGAGGGACGTTCTCCGGATGAATTTGATGATGAGACGCTCATGACGATCAATAAGTTTTTTGAGAACAGTCTCAACGTTTCCGAGACATCCAGACAGTTATACATTCACAGAAACACTCTCGTATACCGTCTTGATAAGCTTCAGAAGAGTACCAATCTGGATCTTCGCGTCTTTGAAGACGCCATCACATTTAAAATTGCCCTCATGGTTGTGAAATATATGAAATATATGGAGAAAGTTGAGTATTAATGATGGAAAGAAAGAATAACGAAATGGAATCCGATAACACAGAAAATCAGGGTACCGGCGTCCCGGACACCGATGCCCCCGGAGACGGGAGAAGTCCACGATATTCTTATTCGGGAAGGGATGTGGTGACAGAGGGAGATTATCCGGCGCCCCCGCCGCCAAAGAAGCCCCGCAGATGGACTTCCCGTCTGAAAATGGTCGTTCTCTTGCTGGTGGTGGCAGTGGGAGGCTTTGTGGTTGGACAGTTTGTCCTGTTATTTGCCGGTTCCGGGAGCGGTGTCAATAACTTCCGGGTTATGATGAAGCTTTCCGTGCTGGAAGCTTATGTGGACCGCTTTTTCTTAAATGAGACGGATGGCGAACAGCTGGAGGATTACATTTATAAAGGATATATTTCCGGTCTGGATGACCCGTATGCGGCCTATTATAATGCAGAAGAGTATGCACAGCTCATGGAAGAAGATTCCGGCGAATATGTGGGAATCGGTGTGACCGTCCGGCAGGATACGGATACCGGTTATGTAGTCGTGGAGCAGGTCAATAAAGACGGCCCGGCTTACAATGCAGGCGTCCAGGTGGAAGATGTGATTATGGCGGTGGACGGGGAGGACACGGCCGAACTGGGGCTCCAGGATACCGTTTCCGCCATCAAAAAAGATGAAGAACCGGTAGTTCTCACGATTTTAAGGGATGGCGAGACCATGGAGCTTACTGTGGATAAATCACAGATCGTCATGGAAACCGTCGCCTGGGAAATGAAAGAGAACAAAATCGGTTACATTGCGGTTTCTCAGTTTGTGGAGAATACTTCTGAGCAGTTCAACGAAGCGCTGGCCTCTCTTTCCGAGGAAGGAATGACCAGTCTGATTATCGATCTGCGGGACAATGGAGGAGGGCTGCTCACTGCCTGCCTGGACATGGTATCCAGATTTGTTCCCGATGAGAAATTGATTGTCTACACGGAAGATAAGAACGGCAACCGCACGGAATATAACAGCGATTCCGTAGATGTGCTGAATTTGCCGATGGTTCTTCTGGTCAATGAGAATTCTGCCAGCGCATCTGAGATTATGATCGGATGCCTGAAAGATTACGGAATTGCTACTGTGGTGGGGGAGACCACTTACGGGAAGGGAATCGTGCAGAATATTATGCCTCTGCCGGATGGTTCCGCCGTCAAGATGACTGTTTCTACATATTATACGCCCAATGGCAACAATATCCACGAAGTGGGTATCACCCCGGATATCACGGTGGAGATGAACGACGAAGAATGGGCGGCCGCCCAGAAAGACGAGCAGAAAGATACGCAGCTTCAGGAAGCGTATCAGGCACTCAGTAATCAGAATTAAAAGGTTTGTCGTTTCAATGTCTGTCGTCATGGGGATGACGACGATTTTGTGTAGAGGAAGAAAGATGATGAAAAAAGAGG
>CAYULX010000014.1:25721-41055 GCA_964445535.1 uncultured Eubacterium sp.
AAAAGAGGCTGTGTCAGCGTGTCAGCAGATGCCCCGCTTTTTAAGAAAGTTTTTCATGTGGTCGTCCACATCCTGCTCCAGAGATTTATCCAAAGAAAATGTCCGGTAAGAGATACCGGTGGTAATCATAAGATTTTCCGGTTCATAGAGGATGTTGAGATAGATTCCTTCAATATCCTCTTCGCGGAAAGAGCAGCGGCTCTCTTTTATCAGAAAGGCAACCGTTGCCTTAGGCAATGCCAGTACAATTTTACATCCGAGAGGGAGACGTTTTCCCCTGATTATCGAAAAAGCAAAAGGGCGCGCCTCTTTCCAGAGACAGTATTCCCGCTCCGGCTGTTCGGAGTCGGCGTCGAAGAATGCATCATTAAGATGACCGTCAATATGGTAGGATATTTCTTTTTTAAAAGATGCTTCCACCAGATAAAACAGGTCAAAGGTTTCTCTGGAAAGCAGGTGCGCCATAAAATTTTTAATGTCAGTAATGGGAACGGAAATCATGAATCTACCTCCTGTATCTGTAAAGATTTGTCAAAACAGAGAAAAAGCGGAGCCGCTCTGCCCTGCCTGTTATTTTATCACAGCAGATTTGCTTTGCAAACAGATTTATAAAGTTATCGCAATCCCCTTGCTTTTAAACAATGGGGCATGAAATGGGAGAAAAAGAAAATGGATACATTATTTGACTGTCTAAAAAAAGGAACCGCCCCGGAGAGGGTTGTCGCCTTTGCCAGAGAGTATCTGGCGGGCGAAGGATTTAAAGAACTGTATTATGACCGCCTGTTCGCACCAAAGCTTGGCGAGCGTTATTTTATCACGCCTTTTCCGGATGTGTTGTTTGCCTTTACCATGGGACGCAAACGGGCGTATATCCAGCCGGTGCGTATGGCTTTTGCTCATGTGGATCAGCCCTGCTTTAAAATAAAGGCCCGGCCGGAGTTCCGCAGCATGGAGAGCGACATGCTGAACGTGGAGGTATATGGCGGAATGATGGACCATACCTGGTTTGACCGCCCGCTGGGTCTGGCAGGAACCGTGGTCCTCAAGGGAGAAGATGTGTTCAAACCGAAGCTGACGACCTATGACAGCGAACGGCCGGTGGCAATTATACCTGGTGTTGCTATCCACATGCAGCGGGACGCAAACAACGGCTGGAAAATTGACCGGCAGCGGGAACTCATGCCGGTCGCCGGACTGTCCGGCGCCGCCTGGACGGAAGGCGCTTTCGTTCAGTTCCTGGCCGGGGAATTTGACGTGGATGCATCAGAGATTTTAAGTTATGATCTGAACTCCTATAATTTTGACGAGCCGCAGCTCGTCGGTCTGGCAAAAGAACTGGTATCCAGTCCTCGCCTTGATAATCTTGCCTCCGTCAGCGCATTATTGGAGGCCTTGGTCGAGGGAGAACGCAGCAACGGTATCAATCTCATCGGACTTTTCAACCACGAGGAAGTAGGAAGCTTCACCCGCTCCGGCGCGGACTCAGAGCTGCTGACTGGCGTCCTCAAAGGAATTTTCCATACCCTGGGCTGCGACGAGAAAATGTTCCGCGCTTCCATGGCGTGCAGTGTGTATCTCTCGGTGGACGGCGCCCACGGCGCTCACCCGAACTATCCGGACCGCTGCGATACCACCACCCGCGCCTATGTGGGAAAGGGCGTTGCCATCAAAGCCAGCGGAACGTTTAAGTACGCCACCGACGCGGCAGTGCAGGCCATTCTGATGGGACTGTCCGAAAAATACGATGTGCCTTTGCAGATCATCAACGACCGGAACAACATCCGCGGCGGCAGCACCCTGGGACCGATGATTGGTTCCCACATCCCTATGCGGGGCTGTGACATCGGGATTCCGATGTGGGCGATGCATTCCGCCCGTGAGACCATGGCGCTCTCCGATTATGAAGCACTCTTTCAGATGGTGACGGCGTTTTTTGTGAATTAGGATTGAAAATCTTTCTGGATTTTCTTTCTTTGCTTTTTCCAATGAAGATGCTATAATGGTGGAAAAACGTTCAGAGAAAAGGAGACGCACTTTGAGAGTAACAATTTATACCGATGGTTCGGCCAGAGGTAATCCGGGACCGGGCGGCTACGGGACGGTGCTTCTTTACATAGACGCGCAGGGGAACTGCCACCGAAGAGAGCTGTCCGGCGGATTTAAGGAGACGACCAACAACCGTATGGAGATACTGGCTGCCATCGCAGGGCTGGAAGCGTTGATCAGACCTTGTCAGGTTGATCTGTACTCAGACTCTCAGTACCTGGTGAAAGCCTTTAATGAACACTGGATAGATGGATGGAAGAAAAAGAACTGGATGAGAAACCGGAAGGATCCGGTAAAGAACACCGATTTGTGGAAGCGGCTGCTTACGGCCATGGAGCCTCATGAGGTCAGCTTTCACTGGGTAAAAGGACATGCGGGACATCCGGAGAATGAGCGGTGCGACGCTCTGGCGGTGGAAGCGGCTTTGCAGGATGATCTACCGGAAGATACGGGAATGTACCGGTGACAGTGCGGGAGTACGCGTACTTTGCAGAATGATATTATGCCGGAAGGACACATGTCTGGAATACACAGAGGAAAACGGACAAAAAAGTTTCCGCGAAAAGACAAAGAAGACGATTGCAGACAAGGTTTTGGTTGTATTTCACAAAAAATTACGAAAGAAGTGCTTTTTTTCTATAATATATGTTATACTAATATGAGATATGACACAGGACTATTGCAGTGGGAGGTGACGATATGGAGATACAGCTATGGCGGGAATTGCTTGACCCTTATCAGCTTGCTGTGGACGAAATGGTGGTGAAGTTCAATCATGTTATTACAGAACACAGAACCCGGGGATTGTATTCTCCAATTGAATCTGTCGAAGGAAGATTAAAAAGTATTGTCAGCATTCTGGATAAGATGAAGCGAAAAGAGGTATCCATGAATGATATAGAAGAGAAGATAGAAGATATTGCCGGAATCCGGTTGAACTGTCAGTTTGTGGAAGACATTGACCGGGTAGTGCATATGATAAAGGAACGCACGGATATGGTGGTAAAATATGAGAAAGATTATGTTAATCATATGAAGGCCAGCGGATACCGCAGCTATCACATTATTGTGGACTATACGGTCAACACCATCAAGGGACGAAAGACATTGAGTGCGGAGATACAGATACGCACCATGGCAATGAACTTCTGGGCGACCATCGAGCATTCCTTACAATACAAATATAAAGAACATATTCCGGATTATGTGCAGCAGAAGCTGATTGACGCTTCCCGGGCGATCATTGAGATCGACAAGGCCATGTCCGATGTCCGGGATGAGATTATGGATGCACAGAATTCTCACCAGAAAAAGGAAAATCTGGTGAAAGACATTCTCAATAATATTCAGAATCTCTATAAGGTGGCCAACAAAAGAGAGGTCACAAAGATTCAGGATGAATTTTATAAAGTCTATGTGACAGACGATATGATGCAGTTACAGCATTTTGCAAGTCAGCTCGATATAATTTCAGAAGGATATCAAACCCAGAGCCTGACATGACGGAGGATAAAAGATGCATTTGCCAGAAGAGTTTGAACGGCAGATGCGAAAGCTTCTAGAAAAAGATTATGACAATTATGCAGGCAGCTTTGCAAAAAGGTACGGACAGACTTCAGGGTGAATCAGTAAAAAAACAACCGGCGGAGCTTTTCCGCCGGTTTGCTGTGAAACCGGTTCTGTGGTGCGAAAATGGATTTTATTTATGAAGGGGAAAACGTCTTTCCCTGCATCCGTTTTATTACGGGGGAGCCTACTACATACAGGAACCATGCGCCATGGCTCCTGCTTCTTTTTTGCCGGTAAAGCCGGGGGACAGAACGCTTGATTTGTGCGCGGCTCCTGGCGGAAAGACTACGGCGCTGGCGGAAAGTCTGACGGAAGAAAAGATACGGGATTTGATGAAAGAGAAAACAGACAGGGGGTGAGAACAGGATGGACAGTCAGAGAGGTTTTTTGCCGACCAATAAAAAAGAGATGGCAGAGCGGGGGTGGGAACAGGCAGATTTTGTCTATATTTCCGGGGACGCCTATGTGGATCATCCTTCCTTTGGGATGGCAATTATCACGAGGCTGCTGGAGAATGCAGGCTACAAGGTGGCAGTGATCGCTCAGCCGGACTGGAAAGACGATGCCAGCATTACCGTCTGCGGGGAGCCGAGACTGGCATTTCTGGTGTCGGCAGGCAACATGGATTCCATGGTCAATCATTATACTTCCGCAAAAAAAAGGAGGCATCAGGACGCGTACACGCCGGGCGGCGGTTTTTCCAGAAGGCCGGACCGGGCGGTGATCGTTTACAGCAATCTCATACGGAAAACCTATAAAAAGACGCCGGTTCTGCTGGGAGGCATAGAGGCATCTTTGCGGCGTCTGGCTCATTATGATTACTGGAGCGATTCGGTGAAACGATCGGTGCTGCTGGATGCCGGCGCGGATCTTCTGATGTACGGCATGGGAGAACACTCGGTTTTGGAAATTGCCGAGGCATTGCAGGCGGGAATCCCGGTGAGAGATATCACCTATGTGCGGGGAACTGTTTTCCGGTGCCGCGATCTCTCGGAACTCTCCGGGGAATATGAATTGCTGCCATCTTACCGGGCAATACTGGAATCAAAGGAAGAATATGCCAGAAGTTATTTCCGGCAGTATCAGAATACGGACGCTGTGACGGCAAAGCGGCTGGTGGAACCGTATAAAGAGAGAGAGTATGTGGTACAGAATCCGCCGGCGCTTCCCCTGACCACGGAGGAGATGGATGTTGTCTACGATCTTCCTTATGAGAGAACCTGGCATCCCTCCTATGATGCGGAGGGCGGCGTTCCCGCCATCCAGGAAGTAAAGTTTTCTCTGGCCAGCAACCGGGGCTGTTTTGGCGGATGCAGTTTCTGCGCCCTTACGTTTCATCAGGGAAGACGGGTACAGGTGCGAAGCCATGCGTCGATTCTGCGGGAGGCGGAAAAGATGACAAAAGATCCGGATTTTAAGGGGTACATCCATGACGTGGGAGGCCCGACGGCGGATTTTCGCCATCCTGCCTGCAAAAAACAGATAGAAAAGGGCGTTTGCAGCCATCGGCAATGTCTGTTTCCGGAACCATGTTCGAATCTTAATAGCAGCCACAGGGATTACATTTCTTTATTAAAGAAACTGCGGCAGATGGACGGAGTAAAGAAGGTCTTCATCCGTTCCGGTATCCGCTTTGACTATGTGCTGGCAGAAAGAAATCCGGATTTTCTTCGGGAACTGTGTGAATATCATGTGAGCGGACAGCTCAAGGTGGCTCCGGAGCATATAAGCAACGCAGTGCTTGCCATGATGGGAAAACCATCCAATGATGTGTATGAACGTTTTGTCCGCCAGTATCACGCCATGAACAAAAGACTGAATAAAAAGCAATACCTGGTGCCGTATCTGATGTCGTCTCACCCCGGTTCCGGTCTCAAAGAGGCGGTGGAGCTGACAGAATATGTGAGAGATTTGGGCTATATGCCGGAACAGGTGCAGGACTATTATCCGACGCCGGGAACCATTTCCACCTGCATGTATTACACGGGCCTTGACCCGCGGACCATGGAGCCGGTCTATGTGCCGAGAAGTGCCAGGGAGAAAAAAATGCAGCGGGCGCTCATACAATACCGGAACCCGGACAATTACGCCATCGTCAAAGAAGCGTTGCTGGCAGCCGGTCGGGAAGATCTGATCGGTTACGGGGAGAAATGTCTGATTCCGCCTCGACCGGGGCATGGCAGCGGATCCGGCAGACCGGGAAGAACGAACGGATCTAGCCAAGCGGCCGAAAGACGTGGCGGAACCGGACGAGGGTTTCCTGGCGAGAAAAAGACATCTGGCAGAGAAAAAATGTCTGCCGGAAAAAAAACGCAGACAAAAAAGAAAAAGACCATCCGTCATGTGCATAAGAAGAAAAATCATGGATAAGGAGGTTATCATGAAAATTGGGATTATCACCGGAGCCTCCTCCGGTATGGGGAAAGAATTTGTAAAACTGACCATGAATGAGCAGTTGAATCTGGATGAAATCTGGGTGATCGCCAGAAGAAAAGAGAGGCTGGAAGCATGGCAGAAACATTATATGGGACAGAAATTCCGGGTGTTGGCGCTTGACATGCAAAAGCGAGAAGATATGGCTGTTTTGAGGGAGGAACTTAAAAGCGTGCAGCCAGAGATTTCGCTGATGATTCACTGCGCCGGATTTGGCATCATGGGAAGGATCGATGAAATTGCCGTGGAAGAACAACTGGAGATGGTGGATGTCAACTGCCGGAGCGTGGTGGAGCTGACGACCATGGCACTGCCATATATGGAAAAAGGTGGCCGGATGATTTATGTGGCGTCTTCCGCAGCGTTTTTGCCGCAGCCGGGATTTGCCGTCTATTCGGCCACCAAGGCATTTGTATTAAGTTTTGTCCGTAGTCTGCGGGTGGAATGCAGGGACAAAAATCTGGGAATCACCGTCGTGTGTCCGGGAGCTGTAAAAACCGAGTTTTTCAAGCGGGCGGCGGAACAGAAACATCTGCCGGCATACAAAAAGATGGTCATGGCGGATCCGAAAAAAGTAGTGAGAAAGGCGTGGCGGGATAATATGGCCGGCAGGGAAATCTCTGTTTACGGAAAGCCGATGAAGCTGTTCCACACGGCTTCTAAAGTTTTGCCCCACAAGGTATTTTTGCACTTTATGGGAAGACAGAAAAAATGAGAGAGATTATTGTGACAAAAGCGGAGGCCGGGCAGCGGTTTGACCGTTATCTGCAGAAGTATATGCCGGGGGCTGCCGCTGGATTTTTACACAAAATGCTCCGCAAAAAAAATATTAAGCTCAACGGCAAAAAAGCGGAGGGACGAGAAAAAATAAAAGAGGGCGACGCCATCCAGATTTTCTTTTCCGAGGAGACCCTGGCAAAATTCACCGGCGCGTCCGCCGGAGGCGGAGCAATACCGATGTCTGGCAGCGGCAGAACGGAGGAAGAAAAGGCACTGCGCCGTCAGGTGCGCCTGCTGTATTCTTTGGAAGATATTCTGATTTTTCATAAGCCCGCGGGCATGCTCACCCAGAAGGCCAAGCCGGAGGATGATTCTCTCAACGATTACCTCCTTGATTACTGTCGGGAGAAAGGTATCATAAAGGAAGGAAATGCATCGGTCTTCCGGCCTTCCGTGGCGAACCGTCTGGATAGAAATACCAGCGGGATGGTTCTGTGCGGCATTACGACGGCAGGATTGCAGATGTTAAGCCGACTGTTGAGGGAACGAAACCTGGAAAAATATTATCTCTGTCTTGTCCGGGGCGTCATGAAGGAAGACAGAAAGATTAAGGGCTGGCTGCTCAAAGACGATAAGAGGAATACGGTCACCCTTTCCCGGCATCCCCGGGAGGGAGCGGCGCCGGTGGAGACCTGGTATCAGGTGATGACCGTCTCACCGGAGGCAACCTTGCTGAAAGTGCGGCTCATCACGGGTAAAAGCCATCAAATCCGCGCCCATCTTTCCTCAGAGGGACATCCGGTGCTGGGGGATTATAAGTATGGGGACCGTAGGGAGAACGACCGGCTGAAACGGGAGACCGGCATCAACTATCAGATGCTTCACAGTTATGAGATGAAAGCGCCGGGGAGCGTTATGCTGGAAGGAGGAAAAGAGCTGCACGTCATCGACCCGCCGCCGCGGCCGTTTCTCAAAGCGATGGAAGTGTACGGACTGCCTTCCCATTTTGAGGCGTGTTCGCAAGTTTTGAGACGGGATTCAGGTCAGCGATAGCGGATATTTTCCAATTATATAAAATTAGGGATAAATAAAGGGCGAAATGGATAAGGGGTGAAACATATGGCAACATGGACATCCAGAGGACTGAGAGGATCGGTTCTTGAAGAAATGATCAACTATACCAATCAGAAATACAGAGACAAGAAGCTGGCGCTCATCCAGAAAGTGCCGACGCCCATCACGCCGACGCGGTTTGATAAAAACAGCCGGCATATTACCCTGGCGTATTTTGAGAAAAAAAGTACCGTGGATTATATCGGGGCGGTGCAGGGAGTGCCGGTCTGTTTTGACGCCAAAGAGTGTCATACGGATACTTTTCCCATGCAGAATGTACATCGGCATCAGATGGCGTTCATGGAAGAATATGAGGAACAGGATGGCGTAAGCTTTCTGCTCATCTATTTTTTCCACCGGCAGGAGTGTTATTATCTGCGGTTTGCCGAGCTGAAAAAATACTGGGAGCGGATGGAAGCCGGCGGGCCAAAACATTTTAAATATAAAGAACTGGACAAAGATTACTTTATCCCCTGCGGAAACGGAGCGGCGATTCACTATCTGGTCACTTTACAGAAAGATTTAAAAGAGCGGAAACAGTGAATTGACGAACGGTTTGTTTTCATATATAATACCTTTGAAATTGCCGTGAAGTACCAGGAGATGAGGTGAAGAGAGTGATAAAAAGCATGACCGGATTTGGCCGCAGTGAGATTGTGACCGAACAATGCAAAATTACTGTGGAGATTAAAGCGGTCAACCACAGATACTGTGACTTGAATATTAAGATACCAAAGAAGTTAAACAGTCTGGAGAATACCGTTCGCAGCGCCATAAAAAAGACGGTGAACAGAGGTAAGCTGGACGTATTTATCGGCTATGAAGATTTGTCGGAACATGCGGCATGTGTGCAGTTAAATAAAGGACTTGGCATGGAGTACTGCCGGGCGGTCAGAGAATTATCAGAGGCGCTGGGCGTCGAGGACGACATTACAGCCTTTCGTATTGCAAGGATGCCGGAGGTTCTGATGCTTGATGAAGCGCAGTTAAATCCTGAGGAAGTGGAGGGAACTCTTCTTCAGGCGGTGGAACAGGCCCTTTTACAATTTATGGAGAGCCGGCAGAGAGAAGGCGGGCAGTTAAAGGAAGATATCCTTCAGAAACTTGCGCGTATGACGGGAAATGTCGCTGCAATAGAAGAACGTTATCCGCAGATGGTGGGGGATTACCGGAAGAAGCTCACGGACAAGGTGAAGGAACTGCTGGCGGATTCCAATGTGGATGAGAGCCGGATTGCCATGGAAGTGGTCATCTATGCGGATAAGATTTGCGTGGATGAAGAGACGGTGCGTTTACGGAGCCACATCACCGGTATGAAGGAAGAATTGCTCCGGGGTGGCAACGTAGGGAGGAAGCTTGACTTTATCGCCCAGGAGATGAACCGGGAGGCCAATACCATTTTGTCCAAGGCCAATGACATTATAGTTTCCAATATGGCCATTGATTTGAAGACAGAGATTGAAAAGATTCGGGAACAGGTACAGAACATAGAGTGATCGGAGAGAATATGGCACAGTTGATCAATATCGGATTTGGAAATATGGTAAACGGAGATAAAATTATTTCCATGGTGAGTACCGACGCGGCTCCGGTCAAGCGGATGATTCAGACTGCCCGGGACGAGGGGATGGCGGTAGACGCCACCTGCGGACGTCGGACCCGGACGGCGCTGATCATGGAGAGCGGGCATCTGGTACTTTCCGCGCTCACAACCGAGACCATAGCCATCCGGTGCAGAGGCGGTCTTAAAAGTAATGAAGAGAAAGAGGAAGAAAATGATGGATAACAGAGGGACACTGGTTGTGATTTCCGGTTTTTCCGGGGCGGGCAAGGGAACGGTTTCCCGCGCGCTGGTGGAAAAATATGGATATCGTTTATCCATCTCGGCCACCACAAGGCAGCCGAGGGAAGGAGAGCAGGACGGGAAAGATTATTTTTTTAAGACAGAAAATGAGTTTTTAAGTCTTGTGGATTACAATGGATATATTGAGTACGCTCAGTATGTGGGGCATTATTACGGAACACCGAGAAAGTTTGTGGAAGACAGTCTTGCGGAAGGCCAGGTGGTCATTCTGGAAATCGAAGTACAGGGAGCCATGAAGATCAAGGAGCAGTATCCGGATGCGATTCTGCTTTTCATCACGGCGCCGTCCATTGAGATTTTGAAAAACAGGCTGGTGGAACGGGGCACTGAGGCGGCGGAAGTGGTTGAGAAGAGGATGCGCCGGGCGGTGGAAGAAGCCGAGAGCATTCCGGTATATGATTACATTGTAAATAACGAAGAAGGCAAGCTGGAAGAATGTATGGCGCAGATTCATTCCATCATTGAAAGTGAGGCCTGTCGCGTGAGCCGGAGAAAGGATTTCATTGAAAGTCTGAAGAACAGTTTGAAGGAATATCAGGATTGATTGCAGAAAGGAGATTAGCATATGTTACATCCATCTTATACAGAGCTTATGGAGAAGATCAACAGTGAGGCATGCCATGAAGAGGAGCCGGGCATCAACAGTCGTTACTCCATTGTGATTGCCACTTCCAAGAGAGCCAGAGAGCTTATCGGAGAAGCAAAACCACTGGTGGAAGGCATGGAAGGCGAAAAGCCGCTGTCCATCGCGGTAAAAGAGTTGTATGACGGCAAGATTAAAATTCTTCAGGACGATGAAGAAGTCGATTTTGACGACACGTTTGATGACGATAATGTGCTGGATGATATTGACGCTCTGGAAGCTGCCGCAGAGGCGGAGACCGACCATCAGAATAGTGAGGAGGAGTTCGATGTCATTGATTTTGAAGGAGAATCCGATGAAGCGGACGAATCCGGTGAGACAGAAGAATAAGAAACGGGGCAGACACTGGAGATTGGGTGTCTGCCTTTTGCTTACCGGCGCCCTTGTTCTCTTGATGATGATTCTCATTTTTTCTTTTTCCGCCCAGGATGCTACGGAGTCCTCGGGATTAAGTGGGGGAGTGTGCGGGCGGATTGTCCGCGCCGTGGGGGACTTCTTTTGTCTTCCCATGCATCCGGATCAGGTGGAGCAATGGACAGAGTGGTTGGAAACTCCGGTGCGGAAGTTGGCGCATTTTATGGAATACGCGTTGTTTTCCATATTGACCTGCACGCATGGCCTGATGCTCCGGCTGGCCATTGGAAAAAGAGAAGTCGTTTTCCAAAAAAGAAAAGAGGCTTTGACCGGGTTTCTTTCGATGTTTGTAAAGACAGTACCCTTTTGTATTTTGTATGCGGCAATCGATGAGATTCATCAGTATTTTGTGCCGGGCAGAAGCTGCCGACTCTTTGATGTGGGCGTGGATTCTCTGGGAATCCTTTTCGGCGCAGCGCTGTTTTTATTGACGGTACAGACACAAAAGGTTAAAATATGGATAAAATGGATAAAAACGCCGGAAAAATGTGGCGGCGTTTCAGAAAGGATGAACACCATGAAATGTATAGAGTTATTAGAGGGACTTCCATATAAATGCCTGCAGGGCGATGTTCAGGCGGAGGTGTCCGCCGTGGTCAATGATTCGAGAAAACTGGCGGAAGGCTGTATGTTTATCTGCATCAAAGGCGCGTCCTTTGACGGTCACACCTTTGCAAAAGAGGCCGCTGAAAAGGGAGCCGCTGTTCTTCTGGTGGAGGAACCGGTGGAAGCGCCGGAAGCCGTGACGGTGATTCAGGTGGAGAATACCCGCTATGCCATGGCGCTGGTTTCCGCCGCCTGGTTCGGCCATCCGGATAGAGAACTCACCACCATCGCCGTGACCGGAACAAAGGGAAAGACCACCACCACTTATATGATTCAGGCGCTTTTGGAAAAGGCTGGATATAAGACCGGCGTCATCGGAACCATCGAGGTGGTCGTCGGAGACAAACATATTGCGGTCAATAACACCACGCCGGAATCCTACGATATCCATCGGTATTTCCGGGAGATGGTGGATGCCGGCTGCGACGCGGTGGTGATGGAGGCGTCCTCCCAGGGATTTAAACTGGACCGGACGGCGGGAATTGTGTTTGATTACGGACTGTTTACGAACCTTTCTCCGGACCACATCGGGCCAAATGAACATAAAGACTTTGCCGAATACCTTTCCTGCAAGGCGAAGCTCTTTACCCAATGTAAAAAAGGTTTCGCTAATCTGGATGATGAACATTTCGCGGAGATTACCGCCCATGCGACCTGCCCGATGCATACTTTCGGACTGGCGGAGAACGCGGATCTGCGGGCGCAGAATATCAAGCTCACCAGAGATACGGATTTCCTGGGTGTTGATTTTGATGTGAGCGGCCTTTTAAATGGAAGGATTTCCTGTGGTGTGCCTGGCACCTTCAATGTACACAATGCTCTGGGAGCCATCTGCGTGGCGCTGGAGATGGGAGCGGATCTTCCGTTGTTCAACGAAGTTCTTGGGAAGTTTACCGTCAAGGGAAGGGTGCAGATTATTCCGACCGGTTATGAATACACATTGATTGTGGATTACGCCCACAATGCGGTGGCGCTGGAGAGTATTTTAAAGACCCTCCGGGAGTATCATCCGGCAAGACTTATCAGTCTGTTTGGCTGTGGAGGCAACCGCTCGAAGCTGCGTCGTTTTGAGATGGGGGAGGTTTCCGGCCGACTGGCGGATCTCACCGTCATCACTTCCGATAATCCGCGATTTGAAGAGCCGCAGGCGATCATGGACGATATTCTGACCGGCATGAAAAAAACCGACGGTGAGTATATTTCCATCATCGACCGACGGGAGGCAATCTCCTATGTGATGCATCACGCACAGCCGGGAGATATCGTGGTGCTTGCCGGAAAAGGTCATGAGACTTACCAGGAGATTAAAGGAAAAAAATATCACATGAGCGAGGAAGAAATCGTTCAGGATGTTTTGGATGGAAAGTATTAAAGACGGTGAAGGACAGTGAGAGAAGAAATCTTTGCAGATATTATCATAGATATTTCTCATGAGGCACTCGACAAGATATTTCAGTACAGGGTGCCTCTTTCCCTGCGCGAAGCAGTGACGCCGGGGATCCGGGTCTGCGTACCCTTTGGCGCCGGCAACCGGGAGAAGGAAGGATATGTCATTGCCCTTACGGATAAGCCGGATTATGACGTGGATAAAATCAAGGAAATTCTCAGGATATCAGAGGGGAGTCTCACCGTGGAATCCCAACTCATCCAGGTGGCGGCTTTTTTAAAAAAGCGATATGGTTCTTCCATGCTGCAGGCATTAAAAACGGTGATGCCGGTGAAAAATCGGGTCCGGCACCGGCAGGAGATCAATATTTTTTTAAATATAGAAAAAGAAGTCGCGGAATCGCTGGCGGATGAGTGGGAGAGAAAGCACCGCACGGCCCGGGCGCGTTTCCTAAGGAGTCTTCTGGCGAAAGGAAGACTGTCCAAGAAGGAAGCTGTAAACGGATGTAGATTTCCTCTCAGGGAGATAAAGAAACTGGAAGACGGCGGTATTGTCCGCATGGAGACGGAGGTGGCGTACCGGAACCCGTTTCCACAGTTTGAAAAGAAAGATATCCATGTGAAGCTCAATGAGGAGCAACAGGCGGCTGCAGATATTTTTCGCCGGGACATGGTAGACGGCGTCCATCCCACGTATCTTTTGTTCGGTGTAACCGGAAGCGGCAAGACAGAAGTATATCTCGATATGATCGAGACAGTGCTTGAGCAAAAGAAGCAGGCAATCGTCCTTATACCGGAGATTTCCCTGACCTATCAGACCGTGCGGCGGTTCTACGAAAGGTTCGGCGGACGGATTGCAGTTCTCCATTCCCGCATGTCAGCGGGGGAGCGGTCTGACTCCTGCGAGAGAATTTCGGCAGGGGATGCCGATGTGGTCATCGGCGCCCGTTCCGCCCTCTTCGCTCCGGTAAAACGGTTGGGGCTCATTATCATTGATGAGGAACACGATGGCGCCTACAAAAGTGACAGTACGCCCAAATATCATGCCCGGGAGACTGCCATCTACCGGGCGGGACTGGCCGGCGCCAGCGTGGTGCTTGGCTCCGCCACCCCGTCGGTGGAAAGCTTTTACCGGGCGAGGAAGGGAGAGTATGTCCTCCTGACCCTGAAAAACCGGACGGGAAATGCCGCTTTGCCCGCCGTGCAGACGGTGGATCTCAGGGAAGAATTCAGGAAAGGTAACCGCTCGGTGTTCAGCGGAGCCCTAAAAGAGAAAATACATGGCTGCCTGGCAAGGGGAGAGCAGATGATGCTGTTTTTAAACCGTCGGGGTTTCGCGGGTTTTGTCTCTTGCCGAAGCTGCGGTACGGTGATCAAATGTCCCCATTGCGATGTCTCCCTCACTTATCACAGAAACGGGAAGCTTCGCTGCCATTACTGCGGGCACGAGACCGCATTTACCAGGCAGTGTCCTGTGTGCGGACAACCCCATGTGGCGGGCTTTGGTCTGGGTACCGAGAAGGTGGAGGCAGCTCTATATGAAGAATTTCCCGGTATCCGGGTTCTGCGGATGGACATGGACACCACCCGCAGAAAAAACGCCCATCAGGAGATTTTGAAATCCTTTGCCAAAGGAGAGGCGGACGTGCTTCTGGGGACTCAGATGATTGTCAAAGGTCATGACTATGCCAATGTGACTCTGGTTGGGATTCTGGCGGCGGATTTGTCTCTGTTTGAACAGGATTTCCGAAGCGGGGAGAGAACCTTTCAGCTTCTGTGTCAGGCGGCGGGGAGAGCCGGCCGCGGGGAAAAACCTGGCGAGGTGATCATTCAGACATACTCGCCGGAACATTATGCCATCACTGCGGCGTTGAAACATTCCTATGAGACATTTTTTGAACAGGAGATTGCTTACCGGAGTCTCATGGCTTATCCGCCTTGCGCCCACCTGCTGGTGATTTTAGTCCAGTGCGGCGATGAATCCTCCGCCTTGCTGGCGGACATGCGGATTCAGAAAATGATTGAAAAAAGTCAGGAAGGGGAAAAGGAGCCGGTGCAGCTTTTAAATCCCGGCCGCGCGGCCATCTCGAAACTGCGGGATCTGTATCGCCAGGTACTCTACATTAAGCATGAGGACGCTTCCCGTCTGGAAGAACTGAAAGGACGTCTGGAGCCGGTGCTGGAAAAGCACCCTCTGTTTGCGGGAATTCAGATTCAGTTTGATTTTGACCCTATGGGTATGTACTGACCTCCGGGGTTTTGTGAGAAACGTGCCAGGAAAAAGACTGGCGTTCACGGGCAGACATCCATGCGGAACGAAATTGCCTTTTGGCAGGACGCCACGCCGGACTTTACGGAAGTGTCCGGGTATGGTATGATGAAGGCCGATGATAAATATAAGGAAGTTCTGATTCGGCAGCCCTTCCATAAATAAAAAACAAGAGAAAAGACAGGAAATATGAAGGAATTCGTATTTGACATATATAAGCAATTTGGTGATATGTCAAGAGGTGATTAAAAAAAGATTTCAATAAAAACAG
>CAYULX010000015.1:0-38594 GCA_964445535.1 uncultured Eubacterium sp.
CTAGCGAACAGTGAAAAGTTTTTTCTTTTTTTTTTTGTATACAAAAATTATCAACTTCAATACTCTTCCTGATCCAAATAAAAAAGGACTGTTATATGAATCTTTCTCCAAATCCTTTAATTTTGATCAAACTTTTGAAGCAGATTCGCGACACAGTCCTTATATTTATATTATATGATTATCATTTGCATATTATTTTATAATCCGAAATACTCATACCCTATGGCAATCTCCCAGATCAGGAAACTGTTATTTCTGAGATATCTTGACATCTGTTACTTTGATGTCTGTTACTCTGGCGTCCACTACATACACCCGATAATCTCATTGATATCTTCGATGTGGTATTGCTCCATGTAGGCCTTGATGCCATCCAGCACGTCCATGGTTGCCCTCGGATTGTGGAAGTTGGCCGTGCCCACCGCCACCATGGTGGCGCCAACCATCATCAGCTCGATGGCGTCCTCGCCGGTCATAACGCCGCCCATGCCGATGATCGGAAGGCTGCAAGCTTTATGGACCTGGTAGATCATGCGAACCGCCACCGGTTTGATGGCCGGGCCGGACATGCCGCCGGTCTGGTTGGCTAGGATGAATTTCCGGCGGTGAATGTCAATCTTCATGCCGGTGATGGTATTAATCAGGGAGAGGGCGTCGCTGCCGCCGGCCTCCGCTGCCTTCGCCATCTCGATAATGTCTGTGACATTTGGGCTTAACTTCATGACAATCGGTTGTTTCGCCTTGGCTTTTATGGCCTTGGTGATGTCGTAGAGGGCGTTCGGATTTTGTCCGAAGGCGATGCCTCCGGCCTTCACGTTCGGACAGGAGACGTTAATTTCCAGCAGATCCACCGGTTCGTCGGCGAGACGTTCCACCACTTCCACATAGTCTTCCACGGTGCGTCCACAGACATTGACGATGATGGAAGCGTTTTTTTCTTTCAGATGCGGGATATCTCTCTCACAAAACAGCTTGATGCCCGGATTCTGCAAACCGACCGCGTTTAACATACCGCCGTAGGTCTCGGCGATTCGGGGAGTCGGATTGCCCTCCCACGGCACATTGGCAACACCTTTGGTGGTCACGGCGCCCAGGGCGGAGAGGTCGACAAATTCTTCATATTCCGCGCCGGAGCCAAAGGTTCCGGAAGCGGTTGTCACAGGATTCTTAAAATTCACTCCTGCCAGTTTTACTTCTAAATTCATGGAAATACGACCTCCTTTGCATCAAATACCGGGCCATCCTTACAAATTCGCTGATTGTTCACGTTAGTGTGATGGTCTTTCTTCTTTGTTTTACAGATACATCCAAGACAGGCGCCAATACCGCAGGCCATTCTCTCTTCCAGGGAAATCTGTGCCTCCATGCCATGTGCTTCGGCATATTCTGCCAGTGCTTTCAGCATCGGCATCGGTCCGCAGGCGTAAATTACCGCACCGTCCACCTTTGCCTCTTTGATGGCGTCTATCACCGTTCCCTTTGTACCATAACCGCCGTCTTCTGTGGCAACGACCACAGCAGCGCAGGAGTCGAATTCCTCTTTCAGGAATAATTCGTCCCGGTAGCCGAGAACCACTGTTTTCTCGCAGGAAAGCCGCTTTGCCAGTTCCAGCATCGGCGGAATGCCGATACCGCCGCCCACAATGACCGCTTTCTCTTCTTTCATGGTAAAGCCGTTGCCCAGCGGTCCCAGTACTTCCAGGGAATCGCCTTCTTTCATCTCAGAAAACAGACGGGTTCCCTCTCCGGCAATCCGATAAACCACCCGAAGGGTTCCTTTCTCAGCATCAATACCGCAAATACTGATGGGCCTCGGCAGAAGTTTCGTGCCGTCCTCACAGTACATGGCAATGAACTGTCCCGGTTTCGCCTCTTTCGCTCCTTTAGGAAACGACAGCACCATATCATAGATATCCGTGCCGATGCATCGCTGGCTGACAATAACTGCCCTCTCTTTCACCATATGCATATACCTCCATTTTCCTCTATCTGACGCACTTGCTGCGTCAATAATGGTAGATTTGGAAGTTTACTTCCAAACTTTCATACTTTTGTATTATTATTTTACAAATTTACTTTTCCAATTGAACACTTTTTAAACCGGGCTTTCTGACCAATACTTTTCCGTCCGTCCACAGGAATTATCCCATCTTCCGCACAAACACCGGCAGCGGCGGATTATTGGGCCGGTTGTAAAAGGCTTCCACCAGCACCATGTATCGCTGTGGGTCGAGTCCTTTCAGCCAGGCCAGTACCTGTTCCTTTTCCTCAAAACCGGAATCTCCTCCGCTATAAATCATTAGGGAGAGCAGACCGCCGGCTCTTAAAAGCATCAACGCCTTATCCAAAGCCGGGAGGGTCGTATCCGGCTTCGTGGCAAGATTATGGTCGCCGCCCGGCAGATAGCCCAGGTTAAACATGATTAAATCCACGGATTCCGCCGGAAAATATTCATCCATGTGCTCATGACTGTTCAGGACCAGACGTACCTGCTTTCTGCCGGATACCCCTTTCAAAAGCGTCCATGCTTTTCTGTCCATGCCGCTGCCGGCAGCATCTTCGCCCGGATTCTTTTTTCCATCGCCATCATCAACGGCCGCCGGGTGTTCCCCCGGATATGCTTCATGATCTCTTATCAACGGCCGCTCCTCCAGGCACTCCTTATAGCCGTTCTTCGTCAGCCTCGCCTTTGTCTTCTCCATCGCCGTCTCCTGAATATCCATGGCAAGAATCTCTCCTCCGCCTTCTCCCAGCAGATCACAGAGAAAGAGAGTATCCTTTCCTGTGCCTGCTGTGGCGTCAATAAAACGCAGGGAAGAATAACGCAATTGTGTTCCGGCACTGTTATCCGCCAGCATCTGCCGGATTCTCTCCTGACACCAGTCTGTGATCGCAAAACGTTTCATCATCGTGCCTCCGTCATCTTTTTTGCCGCATATATCTGTGTCGGACAAACATTGCCGCCCCGTCACTATGCCAGCAAAAAGTATCCTGCCACCAGAATACCGAGAACAATCCGATATACACCGAAAGCTTTAAAGTCATTTTTCTTCACATAATTCAACAGGAACTTGATGGCGAGAATCGAAACCACAAAAGCCACCGCCATGCCGACCAGGAGCACTGCCACCTCGTATCCTGTGTAATTGAAACCAAACTTGACCATCTTCAGCAGGCTGGCGCCAAACATCACCGGAATGGAGAGGAAGAAAGAATATTCCGCTGCCACATAACGGGACGCTCCGATGAGCACCGCACCGAGGATGGTGGCGCCGGAACGGGATGTTCCCGGAATCAGCGCAAGAATCTGGAAACAACCGATGAGAAAGGCGGTCTTCACACTCACTGACTCAAGGGTAGTCATGGTCGGCGTCCGCTTTTTGTTGTAATTTTCCACCACAATAAATAAAATACCATAAAGAACCAGGGTGAAGGCTACTGTCTGCGGGTTATAGAATAAAGCGTCAATCTGGTCATTGAACGGCAGACCGATGATAGCGGCCGGCAGACAACCCACAATAACTTTTCCCCACAGACGGAAAGTATCCTTTTTCTCCACCGGCGTCTTTTTGGGACTGAAAGGATTCAATTTATGGAAATATAAAATACAGACCGCTAAAATGGCGCCGAGCTGAATCACCACCAGAAACATTTCCATAAATGCATCGGATACATTGAGTTTGATAAACTCATCCACCAGAATCATATGGCCTGTGGAACTGATGGGAAGCCATTCTGTGATGCCCTCCACAATACCCAGCAGAATTACCTTCAACATTTCTAAAATCATTTTATCATGTACCTCCTGTAATCATACGGCAGCAATGGTACTGCCCTCAAAAATACAGTTTATTGTATCATAAATACTCTCCTTCGTGGGAGGCTATTTTTTAGACTTCCTTTCAATCCAGGCGCCGCCCGTATTCTTCTGTATCCTTTCATCCTGTATATATCTGATTGCCTTTTTTCATCGTCCCGGTCGATTCCTATCAGGAAATTATCGAAATCAACCCCTGCTCTGTCAGAAAGCGCAGGGAAAAAATCTTTGTGCGCGGATTTTTGCCAAACCGCAGGATGATTTTATCACCATCGACACTGACTATTGTTCCTGCTCCGTATTTTTTATGACGAATCTGCTGTCCTGCCTGAAAAGTTTTTGCATCGTAACGGATCTCTGCCAGATAACGGGAAGGCTTTACCGTTTTCTGGTACATTTCCTTCACGGAATACAGAAACAGGTAGGTTTTCGCCCGGGTGAGCGCCACATACATGAGTCTCCGCTCTTCTTCCAGGTCTGCATCCTTCACCGCTTTTTTATGGGGCGTCACTCCCTCATTCATGTCCATCACAAAGACAACTTCATACTCCAGTCCTTTCGCGCTGTGCATGGTGGTGAGGGTGACCCCCTGATTATCCATCCGCTTTCCTGTCTCCATCTGTTTTCTGAGTTCATCCCCGTATTCCTCGATATAGGCGAACCAATCCTCTGTAGTGTGAAAATCTTTGGCACTTTCCTGAATCTGGTCGAGAATTTCTGTCAGATCATCGGGACTCATCCGTCGGAAAGACGCATATTCAGCCAGGTATTCCTCATATCCAATGCCATTTCTTATGTACTGAATGGCCGCGTAGGGTTCCATTTTTTTTAATAAATATAAATCCATCTCCAGCTTGTCAATCTTTTCGTACAGCCAGCGCTTCCCAAAGGTCTGCTGTTTGAGCGTTTCCATGTCCACCACCGGGTCTGTGAGCATTTTTCTGGAAATGTATCTTTTCGGTCGGTTCATAATCTGAAGAAAGAGGTTTCTGTCTCTCTCCCCTGCGGCAAGTTTCAGATAAGTGATAATATTGCGGGCAATCCAGTGTTCAAAAATATTCGGCAGCACATCCCGCATCTGAAAAGGAATATTATATTCCATCATCCGCCCTGCCAGCAGTCTTGGCTGGGTATTTGTCCGGAAAATAACCGCCATTTCTTCCAACGGTATCTCCTTTTTCATGTAAAAACGGATGGCATTTACGATATCCGTACATTCAGCGCCCACCGTATCAAACTGCCGGTACACAATGGGAACTCTGCTTCCCCTCGCCGCCATGAGTGCCTTGGCAAACCGCTTTTTATTGTGGCTGATCAGCCGTTTCGCCCCATCCACAATTTCCTGACTGCAACGGTAATTGACATTCAATATCATTCGCTTCGCTCCGGGAAAATCTTTTTCAAAGCCGAGCATGATCTCCGGTTTCGCTCCCCGGAAGCGGTAAATGGATTGGTCATCATCGCCGACGATGAATAAATTTGCCCTCTCTCCCGCCAACATTTTTACAATCTCATATTGAATCCGGTTGATATCCTGGAACTCATCCACCAGTATATAAGAAAACCGCTCCTGCCACATCTTTAAAATGTCCTGGCGATCTCGCAGCAATTCATAGCAAAATACCAGCATATCATCAAAATCCAGCATCCGTCGGCTGCGAAGCTGTCTTTCATACCCTTCATAAAGTTCCCGAAACAGTTCATCCGCACAGTTACCACTATGGTACAGAGATAAATCTATCATTTCTCCTTTGACATAACTGATTTCATTCAGTATTCCGGTGAGAAATTCTGCCTCATCCTCAATTTCCAGCTCTTTCTCATCAATCATTTCCTTTATATATCTTCGCTGGTCTTCCTCTCGGACGATGTTTGCCCCCGTATAGCGGTACGCGTAACGAAGAATCATAAAGAAAACCGAGTGGAACGTACCAAACAGAGCCGGGACATTTTGCCCTTCCATCAATTTTTGAAACCGCTGCTGCATTTCTCTCGCCGCAGCTCTTGTAAATGTGATGACCAATATGTGGGATGGATGTACTCCTGCCTGCTCAATAAGCCATTTGACCCGATAAGTAATCACCAGTGTTTTTCCTGAGCCGGGTCCCGCCAGAACCATGGCAGGACCTTTTTTATGGGTAATCGCCTTTTTCTGTTCTTCGTTAAATTCTGCGCTCATTAATGCCTCCTGCGTCAGAAAAAGGGTGTTTATAAAAACACCCTTTCTTCTCCGTCTCAGAAAATCTCTGATATATTTTTATTTTGCAACTGATTCCAGATATGCCTTTACTTCTGCTTCTGTAACCAGAGACATTGCCTTTTCAGCCACAGCATTGGCTTCCTCCAGTGTCCAGAGAGAGATCGTCTTTCTGGTCGCCAGAATGGAAGTTGCGCTCACGCTAAACTCATCCAATCCGAAGGACAACAGTAATGGTGTCAACAGAGGATCAGCGGCTGCCTCTCCACACATGCCAACCATGGTTCCTTCTGCCTTACCAGCCTTGATGACCCGCTCAATAGAACGGAGTACTGCCGGATTATAAGTAGAGTACAGATAAGCTACATCCGGGTTGCCGCGGTCGACTGCCATGGTATATCCGGTCAAATCATTGGTACCAATGCTGAAGAAATCAACTTCTTTTGCGAAAGCATCAGCCATCAGACTGGCTGCCGGCGTCTCAACCATGATACCAACCTTGATATCCTTATTATATGAGATACCCTTCTCGTCAAGCTCCGCTTTGATCTCTTCGATCATTGCCTTCACTTCGCGAAGCTCCTCCACGCAGGAAATCATTGGCACCATAATCTTAATCTCTCCGTACGCGCTGGCACGAAGCAGCGCCCTCAACTGCGGCCGGTACAAATCAGGTCTCTTGAGACAAAGACGAATGGCACGGAATCCCAGGAACGGATTCTCTTCCTTGCCAAGACCAAGATAAGGAATCTCCTTATCTCCACCGATATCCAGAGTACGGATAATTACCGGTTTGCCTTCTAATGTCTCAGCAACCTTCTTGTAAGCTTCAAACTGTTCATCTTCGGTCGGCACCTGTGGACGATCCATAAACAGGAACTCTGTACGGAACAGGCCAACGCCTTCTCCGTCGCATTCCACAACTTTCAGGGCGTCTTCCGGTTTTCCAATGTTGGCACAAAGCTCAACCACATGCCCGTCGGCTGTTACGCTTTCTTTTCCAACAAATGCCTGCAAAGCAGCTTTTTCCGCGAGATATTCTTCTCTCTTTGCAGTATATTCCCGGAGAAGCGCTTCATCCGGAGATTCAAAAACTTCTCCTTTTGATCCATCCAGAATTACGGTCTGCCCGTTCTCCAACTTACTTACAATGCCTTCAATACTTAATACAGCCGGAATCTCCAGTGCCCGCGCAAGAATAGCGGAGTGAGAAGTCTTTCCGCCAATCTCGGTCAGAACTCCAACCACATTGGCAGGATTAATACCAGCAGTCATGGACGGCGTCAGATCTTCTGCCACCAAAACCGTTCCTTCCGGTACACTGGCCAAATCAAGATCTTCCACATCGAGAAGAACCTTCAAGAGTCTTGTCTTAATATCACAGACGTCTGTCGCTCTCTGCTGGAACATTTCATCCTCGATGGATGAGAACATCTGTGCATACATATCGCAGACCTGCTCAACGGCAGCTTCCGCACATAATTTTTCATTTTCAATCTTATCGTTAATCTGACCGGTCATTTCCGGATCCATTAACAGCAGGACATGTCCTTCTAATATTTCTGCCTCTTTTGCCCCCACGCGAGTCTTCATGTCTTCTGCCATAGCCTGCGTCTTAGCAATACATTTCTCCAGTGCATTGTTAAAACGTTCTTTTTCAGCAGCGATATCGCTGACTGCAACGTTATCATATGCCAGAGACGGTTCCTTCACAATCACTACGGAACCGATACCAATTCCGGCAGATGCACCAATACCAGTATACATGATTTCCACCTCTATATTATTCGCTTATTCTTTTTTATTCTCCCAGACCGGATTCAATTAATTCGACTGCTGTTTTTAAAGCTTCCTCTTCATCTGGTCCGTTGCATTCCAGTTCAATTTCAGAACCACATTTGATGCATGCACCAATAATATTCAGAAGGCTCTTTGCATTGATATCTTTGCCGTTGAAATGGATAGTTACGTCGCTTTCAAACTTTGCAACACCCTTTGCAAAAACACCGGCTGGTCTCATGTGAAGTCCCTGTGGGTTAGTGATTGTGATTTTTTGTGATATCATAATATTCTTTCTCCTTTTCTTTAAAAAGTTACGAAACAGCTTTCTGAAAAGCCGTTGTCATGTTATAGAATAACAGAATAAAAATAACCGGATCAATTCACTGCTGGTAGATGCATTTTGATTAGTATTATACGCGCGATACCGCAGAACCGCATGTCACCGCCTTATCATCTCCATGGAAATGACAATCATAACATGCAGTATAAACAAAAAAAGAACTGTTACACATCACATTTTAGATAAAATAGAGATATACTTCATCATTTTTGTGAAAATAATCACAGTTTTTTCTATTTTTTATGTCCCCTTAGTTATTTTATAAGACTAATTTTACCATTATTTGGATATAGTGTCAACCGATTGCCCTCCATTATCTTCATATCCTTGTGGATAAAAAAGTCTTTTCCTTCTGTGCATCCTCGTCTTCCGGGTACAACTCGCAATATTCTTTTACAGCCTCATAAGCTGCCTCATAATCCTGCGAGTGTTCATAAATAATGACCTTCTGATACATGAACTCGCTCTTGTTTTCTCCCCCGGCGGCAACGCCCTGCTCCGCAAAAGAAAGAGCGTTCTCATAATCTTCCTGTTCCAGATAAATGTCGCAGATCAGTTTTAAAAAGGTACTGTCCTGCGTCGCCTCCCAGCCCTGTGAATAAATCTCCATAGCCCGCTCATAATCGCCCGCATCTCTGGCACATCTGCCTTTTAACTGATAATAACTGGGCTCACCGGAATCAGACGCAATCAGCCTGTCATAGATGGCTTCCGCTTCCTCGTAATCTTCCAACTGATAATAGCTCTCGGCAAGATAACAGGTCATATCATGATTGAGTCTACCGGAAAACAGAACATGTTTGTCAAGAGCGCTCTCCAGATACTGAATACTCTTTGAATAATCTTCTTCTTTAAAATATAACAGGGCGTCATCCCGAAGGTCCTGTTTATCGCTGTATTCTCTCCACTGCCAAACGCCGGCAAGAATGAGAACTATAACAACAATTGCTATTATTCCCCGTACTAATCTGCTCATACAAACAACCTCTTTATCATTCTTTTGATTCTGTCAACACAGTTTATCATTATCTGCCCGGATGGACAATTATATTGTCACAATTATTCTATCTTATTTTTGTCAAAAAAACAACCGGCAGAATGTGAACAAATCCTGTACCTACACTCTCTGCCCGCTCTGTGAAAACTTTCTTTTTTTGCAGGAAAACGGCGGTGTTCCCGAAGGAGACAACGCCGTTTCCGTCTTTTGTATTATTTTCTTAATCCTAACTGTTCGATTAAGGTTCTGTAACGCTCAATATCTTTTGCTTTCAGATATGCAAGAAGATTTCTTCTCTGACCTACCATTTTAAGCAGACCTCTTCTGGAATGATGATCCTTTGGGTTTACCTTAAAATGATTCTGTAAATCATTGATTCTTGCGGTAAGGATGGCAACCTGTACTTCCGGTGAACCTGTATCCCCTTCTTTTCTACCATATTTAGCAATCAGTTCCTGTTTCATTTCCTTTGTAATCATGTTCTAATCCTCCTTCAATGATAAACACCTTTACGAAGACAAGGTCGGAGTATCTCCATATCCTGGCAAAGGTTATTTCTGCCTGCGTCTTCTTCCCACACAGACACTTTAGCAAGTTTACCATAAGGAAAAATGTTTGTAAAGAATTTTTTCTCATTTTCAAATGTTTTCAGACGCCATGGAAATTTCAGACGCTGAATTTGCGGAGAAGCTCCCTGAAATATTCCGGCAGGGGCGCCTCAAATTCTATATATTCTCCTGTTCTCGGATGGATAAAGCCCAGTATCCTGGCGTGGAGACATTGTCCTTGCAATCCCTTTTTTCCATTTCTGGGACCGTAAATCTCGTCTCCCAGAAGCGGATGCCCGATGCTTGCCATGTGCACGCGAATCTGATGGGTCCGTCCCGTTTCCAACTGACATTCTATATGGTTAAACTGATGATTCAGATGATTCATCACCCGATAATGGGTCACTGCCATTTTTCCGTTTTTATATTCCACCGCCATTTTTTTTCGGTCGGAAGGATTCCTGCCGATGGGTGCGTCGACGATTCCCTCTTCCTGTGGGATATTATTATAAACAATGGCTTCGTATTTTCTTGTAATGGAGTGCTCCTTCAATTGCTCAGCCAGACTGCGGTGAGCAAGATCTGTCTTGCATACTGCCAAGACGCCGGTGGTATCCTTGTCAATCCGATGGACGATTCCCGGCCGCAGAACTCCGTTAATGCCGGAAAGATGATCCCGGCAGTGAGCCAGAAGGCCGTTGACCAATGTTCCTGAATATCTCCCGGGGCAAGGATGCACCACCATATCTTTTGGCTTATTGATGAGAATAATATCTTCATCCTCATAAAGAATATCCAGGGGAATATTTTCCGGCAGCACACTGAGTTCCTGTAAAGGCGGTACAGTCAGAAGTACCCTGTCGTCGGTCTGGAGCCGGGCCCCGGGTTTCATGGGTTTTTCATTGACAGTGACCTTCCCTCCCTTAATCAGTTTTTGAATATAGGAACGGGAATGTTCCGTAAGTTCCGCTGCCAGAAACTGATCCAGCCGCATCCCTTCCTGTTCGCTTTCCACGGTATAACAATATTGCTTATTTTCTTCCATGACTGTCCTCTTACTTATCTTTCTTTTGAAAAATACGGTCAAATTCCTCTTCTTTATATAAGAAAACAACCAAAACTATCAGCACGACAGCCGCCGTAGTCACATAAATATCCGCCACATTAAAGACCGGAAAATCAATCAGTTCAAAATAAAAGAAATCCACCACATATCCACGGAATATCCGATCAATCATATTTCCTACCGCACCGGCGCCAATAAAATAGAGACACAGTTTCAGAGGCAGAAAATGTTTTTCTCCCGAAATCTTAGGAATAAACCACAAGAGTATCGCAAGAACAACTATTGTGATAATGAGAAACAACCACTGCCGGTTTTGCATAATACCAAAGGCTGCTCCCCGATTTTCCACATAGAGAAGCTGAAAAATATCAGGGATAAGAATGACCGGATCCTGCCCTTTCAGATTCTGCAAAGCCAGAAGCTTTGTAATCTGGTCAAGAAGAACCAAAACCAGCCATCCAAAGAACATTTTTATTCCCTGTTTCATGCCCATCCTCCCGACATCTGTTTTGCGTCTAGATTCTCAAAAGCTCTCAACAGCTCTTCTTCTGTCACATCTTTAAAAATTTCCGCCTCACCGATTGCTTTTAACAAAATAAATTTGATAGATCCGTGCTCCATTTTTTTATCGTGTCTTGTCTCCCAGACAATATCCTCTCTTTTCAGTTCTTTTGGCGCTTCCGGAAAATCAAAGTACCGGAAAATGTCTGCGATATCCTCGTATTCTTCCTGGGAAATATACTTCCTCTTCCGGGACATGGAAGCTGCCAGCACACAACCGATTCCCACACATTCTCCATGGGTCAATTGAAAATCCATCAGTTTCTCGATGGAGTGCCCAAAAGTATGACCAAAATTCAAAAGAGCGCGGACTCCCATTTCCTTCGGATCCTCTTCCACCACCGCTCTTTTTATCCGGCAGCTTCCTTCTACCATAACTGCCATGGCCTCGGGATCCCGTTCGGCAATGACCTCTTTGTTTTCCTTTATCCACTCATAATATTGCTTGTTCCGGATCAGGCCATGTTTGATCACCTCACCGAGACCACTGTGGAACTCCCGTTCAGACAGGGTCTTTAAAGTATTGATATTGATATATACTAACTTTGGCATATAAAATGCGCCGACCATATTTTTGTAGCGTTGGAAATCCACGCCGGTCTTTCCGCCGATGCTGCTGTCCACCTGGGAAAGCAGGCTGGTAGGTACCTGTACGAAATCTATTCCCCGCAGATAGGTAGCTGCGGCAAATCCCGTCAAATCACCGACAACTCCGCCGCCCAGAGCGAGGAGCATATCTTTCCTGTCGTATTCGTGCAAAATCAGATACCGATATAACTGACTGACCGTATCCAGATTCTTGCTGGCTTCCCCTTCCTGAAAAATAAAAATGTCCACTCTGGCACTCACTTTTTCAAGAATTTCCTGAATCTCATTGAGATAATAGGATGAAACCTTTCTTTCTGTTACAATGCAGAGCTTTCTTTTCTCTGTCTCAAAAGGGGCCAATTCATCGGCCAGCCCTTCAAAAGTATCTCGTATCACGATATCATATACCTTTTTTCCATCCGCCTTTACTTCCAGACGTTTTTCTAACATAATTTCCTCCTGTTTTGTTTCTGATTATTATACAATACTGCAATATCTGCCATTTTGTTTTGGAATAAGAAATGGCAGAGTTCTCCGTACGGCCGGCTCCGCTGTTCTTATCAAAACAGCAGACGCTCCGCCTGCACATCCACTCTGCCTGTTAAAAAAATTATTCTCTAAAACTTCGTTAATTCAGGAGAAATCATGCTGTCACTGATAATCTCGTCTCGTAAATCACCGGACACCTCGATATTGCCAGGAGCAACGATAAAGATATTATTGGAAATTGCCTTCAGCGTTCCATCAATGGCAAAACATGCCCCGCCGATAAAGTCGGCAATCCTCTGTGCTTCACCGATTTCAATACCTTCCAGGTTCACAACAACGGTTATCCCGTCTTTCAAAAATTCAGCGACAACCCGCGCCTCATTAAATAACTGTGGTTTTACAACTTTCACGACTTCACCTTCTTCTTGTCTTCCATGAAATGGGATTACTCTTCTCTCCGCCTCTTCTTCTTCCACCGGCTCCTCTTCCGGTTCCTTTTTCTTGCGGCGGAACGAGAGTATCGGTTTCCTTTGCTTCTGCGGTTCAGTTTCCACTGGTTCTTCGTCTGCTTCTTCTGTCACTTCATCGTACTCTTCATCAAACTCTTCCGATGGTTCCTCGTCTGAATCATTTAAAGTCATCATGTTCAAAAACTTCTCAGCAAACTTTACCATTCCTTTTTCCTCCCTGTTATTTATTATAATTGCGCTCGCCAAAGATATCGGTTCCAATCCGTACCATGGTAGCTCCTTCCTCGATGGCGACCTCATAATCATTCGTCATTCCCATGGATAAAATGTCCATAGTTACATTATCAATGTTTTTTTCTCCAATGTCAACAAATAATTTATGTAATTTTCTGAAATAACAACGATTTTCCTCCGGATTCTTTACAAAAGGGGCGCTGGTCATCAATCCACGGATGCGAACATGAGGAAACTGGCTGATCTCCCCGGCCATTCTGAGTACCTCCTCCGTCTTTATACCAAACTTAGTATCTTCCTCCGCCACATTGACCTGAAGAAGAATCTGCGCCGTAAGATTCCTCTTGGCTGCCTCTTTTTCAATCTGTTTAGCCAGATGCACAGAATCCACCGACTGGATCAGCACAACCTTGTCGATAATATATTTCACTTTATTGGTCTGGAGATGTCCAATCATATGCCAATTCACCGGCCGACTCACCCGCTCCTCCTTCTCACAAAGTTCCTGAACATAGTTCTCCCCGTACTCCATCTGACCCACATTTAAAAGAGTCTCGATATCCTCCAACGGCTTCATTTTGCTGACGGCCACCAGCGTCACTTCCCCGGCGTCTCTGCCGGCTCTATCGCAGACAGCCCTGATGTTTTCTCTGACCTTCGCTAAATTTTCCTCTAACATTTATCCTCCCTCTTCTGTTCCCGGTGCAGCAGCACCTTTATTTTTCAGACTGATTTAATAAATAACCTGGTTTTCCTCTATGGTTCCGCTGTTAAGTATCACTCTGTCATAAAGTTCCACATCACTGTCATCTGCGGAAATAATGCAATAATCCTCCGTCCTTTCCAAGATGGTCACAGGCTTAAACTCTGCGTATCCCCGGTTGACAACATACACTCCCTGGAGAACACTGGTCTCCTTCAGGGTGTACGTCTTCGCTTTATCCACATCAGAAATTCGGTCTCCCGCTTCCAAATCATCTGATGAAATCAGAACATTTTGTCCCTCCGTCCGGTATATTGTTACCGTCACCTGCGTCAATATCTCTTCCCCATTCTTGTTTTCAGACAGGACATTAACCTGATTATTACTGCTGCTGTTGCTGCCGTTGGTCAGATATTCCGCCGGAATCTTATAAACATTCTTTTGTACCAGCGAGCTGGATGGTATCTGTAATCCGCTGGTTTCTGATAGCTGTAAACGTACAGAGAGATATCGCTGATTAATATAGCGCTGTACATAATTATCAAATTTGAGCAGCACATAATAGCTTCCCTCTTTTTTTTGACATTCAAAAGAGGCGCTTGTAACAAAATCATCTTTTCGGAATGTAACCTGCACCGTATACGTGTCCTTTTCTTCAAGATTCTTCATGCGGTTATAATCATCTTCATTGACCGGCATCACCAGCGTCCAGTCCTGTCCTGTCACTATGCGATAGACGGGGGAACCGGCGTTCAATTCTTCTTTGCTTCGCAAATCCTCCATGGAAGAATTGTTTTGAAAATCTTCTTCTGAAAAGGAAGACTCATCCAACTCTTCCATACCGTCGGAAAAGAAAGAGACAAGACCGGATTCTTCCGCTTTCACCTCAACATAACTTCCGCTCCCGTACTCTTCCTCCAGCTCATCTTTATTATCTGCAAGAATTGTATCTGTATAGGACATTAAATCATGATTGATTTCACTTTTTGCTTCATAAATTTCCGAGAAATTATCATCGGAAAAGCTGTCAGAAAATGTTTGTAAATCTTCATAGACCTGCTGTTTTTCCTCGTCACTGATCGTATTTTTTTCTTCCAGAAGTTCATTGAGATAAGATTGTAATTTGCCCGTGGTATCAAGAGTGTAGACGATACCGTCCTTTTTTACACGGGAACCGTCTTTCACATAATAATTTACATATCCTTTCTCATCCGTGGTAACCAACGTTTCCTCCCGGAGAATCATTCCTGTTCCGCTGATATTTTCTGATATATTGCTGACGCTGACTTCATAGACTGCCAGTTTTTCTTTTCCCAGATATTGAATCACATACGCTGTGAGATAGATGATAATTACCAGGAAAACGATTGTTCCAAGATTTATGACAGACAACCGTTTTTTTTCTTTTTGTTTCGCCATTCTTATAAACCCCACCTGTTCAATGCCGCACCATTTAGATAATTATAATGACTTCCCTGCACATACCGTCTCATCTGCATCAGCTCCTTCCACTCATCCATAAGCTTCCACCAGCTATGTCCCCAATTACAGAAAGCAGAATCTTTTTCCGGTATTCTGGCAAATAACCGCTCCACCGCGATATCCGGCCGGAGCAGCGCAATGAATTCCGCCAGTCGCTCCAGATATTCTTCTTTTGTGCATACGCTTATTCTACCATCTCTGTATTCCTGATACAATATAGATTTTTTCGGAATATATAACGAGTGCAGCTTTACCATGGATATCGGCAGCGCAGACAAAATCCTGGCAGATTCCTTTGCGTCTTCCATCGTATCGCCGGGCAAATTCAAAATCATATGAACACAGACCGGAAAATGGAAAGGGGCAATCGCCAGTACCGCGTCTAAAAATTCCGCCAGGCCATGTCCCCGGTTGACTTTCCGCAGCGTATGATAATTCACCGTCTGGAGTCCCAGCTCCAATGACACTTCAATCCCTGTCTTATCACGGAACTTTGCCATGGCATCGAGATAATCTTTTCTGACGCAATCAGGTCGCGTGGAAAGACAGACTTCCACGACGTCTTCCATCCCTCCCGCCTCCCGCATATATACTTCCAGTCTGTTCAGAGGAAGAAACGTATTGGTATAATTTTGAAAATAGGCGATAAATTTGGCGGCATGATACCTTTTTTCCACCTTTTCTCTTGACGCCATGAGCTGTTCTGTCACTGTTGTCTCCGAATCCACGGCTTCAAAGCCGGTTCCTTCCTCCGCGCAAAAAGAACAGCCGGCCCCTTCCATCCGATTGGGACAGGACGCCGGAAGATTCACCGGAAGCTTATATACCTTCTGTCCATATTTTTCTTTCAAATATTCACTGTATGAATAGTATAATCTTTGTTCTGCCATCCCGTGCCGTATATCCTTTCTTTTTTATCAGAGCAGAAAAAGGGGTGTTCCAAAAACCCGTCCGACAGCCCATATCTACTACCTTGCAGGGATCTGAAATCTCCCTCGGCTGTCTTCCTTCCTTTTGCAACACCCTCGTTTATTTGTCGTATAAATTCTTTGCGAACCTTCGGCCCTTCCGGGACAAGACTGGTTCGCGATATATTGCAACCAGCTTCCTGCTATGTACTGTTTTATAAGGAAACAGCTACATACTTCTGTACCGTTTCTGACATATCTTCTTTATCAAGAGATGCGCTGATTACAAAATCAACATCATATTTTTCAGATAATATATTGAGCTTGCTCACTGCATAATCCAAGTTGCCGTCAATACATGCCGTCGTTAAAAAGCTGTCCAGATAAATCTTATCCAGGTCATGATCCTGCGACAGAATTCCTGCAACAAATCCGATGAACATATCTGTATTTTCAATGTTAAACTCAGGAACCACAATGAGACGAATCTGATTACTCAGTTCATACATATGTTTATTATTCTTGTCCAGATAGACAATTGTACCTTTGGTAAGCTTGATATCATCATTGACTTTCTGAATTAATATTTTGGTTTTACCGTGTCCTTTCAGTCCTGCAATAATTTCAATCATGTTGGTGTCCTCCTTAAATTATATTATTGTCTGCCTGTCAGAAGATGACACTCTCCACTCCTGAAAAACGCTGTCCTCTGACAGGCAGTTATTGTACTGATTTCTATATACATTATAGTTGAAACGCCGTAAAATCACAACCATTAATTCAATTATTCACAATATTTTCTAACAATTCCGTCATAGAATTGTACAAATCTTCGTGAGTCTCCGCCCCCATGACAACAGAGAAGAATCTTTCTCCCGCTTCATTCTCCGTCATAAGGATAAGACAGGACTTCGCCATCGATGTTGTTCCCGTTTTCCCGCCATACAAAGTGACACCATCCGGAACAGCATAAGTATTCAGAAGATACTGATCCGTACTCTGCATGTACTCACTGACTTCTTTTCCGTCGGCCGTTGTGTAGGTCATGGTATAATCTTTCTGGGAAACCGCATCAAGAAAGGTATCGTATTTTGTCACTTCTTTGAAAATCAGATACAGATCATACGCCGTCGTATAATGGTTATCGTCATGGAGACCATGGGAGTTAGCAAAATTTGTATGGGTTGCCCCCAACTCTCTTGCCCTCTCGTTCATCATATCCACGAAGCTCTCCTCGCTTCCGGCAATGTATTCTGCCAGTATCACCGCACAATCGTTGGCAGATTTAACAAGGAGTCCATGAAAAACATCATCCACTGTGACGGTATCCCCTTTGGACAACGTACTGATTACCGCTCCATCTTCCGTAAGTACAATATCGTGATCCAAAGTAATCACATCATCCAGGTTTCCATTTTCCAGCACCAACAGCGCCGTCATAATTTTGGTAATACTCGCCGGATATACACGTTCAAAACAATGATAAGATTGCACGATCTCATTGGTACTGTCATTGATCAGCAGGTCGGCATAATCGCTGCTCTGATAACCGGGAGTATTCTCCTCGTCCTTGCTCAGAACGGCTAGATCCGCCGCCATTCCTTCTAATTCCTCCGTCTCCTTTTCCTGCTCTTGCTCGTAGTAGGATTCATAGGAATTTGTAATCTGAAAAGGATTCTGCTCACATCCTGATATGGTCACACAAAGAATAACCAGCGTCAGAATCCAGCCCAAACGGGTAAATAGCTTTTTGTGTCTCATATGCCTCTCTTTTCGTCTTCGTTATATTTGTGCGGGCACATTCTCCCTGAAATATTCGCTTATCAGCGATACATTTCTCGCCATTCAAGATCGCCGCGGTCAAGCGCCATAACCAGAAGCTCTGCCGTCGCAAGATTGGTCGCCAGCGGGATATTATGCATATCGCATAAACGCATCACATTAAATAAGTCCGGTTCATGTGTTTTCTGATTCAGAGGGTCTCTTAAAAAAATCACCATATCAATCAGATTGTGTTCAATCTGCGAGCCCAACTGTTGTTCTCCTCCCAAAGGGCCTGCCAGATATTTGTGCACAGTCAGGTTAGTTACTTCTTCAATCAGCCTTCCAGTTGTCGCAGTTGCAAATAATTCATGTTTGTTTAAAATACCCCGATACGCAATGCAGAAATTCTGCATTAATTTTTTCTTTCCATCGTGTGCAATCAATCCAACATTCATCTAAACCCCTCCTATAATTATTAGTAATGTCTCTGCAAACCGATGTTCAGCACCAATCCGATTCCTGTCATACAGCTTAACAACGAGGTAAGACCATAGCTTACAAACGGAAGTGTCAACCCGGTATTTGGCAGAAAATTTGTCGCTACTCCTATATTGATGAAGGACTGAAATCCAATCCAGGCAGCGACTCCTGTCGCAATCAGCCTTCCGCTCATATTTTTGGCCCGGTGGGCTACTACTAAACATTGTATCACTATTATTGCCAATAATGCAATAACAATAACACTTCCGATAAAACCGGTCTCCTCTCCAATAACGGAAAAAATAAAGTCTGTCTGCTGCTCCGAAACCAGTCCGGTATCTGTCACTGTCACCTCGGAAATCGTGTTGTTATTCAAACCCTTTCCATAAAGCTGACCGGAACCGATGGCCATCTCGGAATTCTGCTGCTGATAAGCAGTGGTATCCTCATACTCAGAAGGATTTAAAAAGGCCATTATTCTCGTTACCTGATAATCCTCAAGAAGAATCTGATTCGGCGTCTGAATATACCAGATAAATAATGCCATCAAAGGAATAGCGATGATGATACAACGGCGAACCAACTTCATATTTAAGCCCCCCACAAAAATGACCACCAGTAAAATAACCGTAATATCAATGGTCGTTGACAGATCCGGTTCTATCAGGACCAGGAAAATCGGAATCGCGCATAGCGCTGCCAGTTTCAGAAGATTCTTCCACTCGTTAAAATCTTCTTCATGTTCCTGGATATAAACAGCCACCACGATGATCATAAAGATTTTGGTCAGTTCTGACGGCTGTATTCCGGTAAATCCCAGGTTCAGCCATCGCTTGGCTCCTCCGGCGCTGACCCCCACAAACTCCACCAGTAAAAGCAGTATCAGATTCAGTATATAAAATATTCTGCTGTAATCACAGATAAAATTATAATTGACCAACGACAGAAAAAACATCACACCTGTACAAAACAAAATTCCCAAGAACTGCCGACTGGTATAAGAACTGTCCGCACTGTTGATAAATACCACACTCATGCAGCATAAAACCAACACAGCAATCACCAATGTCCAATTATAATTTTTAAACTGGTATTTCTGTCTTAACATGTAAGCCTCCTAACATCATCTGTGAAAGCGTACCTCCTTGATAGGAATATTGGCATAAAGCGCAGGCCCGTTTCCGCTTCCCGTATCAGACTCCGTCTGGGTTATCTGAATGTCCAGACCCTGGGTATCAATCTCCATGTATTTTGATATTACCTCGATAATATCATTTTTTATCATTTCCAATGTTTCCGGAGAACAACTGGCTCTGTCGGAAACCAGCACCAGCTTCAGCCTGTCCTTTGCCATCGTTCCGGAAGACCTTTTCCTGAAAAATGTATCTATGAACCCCATGATGTCTTCCTCCTTTAGTAACCCCGTTTAAATAAACCGATAATCTTCTTGAATATTCCATCCACGTCAAATTCCATAAACGGTACTTCTTCTCCGAGAATTCTGTGACAGATATTCTCAAAAGCACGTCCGGCCTGTGTATCTTTTCCAACGAGGGGTTCTCCTTCATTGGTCGCCACAACGATACTCTCATCATCCGGCACAATTCCAATTAAATCAATGGCAAGAATGTCGATAACATCATCTACAGACATCATGTCTCCCCGTTTTACCATATCCATACGGATACGATTAATCACAAGATCAATTTTTCTTAGGTCGTTGGCTTCCAGCAGGCCGATGATTCTGTCCGCATCACGAATTGCTGACACCTCCGGAGTAGTAACAATCAGTGCCCGGTTCGCACCGGAAATGGCATTTTTAAATCCCTGCTCAATGCCCGCAGGACAGTCAAGCAGTATGTAATCGAACTCATCACTGAGCTCGTCCACCAGTTTTTTCATCTGTTCCGGATTTACAGAACTTTTATCTCTTGTCTGTGCTGAAGGGAGTAAGAAGAGATTGGAGTATCTTTTATCTTTGATCATAGCCTGTTTAATCCTGCAGTTCCCCTCAATCACATCCACAAGATTATAAACAATTCTGTTCTCCAGTCCCATGACCACATCCAGATTCCGCAGGCCGATATCTGTGTCAATCATGACAACCTTTTTTCCCATCTTTGCGAGTCCTGTACCAATGTTGGCCGTGGTAGTTGTCTTACCCACGCCGCCTTTTCCTGATGTAATTACAATTACTTCACTCATCTTCTATCTCCTTTACACCCTTAACTAATGCTTATTTCACTGATTAACGACCGGGTGATCGTCTCAATAAAAATGCTGTCGTTTTCTACAAAAGCCAGTTTTGCTTCCAATTGTTTTTTATCTTTTTTTCTTCCTGTCTTCTGTTTTTTCGCTTTCTGATCCGGAGACCGGGCAATGCAGTCGCCAATCTGAATCTGCATCGGCTCCATCATCAAAGAAGCGACAAAGGCTTCCTTGTTCTGGGGATACCCCGCATAGACAGTTCCTTTCAGGCAGCCGAGAACAACGACGTTTCCTCCTGCAACAATCTGCGCTCCGGGATTAATATCGCCAAGGACAACGATGCTTCCATCCACTTCTATTTTCTGTCCGGACCGAAGGGTTCCCCGGTAGAACTGACCGTTTTTTCCTATGATACTTTCAGGAAATGATAATTCTTCTTCCTGCATCTCTTCTTCTTCCTGATCTTCCTCCTGAACGTCCGACAAAGCCTCCGCAAATTCTGTCTCAACAGCTTTGCCGCCATTGATAATATAATTGATTTTCAGGCCGCTGTTTTCCACGATGGTATCTACGAGTAAATTCTGTTCTCCTTGTGTAAGATCTCTTCCCTCAAAGCTTACTGCGATGGACTGACTGAAATCAAAAAATCGTATGGATTCTTTAAACTTTTGCGCCACCTCGCGTAGTAGTTCCTCAAAAGGAAGGGTAGGATTTAATACAATCTGAAATCCATACTTATTTCCTTTAATAATAACGGAACTCTTCATACTTCCTCCTGTTTCTAATCATTACTGCTGTCACTTCCAGACGGCATCAGAGCAGTGGTAGCCTCTTCTTCAGCCTTACTGGTTTTGTTGAAATAATATTTGTAAATATCTCTTGCAATCTCCGCCGCATTGGTCGAAGTATATCCGTTCGGCACGACAACCGTCATTGTTATCTCCGGATCGTCATACGGCGCATAAGAGATAAATAACGCATGGTTTGGTCGCTCTGTATTCTCCTGAGCGGTACCGGTCTTGCCGGCCACATCCAAATCCTGATTTTGATACAGGAACCGAATGGAACTATTTTTGCCGTTTACCACATCTATCATTCCCTGTTTGATCAGGCTGAATGTCTCATCATCTACATCCAATTCATCTTCAATCTTGGTCTCATAAGTTGTAAGTTCATTTCCTTCCGAATCCGTCGTCTTATCTAGCAGGGTCAGCCCCAGAAGATTATCCTCATTTACCAGAGAGGTTACATAGCGGGAAATCTGTATCGGCGCATAACTGTGTGTACCCTGGCCGATGACGGAACGGACGGCATCCTCGTCGGAAATCTGCGGTTCATATTCTGTAATTTCCACACCGGACTTCCTGTCCAGGCCATAATAAGTCACATATTTTGCCAGTTTTTCAAGACCTGTCTCACTACTGTAAACCCCGTTGGTCATTCCCAGATTATATCCTATCTGATAAAAGAAATAGTTACAGGATACGGCAATTGCTCCGCTGACATTTAAGGAGCCATGCGCACTCGGATAAATCCAGCACCGCGGGCTAGGCGAAATCTCATCAAAGACGCCCACACAGCGGACATAATCATTTCCGTCAATGATTCCTTCCTCCAGGAAAGCCGTCGCTGAGACCGGCTTAAAGGTGGAACCTGGCGCCGTTCTCGTTTGAGTACAGCGATTAAGCATCGGCGACGACTTATCACTGTTCAAAGAAGCATAGTAATCGGAATCAATACCGTTCGCCAGCTTGTTATTATTATAACTTGGATATGACACCATCGCCTTTACCTCTCCGGTATCCGGATCAGTGATAATGACAGAACCGGAACACGGATCCAGAGCAAGCTGTGCCGGTGTGATCTCAATATTATTTATCTTTTCATACATGAAATTGTAGGCGGACATCTGATCGGTTCTCAACGCGTCATAGTCCTCATCTTCTTCTTTGTCAAGGACGCCCTGATCATAAAGAAGCAAACAGACTCTCTTTCCACTCAACTCCTCATTTTTTATCATATATTTATATAAAAGTTTATCAAATGACTCGTCATTTTTCAATGCTTCAATTATATAATCGATAAGTTCATCATAAATCTCATCGCTGGAATAGTAATCGGAGGCAATATCCAGAGCCGAGATATCCACCCACTCACTGTTGATGGCATGTTGCAGCAAAGATTTCAGGCTGATACTTCCATCTTCCCAGTCCTGATACACCTCATCTGTCTCATCCACCAGGGAAGACGAAAGAATCTCATTATCCACAAGTAAATCATAAATATAATCTACATATTCTCTTCGTTCATCACTTAAATTCTCTCTGGACGTTGTACCGTTCGACAATTCATTCCGAAGAGTCTTCATGACAGAACTCTGTTTATTCTGATAAATCTGATATACCTCTTTTTCATTCTGCTTCGCTTTATTCCGGTTCAGCTTCGTAATGTCGATAACATTATTATCAATCAATGCGAAATACACATCCTTAATTGGAATCATATTGTTATCCCCGGCATCATCCGACGTAGTAAGGTGAGCCAACAAAATTCCGGCCAGCCGTCTTTCCAGAATATTGTACGCATATTTCTGCAAATCCAGATCTATGGTGAGGTATACGTCATTGCCCGCCGAAGCTTCGGTGGAATCCACTTCCTGAATGATTTTACCGAGATTATCCACTAAAACCTTCTGCGTTCCTTTTTTACCCTGGAGGGTCGTCTCCATGGTCTTTTCTATTCCTGTCTTTCCGACAACATCGTTCGCCTCATAGTCGCCGCCGGCCTCATTATATTCTGTCAGTTCATCTTCTGATATAACTCCGGTATAACCGATAATGCCTGCCATATATTTTGCATAATTGTACTTTCTCAGGGAATCCGTCTTAATCTCCACTCCCGGAAACTCATCCTGCCGCTCAGAAATGGCGGCAATGCTTTCCTCACTGATATTGGAAGCCACCGTAATCGGCGTGGTCTGCGAATACCGGTTCATATAAGAATCATAGCGAACTGACATGATTTTCAGCGTGTCTTCCACGGAATAGCTGTCTGATATTTCAAACATGTAACCGGAACCGGTCGGGCCATCTGTTCCCATGCGAAGGTATTCATAAACTTCTTCCGGAGAAGCATTCAGCCATTTTTCCGCCTGTTCTTTTTCCTCTCCGGTTAAATCATCCACATTGGAAATTCCATAAATATCCTGTTTGAATCTACGCAGAGCGCTTCCTGATTCTGTAAATACAAGATTACCTTTTCCGTTGACCTCCAACGGCAGATTATACTGTATTGTATCTCCATTGGATTCCAGAAGCTGAATAAGATTATAAATAATCTCATTTTTGATTTCATTTTCGGAAACGTCCCGGTTTTCCTCCTGGCTGCGCTCCTGCGCCAAATCTGCCGTCTCGTCCGTGGATTCTAACGTAACAGAATACGCAAGCTGATTATATGCCAAAAGGTTTCCATTACAATCGTAAATGTTTCCCCTGGGACCGCTAGTTTCGATGGTTCGCTCCACCTTATAATTAAAATTGTCCAGATGTTCCTGTCCTTCCACAATTTGAAGAATGAACAGACGGTACACCAGGAGACAGAACAAACACACGACAAAGATTCCCACAAGAATCAAACGGTTGGATACCAATTCCTTTAATTGCTTTTTCAGTTTATTCCTATCCAATTTCAGGTTCTTTTTAAACAAAATCTACACTTCCTTTGTTTTTCTTCTCAAGCCAGTCATTGACACGCAGCAGAATCTGATATAAAAGCAGACCTACGGCAATCGTATAGACCATTTCCGGTAAAATAATACTTTTAATGTAGAATAATATGTGCATATGGTTTTGCAACAGTCCGTAAATAATATACATGAAAATACCGTAGATCAGGTCATTCACTCCAATCATAATAATTGGAAGAAAAATATCATCTGAATAATATGTCTTATTAAATAACCCGTCCACAAAACCAAAGAACATATATATAAATGCAAATCCTCCCAGCCAGGAACTATAGAAAATATCCAGCAGCAGACCGATGAAAAAACCGGTGAGCATACCTTCTTTCTGTCCCCGCATCACAGAGATTGATGATACAAGAATCAACAGCACATTCGGCACCGTATCTGCCAGCTTAAACAGATCAAACACCGACGTTTGCAATAAAAAGCATACCAGAATGGTGATGGCTGTCACAATTATCCGCCTCATATATTTCCCTTCTTATACAATCGGCGGAAAGAACGGCATCTGCTTTGATGCCGAATTTCCGCCAATACATTCCTAATCTGCAGTTTCACTGTCTGCCGGCACCTCTTTCAGCTGCGTGATAATCAGCACCTCATCAATATGCTGAAAATCAACCACCGGCGTAATAACCGCCGATTTCGTCAGACTAGAGGAATCCATCTCAATACCGCTTACAGTACCTATTTTCAATCCCGGAAGATATTTGGAACTGATATTTGAAGTCACAAGCTCGTCTCCATCCACCATCGTCGAATCTTTACTGATGTATGTCACATCGATGACACCGTCCCTCTGTACGGATTCAGTGTTTCCTTCCACGACACAAGTATCCGATGTAGTGACGGACATAGCGCTTACACTGCTGTTATCACTGATAATGGACTGCACCTTCGCATAATTGTTTCCCACTTCCGTGACAATTCCCACAAGTCCGTCTTCGGCAAGTACATTCATATTGACCGCGATTCCATCATCAGCGCCCTTGTTGATGATAAAATTCTCATACCAGTTGCCGCTGCCGCTGCTGATTACCCGGGCGCCCACCGTTGTGTAATCCGTATATTGCTGACTCAACGAAAACAACGAGCGCAATTCTTCCAGTTCCTGCTGGTCACTGGTCAGACTCTCATTCTGCCGCGTCAAATTTTCCACCTGCTGTCTTAACTGTTCATTTTCTTCTTGAAGTTCTTCCATGCTCTGCATGGAACTGAAACGTTCGCTAACCCAAACGCCGACGGAATTAATCCCGTCCTGCATCGGTATTACCACAGCCGCCACAATATTAGTAAAAGGCTTCGTCACGTCTTTGAACAGGACGCTCACCGATACAAGAAGCATACAGATTACAGTAAGCAGAATCAAGAGCATTTTCGGTGAGAATTCAAAATTACGGCGATGTTTCATAATTCCACTCCCAACTATACCGTCTGATTTCTACCGGAAATCAGACCCCAGAAAATTGTTGGCAATTCCCTCATACTCCGGATTCTCCATAATCATGCCAAGACCCTTGACTACCGTAAGTTCCGGTTCTTCCATTTTCATGATAGAGAGACCGGTCTCTTGCTGGATCAAAAGGTCAAGATTCTTAATATGTGTAGATCCGCCGGTCATACAGATACCGTCATGCATGATATCCATGGACAGTTCCGGCGGAGTCTTCTCCAGAATAAACTTAATGGCATCAATGACAGAAGACATACTCTCAGACATAGCCTCATAAATCAGATGATTGGTCACCGTCACTCTGTTTGGAAGACCTGTGATCAGGTTCCGTCCCATAACGTCATAAGTGACTTCTTCTTCCTCCTTGATACCGCTGGCAATCTGCATTTTCAGTCTTTCCGCGCTCTTCATGCCAATAACAAGATTATGTTTTTTCTTTACCGCCTGCTGAATGGCCTCATCAAATCTTGTTCCGCCGATTTTAAGGAGACTGCTCTGAACGATTCCTCCAAGGCTGATCAGACTAATCTCCGTGGTATCCGCGCCGATATTGACAATCAGGCGTCCGGTGGCGTTCATCACATCAAGTCCCGCTCCCAGTGCATCCGCGATCGGCTTCTCCACCAGGCGGATTTTCTTAGTCTTGAGGGAAGAGCTGGCAATCAGATCATGGAACGCTCTCTTCTCCACCTCTGTGATATCAGTAGGAACCGCAATGTAAAATTCCGATGTCCCATTGGCTGTCAGGCCCTCCGCAGCTTTTTTGCCTTTGAATCCTTTAAAATACAATTGAATCATCGTCTGCATCGCGGAGAAATCCGCAATGACGCCGTTCACGATCGGATGTTTCACTTCTATATTTTTGGGCGCCTTCTCATACATGGAGTAAGCTTCATCCCCCATGGCCATCGGCTCGCTCTTTCTCACCATGGCAATCATATTCTTCTGATGTACTACAACACCTGCGGATTTTTGATAAATTTTAATGGAATTCGTCCCCATGTCAATTCCATATATTTTCTCGGACATCGGTTATGTCTCCTTTCCTAAATCTTTATGAATCTCCGAAGCATGACGCTCCGGTTTGTTTCTCTTTGTTTAATTTAAACCTCTGTATCTCTCATCACAGGAAATGTTCCGGAACCATCCGGCAGTTCTCATGTAAAATATCCCGGAATCATCCGGCCATCTCCATATGAAATATTTCGGCTCCGGCCGTCACATCATCTTCTGTTCCCGGAGACTGATAAAACAACGGTCTCCGATAATGATGTGATCGGTGAGTGGAATCCCCAGCAATTCTCCTGCCTCACGGACTCTTCTTGTGAGAACCAAATCTTCCCTGCTGGGTTCCGCACATCCCGAAGGATGATTGTGCAGCAATATGAGATATACTGCCTCATGACGAAACGCCTCGATGAAAATGGACTTCACCGGTACATAGGCACTGTTTGCCGTTCCTTTGGCAAGAAAAATCTCTTTCATAAGATGATGCTTGCCGTCCAGCAAAAGAAGAAGGACCCTCTCTTCCTCCAAATGCCGCATACTCTCCATATAATAAGACGCAATGTACTCCGGAGAGCTGAAATCAGTCTCCCTGGCTACGGACGCCCTGGAAAGTCTTCTGGAAAGTTCCAGTATACACAGAATCTCAATGGCCTTTACATTCCCGATTCCGGGTATCTCCTTCAACATACCTATCTTCATATGATACAGTCCTGCAATGCCTTTGTAAACCGGATGCTTTTCAAGAATTTTCCATGCCAGTTCCAGGGCACTGCACTCTCTGGTACCCGACCGGAGAATTACTGCCAGGAGCTCTCCATCGCTCAGACTCTCCGGTCCGGATTTCAAACATTTTTCATAGGGCCGTTCAGAAACCGGCCGCTCTTTCATTGTCATAAACCGCTTCTCCATCTTGCCTCCCCTGTCTCTCCAGGCGCAAATCAGAAAGCTGACCTAGTAAAACATTTTAACATATAAAACAAGGTTTGTATATACTTTCCGTCGGTGGTTTCCTTAATTTTTTGTGTATTATGTTACAAAAAAATGACATTATCAGCCATTTTCTTCCCTGTTTCCACGGTGCTGCGTCCTGATTTCAGACAGCACATCCTTCCGGTCAATACTGAGATTTCGGACAACGCCAGTATTCCGGACAACGCCGTCATGAAATCCGTTTAAAAATCGGGAAGACAGATTTTTCCTGTCTCATATATTTTCTGTAACGACATCATGATGCCATATTTGGCGTGTTCCCAGGTCAAACCTCCTTGAAAATAGACAGCATAAGGTTCTTTCATGGGGCCATCGGCACTCAGTTCAATGGAGGAACCCGATACAAATGCTCCGGCTGCCATGATGACCTGCGAATCATATCCGGGCATATCCCATGGTTCCGGACGCACGAAGCTGTCCACCGGCGCCGCCGCCTGGATACCCTCGCAAAAGGCAGTCATCAATTCCGGATCATAGAACTCCACTTCCTGAATGATGTCATGACGGCTTTCCTTTCCGTCCGGAATCACCCGGTAACCAAGAGTCTCATATATATTCGCAGCAAAAATCGCGCCTTTCAGCGCACCCTTTACCACCGTCGGCGCCAAAAACAGTCCCTGCGTCAAAGTGGAAGTGAGTCCCAGCGACGCCCCTACCTCTTTCCCCAATCCCGGGGAAGTCAATCGGTAAGCTGCTCTCTCGATACATTCTTTTGTCCCACAGAGATAACCGCCAATGGGCGCCAGTCCGCCACCGGGATTCTTGATGAGGGAACCTACCACCAGATCCGCTCCCACCTGGGAAGGCTCTGTCAGTTCCACAAATTCTCCATAACAGTTGTCCACCATACAGAGTACATCCGGTTTCCTCTCTTTTATGAATACAATCAGCTCTCCGATTCTTTTCACAGACAGCGTCGGCCTTGACGCATAACCTTTGGATCGCTGAATCGTCACCATCCTTGTCTTCGCATTGAGAGCCTGTTCAATGCCCGTCCAGTCAAAGCTTCCGTCCGGCAGCAAATCCACCTGACGGTAGGTGACGCCATACTCCGCGAGAGACCCATTGGACGGACGAATTCCAATGACTTCTTCCAGAGTGTCATACGGCTTTCCCACCGGAGAAAGCAATTCATCTCCGGGGCGAAGCTGACTCATCAATGCCAGAGCCAGCGCATGGGTTCCACAGGTAATCTGCGGGCGGACCAGCGCATCTTCAGTTCCGAAAACATTCGCGTATATCTTCTCCAGCGTCTCCCGCCCCAAATCATTGTATCCGTAACCGGTAGTCGGCGCGAAACACGCCTCGCTGAGACGGTTGTTACTCATTGCTTTCAGCACCTTCATCTGATTACATTCCGCAATCGCATCAATTTCTGCAAAACGTTCTTTCAATCTTTCTTCTATCCTTGAACAAAACCGAAACACCGATCTGCTGATTCCCATAGATTCATAATATTGTTCCAAAATCTGTTTTTCTTCATACATGGTATATTCCTTTTTCTTCCGTAATTCTGAGAATTTCTGCTAAAAGAGCATCTTCTCCATCGTAATCCCCTTTATCCATCCAGATTACATCCTTTTCCCGGCGAAACCAGGTAATCTGCCGTTTCGCGAAATGTCTCGTATCAAGCTTTATCTGCTCCACGGTTTCTCCCAGCGATCTTCTACCGTCAAAATAGGCAAAGAACTCCTTGTATCCGATCCCCTGCATGGAAACCAGCTCCCGTCCACAGCCTTCCTCCATCAGTCCTCTCACTTCGTCAAGCAGTCCCTCCTTCATCATAACGTCCACCCGCTCGTTGATTCGCTCATAAAGAAGTTCTCTTTTTACATTGAGTACAAAATAGGCGAACCGATATGGGGACTGTTTTTTCCTCTGACTGGCATTATGTGCGGAAAGCTTCTTTCCTGTCTCATGAAAATATTCCAGAGCCCGGATAACTTTCTTCACATTGTTGGCATGAAGCGCCGCCGCGTACTCCGCATCAACCTCTTCCAGCATCCGGTACAGATACTCCTTCCCTTTCACCTCCGCCAGTCTTGACAATTCCCGACGGTAACTTTCCTCCGACTCATGCATAGAAAAATCAATATCATAAAGCAGCGCCTGTATATAAAAACCGGTTCCCCCCACGATAAGAGGGATATGCCCTCTTTCATAAATTCCTTCCATGGCCTCCTTCGCCATCTGTTGGAAACGAACCACATTAAATTCTTCCTCCGGTTCCAGCTCATCCATCAGAAAATGAGGAATCCCCTGCATCTCTTCCGGACGAATCTTAGCCGTACCAATATTCATCTTTTTATAAATCTGCATCGAATCCGCGCTGATAATTTCCCCGCCCACAGCCTTTGCCAGCCGAATGGACAACGCCGTCTTCCCTGCTGCAGTCGGCCCGGTGAGCACAATCAGCGGTCTTTTTTCTTTTTCCATATTCATAACCATTTATATTCTACATTTTATGTTGACGAAATATAGCCAAATATCAGCCTGCCGAAGTGGATAAGGAAAGCTTCTATCCCATGACTTGCCTTCTCGCGGCACTGCCTATGGGGTGGCACAGAGACTCACAAATCCCAATTTTCAGACTACCCTCTTAAATTTTTTCTCCAGCTCGTATTTGCTCATGGAAATTATGGTCGGCCGGCCATGCGGGCACTGGTATGGATTCTCCAACTCGAGGAGCTGATCCATGAGGCTGTCCATTTCCTGAAAGCTCATTTTCTGGTTGCCTTTCACCGCTGCTTTACATGCCATGGAAGCCAGTTTGTCGGTGATCACGTCCAGGTTCAACTTGCGGCTTCCCTCGTCCAGTCCGTCCAGCAGCTCGATGAACAGATCCTGCTGATTGATGCCGTAGAGGTTTGCCGGCACAGCCCGGATACAGTAAGCGTCATCGCCAAATTCTTCTATCTGAAATCCTAATGCCGCGAAGGCATCCTGAAATAACAGATATTTTTCCTTTTCTTTTATGGAAAACGAGAGGACTATGGGCGGGGCCACCATCTGCCGATCAATGCTTTTTTCTTTCAGGTTCTTCCGAAGCCGCTCATACATGACTTTTTCATGGGCGGCATGTTGATCCACAAAAAATAATTGTTCCTCGTACTCCACAATCCAGTAGGTTTTAAATACCTGTCCGATAAGGCGGTGTTTTGGCCGTGCTTCTTTAGATAGAAGAGGCATGTCCGTCAGACTCATCTGCTGGCCGACGGTATAGCCGGAATCTTCTTTTATTGGGAGAACAAAATCTCCTTTGGACGCAAGAACCTCCGGATTCTGTGCCGAAGAAGAAGTTTGACCTTTCTGTTCTTCTGGTTTCTGCCTCTGATGGCCGGTGTCCGCCATAGCCGCCGTCTCCTGCCGGCCGGGGATGGCCTGGTCAATTTCCTCTTTCACCTGGGGCATCTGGTTTACATTCATACTGGCAATGCGCTGTTGTTCCGCCTGCTGCCGAATTATCCCGAACTGACCGTTTTGCATTTCTTCTTGTCCGGTCTGTTTCTGTTCCAGCTGCTCCTCTTGCTGTTTTCGTCGCTTGATTTCCTCAATTCTCTCCCGGGAAAGATTGGAGAAATGTTCCTCTATCTCCCGGCGTTTCTTTTCAAACGGTTCCGGTGTTTTTTTTCGCGCCGGAAGATCGTCATTTTGCCGCCGGGTCAGGGAAACTTTCGGAATCAGATCCTTTTTTACAAAACTATTCCGCACGGCGCTCACCATGGCAGAATAAAGTTCTTCACCATTTTTAAAACGCATCTCCATTTTTGCCGGGTGTACATTTACGTCGAACAGATGAGAATCCATCTCGATCATCAGCGCCGTAAAAGGAAACTTATGCACCATGGAATGGCCTTTGTATCCCTCCTCAATGCCTTTTGTGATGATATTATTTTTCAGATATCTTCCGTTGACGAAATAATTCTCATAACTCCGGTTTCCTCTGGAAATCACCGGTTTTCCCACAAATCCATCAATGGAGATTCCGCTCTCATTAAAATGCACTTCCAGAAGATTCATAGCAATATCCCTGCCATACAGATGGTAAATCACATCTTTCAGGTTTCCGTTTCCGGAGGTGGATATCTTATTTTTATTATCGCAGATAAATTTAAAAGAAATGTCCGGATGACTCAAGGCCAGCCGCTGCACAAAGGCTTCCACATAACCGGATTCGGTCATGGCGGATTTTAAAAACTTTCTTCTTGCCGGCGTATTGTAGAACAGATTTCGCACCACAAAGGTTGTCCCTTCGGGACAGCCAATTTCCTCGAAGGAAATCTCCTCCCCACCCTCCATCACATAGCGGACGCCGGAAATTCCCTCATCGGTCTTTGTGATAACTTCCACCTTCGCCACTGCGGCAATGCTGGAAAGAGCCTCGCCGCGAAATCCCAGAGAGCCTACCGTTTCCAGATCTTCCGCTGTGGAGATTTTACTGGTGGCATGGCGAAGAAACGCTTTTTTAATCTGATCCTTTTCTATACCGCTGCCGTTGTCGGTAATGCGAATAAAATCAATGCCGCCGCCTTTAATCTCAATGGTCATCGCCGTAGCGCAGGCATCCACGGCATTTTCCACCAGCTCTTTTACGATGGAAGCCGGTCGCTCCACCACTTCCCCCGCGGCAATCTGATTGATGGTATTTTGATCCAGTACATTTATAACCGCCATGATTTCTCCTTTCTGCATATCTGTTTACTTCCTGTGTGCATTTTTACCGCCCGCAAATTTCCTTTCCGCACATCTAATTACTGCCTGCAAATCTAATTCCCGTATGTCTGTTATTGATGTCGCTGCAATGATGCATGATGCTACCGGCACTTCTGCTGCAACTCATATAATGTATTCAACGCCTGTATCGGCGTCATATTTCCCAAATCCATTTCTTTCAGTTCTTTTTCCACCGGGCTTTCTTTGACTTCCACCGGCATGATACCCATGGTGTCAAATAGGGAAAGCTGCATCGGTTCTTCATCCTGCTCCGGCACTTTAGTGATATTTCCAGTGTTTGCGGCAATATCGGAACGTTCCAGTTCCTCCGCAATGGCTTTGGCACGCTCGATGACTGTCTCCGGCACGCCGGCCAGTTTTGCCACCTGGATACCGTAACTTTTATCTGCGCTGCCTTTGATGATTTTTCGCAGAAAAATGATATTATCTCCCTTTTCCTGCACGGCAATACAGTAATTATTGACACCAGAAAGTTTACCTTCCAGCTCTGTCAACTCGTGATAATGAGTGGCAAAAAGTGTTTTGGCCCCTGCCAGACTGGAACCGGCGATGTATTCCACCACCGCCCAGGCGATGGAAAGTCCGTCGTAGGTGCTGGTGCCCCGACCGATTTCGTCAAGAATCAGCAGACTGTCTCTGGTGGCATGACGCAAAATATTGGCCACCTCACTCATTTCCACCATGAAGGTGCTCTGCCCGGACGCCAGGTCATCGGAGGCGCCTACTCTTGTGAAAATGCGGTCCACCAGACCGATGCTGGCCGACTTGGCCGGCACAAAGGATCCAACCTGCGCCATGAGAACAATGAGTGCTGTCTGGCGCATATAAGTGGATTTTCCTGCCATGTTTGGCCCTGTGATGACATTGACCCGGTTCTTTTTATGGTCAAGGAGCGTATCGTTTGCCACAAACAATTCTCTCTGGATCATTTTTTCCACCACCGGATGCCGTCCGTCCTTGATATCTATGACGCCTCTCTGATTGATGGACGGACGCACATAACCATTTTGTTCTGCCACCACCGCCAGAGATGCGAAGGCGTCCAGCCAGGCAATAATATGGGCGGTCTTCTGAATCCGCTCCATCTGCGCTGCCAGATTCTCGCGAATCTCCACATAAAGCTCATACTCCAGCGCGCAGAGCTTTTCCTCCGCTCCGAGAATCGTCCGGGCCAGTTCTTCCAGTTCTTCCGTCGTATACCGCTCCGCATTGGCAAGGGTTTGCCTGCGGATATAATGCTCCGGTACCAAATCCTTATACGAGTTGGTCACTTCTATGTAATAGCCGAAGACTTTATTGTAGCGAACCCGCAGATTCTTAATGCCGGTCTTTTCTTTTTCCCGTTCTTCCAGCTCCGCCAGCCAGGTTTTTCCTTCCGTCTTTGCCTTCTTTAAATTGTCGACTTCCTCGTCGTATCCTTCTTTTAAGATACCGCCTTCTTTAATGGGAATCGGCGGGTCTTCCTCGATGGATTTCTCCAGAAGTTCATGCAAATCTTCTAACGTATCCAGGCCATCGCCCATTTTATTGAGGACTCCTTTGCTGAATTGTCCCAATATATCTTTGATATAAGGCAGATACTGGATAGATGTTTTAAAGGAAATTAAATCCCGCGGATTGGCGGAACGATAGCTGACCTTCATGGTCAGTCTCTCAAGATCGTAAATGGAATTCATGTATTCCCGCAGTTCTTCCCGCGCCATCACATTTTCTTTAAGCATTTCCACCGCATCCAGCCTGTCCTGAATAGCCTGTTTATGGATGAGAGGCTGCTCCACCATTTTCCGGAGCATCCGGGCGCCCATGGCGGTTTTTGTCTTATCAAGTACCCAGAGAAGACTGCCTTTTTTGCTCTTTTCCCTCAATGTCTCGCAAAGCTCCAGATTCCTGCGGGTGGCGCTGTCTAAAACCATATAATTCTCAGTGGAATAAGGAATCAACTCCATCAGATGGGATAGCGAAGTCTTCTGAGTCTCATGGAGATACTGAAGCAAGCCGCCGCTGGCCACAATGCCAAAAGGATAATCCGTCAGACCGATACCCTCTAAATTAATAAGATGATACTGCTCCTTTATCATTTTTTCGCAGTGTTCTGTCTCAAAATAATAACTGGCCACCGGCGAAATTACCGTCCCGATCTTCTCTTTGACATAGTCAAACTCTACGCCGCAGATGCAGAATCCATCGTTGCAGATAATCTCTGACGGCTGAAACTTGTTCATTTCATCCATCAGGGCGTCCTGATGTTCCACCTGGGTCGTCCGAAATTCTCCTGTGGACAAATCGCAGACGGCAAGGCCGAACATCTCATTTTCGCAGAAAATGCTCATGATATAATTATTTCTGCTCTCATCAAGGCTCTGTGTAAGCGTATTGGTTCCCGGCGTCACCACCCGGATCACATCACGTTTTACAATGCCCCTGGCCGCCTTCGGGTCTTCCACTTGCTCACAAATGGCCACCCGGTATCCTTTCTCCACCAGTTTATTGATATAAGGCTCACAGGAATGAAAAGGAACGCCGCACATCGGCGCCCTCTCCTCCTGACCGCAGTTTTTCCCAGTCAAAGTGATTTCCAGCTCCTTCGACGCCGTCAACGCGTCATCATAGAACATCTCATAAAAATCACCCAGGCGATAGAACAAAATGCAGTCCTTGTATTGATTTTTTATCTCAAAATACTGTTCCATCATAGGGGTCAGTTTAGCCATTACTCAACCTCCCCAGATAATAAAATCCTTTCGCCTCTTCCAGAACTACCGGCACGATCTTTCCGATGACAGACGGGTCTGCCGTGAAATGCACCACATCATTATTGGAAAGTCTTCCGGTAATCATGGAAGCATCCTTTTCATCAATGGCTTCCGCCAGCACCAGCTCTGTTCTTCCCTGACGCCTTGCATTTTTCTTCCTTGCCACTTCATTGACGACCTTTAACAACCGATCAAAACGGTCATGAACCACGTCTTCCGGCACCTGGTCTTCCATCTTTGCCGCCGGAGTTCCGGAACGTTTGGAATAGATAAAAGTAAACGCGCTGTCATACTGCGCTTTACGCACGATATCCAATGTCTCCTGGAAGTCTTCCTCCGTCTCTCCCGGAAATCCCACAATAATATCCGTGGTGAGGGACAAATCCGGCATGGCTGCACGAAGTTTCTCCACTAGAGCCAGATACTGCTCTTTTGTGTATTTCCGGTTCATGAGTTTTAAAACGCGGCTGCTGCCGGACTGTACCGGCAGATGAAGATGCCGGCAGATTTTTTTTGACGCCGCCATTACTTCGATAAGTTCATCGGACAAATCCTTGGGATGGGACGTCATAAAACGGATTCTCTCGATACCGTCCACTTTTTCCACCATCTGAAGCAATCTGGCAAAGCTCACCGGTTCCTCCAGGTTCTTCCCGTAGGAATTGACATTTTGTCCAAGAAGCATCACTTCCACGACGCCTTCTCGGGCCAATTTCTCCACTTCCGCCACAATATCTTCCGGTCTGCGGCTTCTCTCTCTCCCCCGCACATAAGGGACAATACAGTAACTGCAAAAATTATTGCAGCCAAACATAATGTTGACGCCGGCTTTGAAATCGAACTTCCGGTCGCTGGGCAGATCTTCGATGATCAGATCTGTCTTCTCCCAAACATCAAATACTCGGTGCCTGTTGCTCAGACATTCATAGAGAAGCTCCGCCAACTTGAAAATGTTATGGGTTCCAAAAACAATATCCACGAATTTATAGACATTCTTTACTTTCTGCACCTCTTCTTCTTCCTGCATCATACATCCGCACATGGCAATGACCATATCCGGGTTCTTTTTCTTATAGGTCTTCAGCGTCCCTAAACGCCCGTATACACGAATATTGGCGTTTTCCCTTACTGTGCAGGTATTATAATACACAAAATCCGCATCTTCGCTGTCTGACGGTATATATCCAATCTCTTCCAGAATCCCGTTGAGCTTTTCGGAATCTTTAAAATTCATCTGACATCCAAAAGTCTGATCATGGAAGGTAAGTTTCCGGCCCAGTTCCTGCTCCCTCTGTCTGATGAGTTCCCGGCACTTCGCCATAAAAAAGCGCTGTCGCTGCGGTTCCTGCACAGGAACAGATTCATTTATATCAATGTTACTATGATTTTCAGTCATGTTACACTCCTTAACTAAATCAGGGTCGTCCTCCTGATGGGATTTTTCTTTTGAAATGCTGCCTCATGCTCCATTTTATGCAAACGGACACAAGCAGAATAATTATAGGCTAACCATGTGTTTTTTTCAAGTATCATCTTCATAAAACAACTGTTCTGCCCGGACTGTTCATTTTCCACCAAAAAAGGTGTTGGCGCCTCCCCGTACTCTGTAACATCTTTGCTGAGAGTGGTGGAATTACCGTATCCCTTCGCCTGCTCCCGTTCTTCCCTCACCGGTGAATCATCCAAACCATTGGCATATCTCCACAAAATTTCTCCGTAACTTTTCAAGTGAGATTTGAGAAATGTCACATCACTGTTTGCCAAATCTCCGATCGTCTGAATCCCCAGACTGTTTAGTTTTGCTGCCGCGGCGGCTCCGGTAAAAAATAATTCCCGGACAGGAAGAGGCCACATTTTCTCTGGAATCTCCGACGGGAAAAGCGTGTGGATTTTATCCGGTTTTTCAAAATCTGTATAAATGCATTGGAATATTTTTTGTAAAGGACAAAGTTTGGCGAAAAGTTTTTTAAATCCGGACATTTTTTCAGGGCGTCTGTTACCGGCTCTCCCGTCCGGATTCCGTATTTTTTCGCTGGAATAGATTTAGCGAGCACTACTCCCTTCCGCTTCGCCGTATCAAAAAAAGCCCTGCAAAAACATTATTGTTACGATGTAAACATATATCTACACGATGTTTACATTAAGGCAGATAATTTTCGCACAATACTATCTCTGCAGCGCCAATTTGAAATATCAGTTATCCTCTATTGATATTTCATGCATTCAGTCCTCCATATCTTCTTCATTTATGTCGTCATCAATGGCTTCTTCCTCTTCCTTTAATTCTGTGTCAAACGCAACGGGAGTACCACATTTTGGACAATAATCATCAGAAGCGGATATTTCCGCACCACATTCCGTACATTGAATTCGTTCATTGAGTTTTTGAAGTTCCTTTTCCTTTTCGGCAAGAGCCTCTTTTACCGTTTTCAGAGATGCAAAATACTTTTCATATTCCTCTTCATAATCGTCCTGATGCAGTTTAATATAGATCTTTCCGATTTTGTAAGTGAGATCCCTGATTTCTCTTTTATCCTGACGAATCTGTTCTTTTACTTTCAGAATATCTGCCGCTTTCTTTGCCTTTTCCACTGCTGTCTGTCCTGCCTGTGTAACGTTTTTTCTAAATTGTTCAAAAAACTCCATTTTTCTTCCCTCTTTTTCTTTAAATATAGTCAATTTATAGTCGATCCGTTAATTGATATTCGCAGTATTATATAAATTATTTCCTATATAGAATAAATCATTCTTTATATAGAATACTGCTGCTGTATTTCATGGAATCCATCATATAATGATTGTTGTTTAATGTTATGAGCATTATAACACATTTTAAAGTTTTATGGCTTGCTTTTTTAAGATTGCGATATACTTTTAAAAAAATATGATAAAATTTGTCGTAGTGAGTAGAAAGTAATCAATACAAAATTATCCGCGTTTGCCGTTGAGTATCGTGTATATCTCATAAAAAATCCTCCCATAATGCAAAAAACACCGCAAAATATTTGCGATGCCATGTGCTCAGGATTTCCCCTTTTTAGTATTTTGAGTACTTTTGATTTTGTGATAAAAACACTAAAATCATTTATTTATGCGGATTATAAGTGTCTCTAGTAATAGTCCATAGGGGAATCGAACCCCTGTTTCCGCCGTGAGAGGGCGGCGTCTTAACCGCTTGACCAATGGACCAAAATTTAATTGAAGATGATTCTTTTGGTTTAACAGGGGATGAGAGAATCGAACTCCCACCAAAGGTTTTGGAGACCCCTATCATACC
>CAYULX010000016.1:0-36343 GCA_964445535.1 uncultured Eubacterium sp.
TGCATCAGGAAATTGTAGGGATGCTATATGCGGAAATCTACAAGTATATCGAATCACATAACGGCCAATGCAAGGTTTATCCTGCGCCGTTTGCCGTCTTTTTGAACGAGGACAGTAAAAACTATGTTGAGCCGGACATATCTGTTATATGCGATCGTGACAAGCTCAATGACAAGGGGTGCAATGGTGCGCCGGATTGGATTATTGAAGTAGTATCTCCGAGTAGTAAAAGAATGGATTATCTTATTAAGATGCTCAAATATAATACTGCGGGCGTAAAAGAATACTGGATTGTGGACGTAGAAAAGAACCGTATCATGGCATATGATTTTATAAAAGATAATATAGAGGAATATAGTTTTACTGATACCGTCCCGTGCAGTATCTTTGAAGGCTTTCAGATTGATTTTAGCAAGATTACAATAGAATAAAGAAATAGAATATATCTTATGATGACAGAAGTGGAGTATATCAGTATATGGTATGCTCCCCTGTTGAGAGGTCATAATTTACTGATATTCAAATTCAGATTTAACAAGCAAAAAAACTATTAAGAATCTGGGAATATTCCCAGGCTCTTTTTTTGATGCAAAAAAAGAAAAGAGAGTGATGTTATGGCTGATATTTTTAAAGCCTTAATTGATACTGAATTAAACCTGGAAAAAGTAGAAATGCAATTACAGGATTTGAATGATACAAAAGTGCTGGATGTTCAGCTAAAGAATAAAAATAATAAGCAGTTTGCATCTGACATTCAAAAAGGATTAGAGAAAACAAAAATTGATACGTCTGCCGTAACAAAAAGTTTGGCGGATTCTTTCGGATGACGATGAAAGTGGATTATATGAGGATAGACCTGGATTTGAAGAGATGATGCGGGATGCAAAACTGGGATTGTTCAATACCATTATCGCAAAGACACAATCCAGATTTTCAAGGAATATGGAGCATGTGGAAAAATATATGCATCACATTCTTCCTAACCTTGGCATACGATTCATCGGAGCGGTTGACGGAGTGGACACCTTTGATTCAGCCAATAAAAAACAAGGCAGATTAACGGTCCGGTGAATGAATGGTATTGTGAAGATTTGTCAAAGAATATTCGCAGTACATTTAAGGCGAAGATGAGGGAGGGACAGTTTCTTGGTTCTTCCTGCCCGTATGGGTATATCAAAGACCCGGAAAATAATAACTATCTTATTATAGATGAGTATGCTGCCGGGGTAGTAAGAAAAATTTTTGATCTGTATTTGCAGGGATACAGTAAGGCAAAGATTGGTTCCATTTTATCGTCGGAAAATATTTTAATTCCTTCTTTTATGTGGGCGAAAGAACTGAAAAAAATAAAGGCGAAAGCTGCGAACAATCAGAAGTCCGATAATATTTTTGCGGGGATTCTTTTCTGTGGAGATTGTAAACATACCATGGGAAGATTCTATAAACGCAGAGGAGGGCATGGCAGTGTAGGATACATATGCAGCACTTATAATCGCATGGGGAAACAATTCTGTACCAACCATATGATTCGGAATGAAGAGTTAAAGGAAGCTGTCCTGGCATCAATCAAAGAACAGGCCAGAATCATTCTCACAGAGGACGATATTGACGATTTATCAAAAATCCGGAAATAGTATTTTTCGGACAGGATGATGATTCATAGACAACTCCAGATAGAATTTAGTACAGTTTATGGGAGTTGTCTAAAAATATGCATTTCTTTGTTGCTATACCGGAGGAAAAAGTTTAAAATCTGTATAGATAGTTTTCGGAAAAGGAGATGAAAATCCATGATACTGCATGAGTTTTATACGGGAAGAGCCTTTGACGCCTATGAGTATTTTGGAGCGCATCCCATGAGGGACGGCGTGATGTTCCGGGTGTATGCGCCGGGTGCGGAGAAGATTGAGCTCATCGGGGAGTTCAACCAATGGGATGGCAGTGAGGATGAGATGTATCAGGAGGGACAGTCTGGAATTTTTGAAGCGGTAAATGCAGAGGCCAGGCCGGGGATGATGTATAAGTTTCGTATTTACCAGAAGGATGGCAGAGTGATAGACCGGTTCGACCCGTACGGTTTTGGGTCGGAACTCAGACCCAATACGGCGGCGATTATCCGTGATATTGACAGCTATTCTTTCCACGACTGGGAGTGGATGCGGAAGCGGACAAAGAACTATAATCAGCCGCTGAATATTTATGAGGTACATGCGGGTTCCTGGAGAAAAAAGGGTGACGGGGAGGAAGACTGGTACACCTATCAGGAGCTGGCGCATCTTCTGGTGGACTATGTGAAGGAAATGGGGTATACTCATGTGGAGTTTCTGCCGCTCTCGGAGCATCCGTTTGACGGGTCCTGGGGATATCAGGTGAGCGGATTTTTTTGTCCGACTTCCCGATACGGAACGGCAGCGGATTTGATGGAGATGGTGGACATTTTCCATGAAGCGGGTATCGGCGTCATTATGGACTTCGTACCGGTACATTTTTTGGTTAATGATTATGCGCTGAGCTATTTTGACGGGATGCCCCTTTATGAGCACCCGGGCGATGATGCGGGACGCAGCGAATGGGGAACCTGTAATTTCAATTATTTCCGGGGAGAAGTGTGCAGCTTCCTCCAGTCGGCGGCGGATTTTTGGCTGACGCGGTTCCATTTTGACGGATTGCGGATGGACGCCATCAGTAATGCCATTTTCTGGTTGGGAGATGCGTCCAGAGGAGTCAATGAGGGCGCCATTGAGTTTATCCGCGGCATGAATCAGGGGCTGCAGCGAAGACATCCGGCAGCGATGCTCATTGCGGAGGACTCCACCAATTATCCTAAAGTGACCGCTCCGGTAGAATATGACGGGCTGGGGTTTGATTATAAGTGGGATATGGGTTGGATGAATGATACGCTGGAGTATTTTAAGACCCATCCCCATGATAGAAAGTACCGGTATCATACCTTTACATTTTCTATGATGTATTTTTATAATGAACATTACCTGCTGCCGTTGTCCCATGACGAAGTAGTGCATGGGAAGGCAACCATTCTTCAGAAACTGTGGGGAAATTATAATTTTAAGTTTCAGCAGGCGAAGACTCTCTACACTTATATGTTTACTCGTCCGGGGAAGAAACTGAATTTTATGGGAAATGAAATCGGTCAGTTTCGGGAATGGGATGAGAAACGGGAAGGTGACTGGTCTTTGTTGGAGTATCCGAAACATAAAGATTTCCAGAGATTTATGAAAGATTTGCAACATCTTTACCTGACGGAACCGGCTTTCCATGACGGGGAATATAATTCCGCCTGTTTCCGCTGGCTGGAAGCAGACGCCGCGGAGGAAAGAGTATATGTCTATGAGAGAATGTCGGCGGGACAGAATTTTATCATTGTGCTAAATATGAGCGACGAGCAATACAATGATTTTGAGTTTGGATATGACAAAAATGCGGTGCTGCATGAGGTGCTTTCCGGCGAGAGAAAAGAATACGGAGGTTATTTTGACGGTTCAAAGGAAGATATCCCGGCACAGATTAAGGGATATAAATGGTGGAAGCGGAAGTTCGGCATTGTTGTGCCGGCCCTTGCCGCCATCGTATACCGGGTGGAATTTCTGCCGGAACCGAAGGAAGAGCCGCGGCGGCTGATGCACCTTCGCAGTACAGATATGGCAAAAGGATTGCAGATACGGAATGAAGATAGATGTAAAGCTTGAGGCATTTGAAGGTCCCTTGGACCTTCTTTTGCATCTTATTGAAAAAAATAAAGTGAACATATACGATATTCCCATTGTGGAGATTACCAACCAGTATATGGAATACATACAGGAGATGGAACGGAGGACGTCCATGGAATCCATGAGCGAGTTTCTGGTCATGGCGGCGACACTTCTTAAAATTAAGTCCCGGATGCTGCTCCCGAAGGAAGAAAAAGAAGAAGAGGAGGACCCGAGGGAGGAACTGGTGCAGCGGTTGATGGAATATAAAATGTGCCGGTACGCCGCCGGGGAACTGAAAGATATGAGTGTGGATGCGGAGAAGGTATTTTACAAACCGGAAACCATTCCCAAGGAGATTAAAGAGTATGAGGAACCCATTCAGCCTTCGGAGATTGTGGGAGATGTGACCCTGGAGAAGTTAAATCAGGTATTTCAGATGGTCATGCGGAGAAAAAAAGACCGAGAGGACCCGGTGCGGAGCCGTTTTGGAAAGATTGAACGAGAAAAATATAAGGTGGAAGACCGGATGCGGGATATCCGCCGGCAGATATACGGATTGCGCAGGATTAATTTCCGTACGCTTCTGGACGTCCAGCCCACCAAAGAGATGGTCATCGTTACCTTCCTTGCGGTATTGGAGCTGATGAAAGTAGGACAGGTCACCGTCAGTCAGGAAAGTAATTTTGGAGAAATCTATATGGACGCGGCGGACGCATGACAGAGCAGATGAAATATAGGAATGCATAACAGGCAAATGAAATGTGGCAAAATGTTATGAGGATAAAGGAGTGGGAGGTAGGTGCCGTGGAAGAGAGTATCAAAAGGATGCGGAGGGGAATATTCAACAGGAAGGAAGCAGGACTTTGGAAGATAAAAAGAAGATAAAAGGAATTATCGAAGCGATTTTATTTACCATGGGGAGATCGATTCCTCTGGAACAGCTTGTGACGGCGTTGGAGACAGACAGAGAGACGCTTAGGGAGCTTCTTCTTGAGATGAAAGAGCAGTATGCGAAGGATGAAGAGAGGGGCATCTGTCTCATTGAGCTGGACGATTCCTGGCAAATCTGCACGAAGATGGAGACGTATGATTATGTCCGTAAGCTGGTCAGCCAGCCGAAGAAGCGTTCACTGACGGACGTTATGCTGGAGACTCTCTCCATCATCGCCTATAAGCAGCCAGTCACCAAGCAGGAGATTGAGGCTATCCGCGGAGTAAAATGCGATTTTGCCGTTAATAAACTGATAGAATATAAGTTGGTGAAGGAACTGGGACGGCTGGATACCATTGGCAAGCCCATTGTATTCGGCACCACGGAGGAATTTCTGCGCTGCTTTGGCGTTTCTTCCATTGAAGAGTTGCCGGATATTGATGAAGTGACCCGGCAGAGTTTCATGGAGGAAGCCATAAAGGAAGTGGCAGAGTCATTAAATGTGCCGGTGTAATATAACACAACATTTTAAATATCCATAAGGAAGAGAAAATGAAAAATGAGGAAGATTCATGATACGGATATCACAATTAAAGTTACCGGTTAATCACACAGAGAAGGAACTGGAAGAGGCGATTTGCCAGAAGGCATACGGTGTTCGTCCGACAAAATGGAAAATTGTCCGCAGATCCATAGACGCCAGGAAGAAACCGGATTTATTTTATTCCTATATGATAGACGCTTCTTTTCCCGGGGAGAAGAAGATTCTCAGGCGTCGGAACAGTAAATGGCAGGAGAGCAGAGAGCAGGAGTATCATTTTTCACGGAAAGTGAGCCGGAGGCTAGAGGAATACGAGAGACCTGTGATCATCGGCGCCGGACCAGCGGGACTTTTCGCAGGGCTGTTGCTCGCGAGAAAAGGTTTTGCGCCGGTGATTTTTGAGCGGGGAGACGCCGTGGAAGTTCGGACGAAGAAAGTGGAACGGTTTTTCCGAGAGGGCGTTCTTGACACGGAGTCCAATGTACAGTTCGGCGAAGGGGGCGCGGGAACTTTTTCCGACGGCAAACTCAATACTGTGGTGAAAGATAAAACAGGAAAGAATCGCTTTGTGTTGGAAGAATTTGTGAAACATGGCGCGCCCGAAGAGATTTTGTATGAGGCGAAGCCCCATATCGGGACGGATATTTTAAAAAATGTAGTGTCTTCCATCCGGGAAGAAATCTTGTCTCTGGGAGGGGAGATTCATTTTGGTGCCAGAATGACGGAAATCCTGACGGAAGAAAGAAGTGGAGAGAGACGGATTGTCGGTATCTGCCTGCAAAAAGGTCAGGCAGCACAGACAGCGGACGAGAATGAGGTCACACAAGGGAACGCTCAGAAAGATCGCAGAGAGAAAAACAGCGGATGCGGGCAGATCTGGCAGTATGCTTGCCGCACGGTGATTCTCGCCGTGGGACACAGCGCCAGAGATACATTTTCCATGCTTTATGAGAAGGGACTTTTGATGACGCCTAAGTCTTTTGCCATCGGTGTCCGGGTGGAACATCCGGCGGCGATGATAAATGAGAGCCAATATGGAGAGAAATATGCCGGAATGCTTCCGGCGGCCAGTTATAAACTCACACACCAATGCAGGAATGGGCGGGGCGTTTATTCGTTCTGTATGTGTCCGGGCGGATACGTGGTAAATTCCTCTTCGGAGCGGGGATTCTTATGCGTCAATGGGATGAGTGATTATGCCAGAGACAGTGTAAACTCCAATAGCGCAATCATTACAACGGTAACCCCGACAGATTTTGCGAGAGTCAGAGACGGTGAGGCGGACCGGCCGGTTCATCCGCTGGCGGGAATAGAGTTTCAGCGCCGGTATGAAAAACTGGCGTATCAGGCTGCCGGAGGAAAGATTCCGCTGCAATTATATGGAGATTTTAAAGAAGACCGAATCAGTAGCGGTTTTGGCGACGTACAGCCGTGTATGAAGGGGCAGTGGGCGTTTGCGGATTTGAGAAGATGTCTCCCCGGATATGTGGCGGAATCACTTTTGGAGGGAATGGAAGCATTCAGACATAAAATTCGGGGATATGACCGTTCGGATACGATTTTTTCCGGTGTGGAAACCCGGACGTCCTCGCCGATCCGCATGGAACGTGAGGCGGACGGCCAGGCAGTAACCATACGGGGACTTTTTCCCTGCGGAGAAGGCGCCGGTTACGCGGGAGGCATCACTTCCGCCGCCATGGACGGACTTCGCATGGCCGAAGCCGCGGCACAGATTGTATGATGTCGACAAAATCAAAAGAATGTACGAAAATACATTTACAATAGTCAAATTTTCCAGTATAATGGCAGAAAAATAACTGATAGTCAAAGAGTGAACATAAATTCGTGGTATAAACGTGTTATAAAAAAGAACAGAATGGACAATCAAAGGAGATAGTAATGAAGCAAAAAGATATCGACCGCATTAATGAATTGTATCATAAATCGAAAAGTGTGGGATTGACAGAGGCGGAAGCGGCTGAGCAAAAACGACTGCGAAGGGACTATGTCCTGGCAATCCGCAGGAATTTAAGAGGCGAGTTGAATAACATTTCTATCCAGAATGAGGATGGAACCATCACCAATCTGGGAGAGAAATATGGAAAAAAATATTCCGGCAATTAGCCGGAGAAAGCAGGTGATACTATGTCACAAGATTATAATAAAATAGAATTAAGCAAAGAAGAAAGAAAAGAAGAACTGAGAAAAGAAATGCGGAAAAAGAGAAACGACCTCACTTTGACGCAGATTCATGATCTGACAAAGAAATGTTTTGATAATCTGATAAAGATGCCGGAATTTCAGAACAATGAATGGATTTATTCCTACATGGCTATTGGGTCGGAAGTGGATACCATTGATTTGATCTGTGACTTTATCCGCATGGGGAAGAAGGTAGCTGTGCCAAAGGTGGAGGACGATGAGATCGCTTTCTATGAGATTCAATCCATCAAGGACTGTCGGCCGGGAGAGTTTGGTATTCTGGAACCGGCTTCTTATAAAGCTCCGGCAGACGAGCCCGGGATGATTCTTTTGCCGGGACTGGCCTTTGATGAACGGGGCAGCCGCCTTGGATACGGCGGCGGTTATTATGATAAATATTTGAAGACACATTCGGATTATCCGTGTGCGGCCCTGGCTTATGAGCTTCAGATTCTTGACAACCTGCCCCGTGAGGAACATGACAAGCCGGTGGATTATATCGTGACACCGGAACGAATTATCCGCTGTCGCTGAGATATTCCGAATCGTATATATGTTCTAAAAATATGCATAAAAAATCAGAAAAAATTCTGTTCATTTTCTATGAATAGATAGAAAATGAAAAAAAGGCTTATGTGTTGATAAATTATGTGATATAGTGACAAACGTAGCGGGAAATATAATCGTATTTCCCGGAAAGATAAATTAAGGATAAATTAAATAACAGGCAGATGAAAACGGTAGTGAGATTATTTCCGTAATCGCAACGAAAGTTATGATACGGGGGTCTCACTATTTTTTTTGTCGCGAAATGACAGGAGGAAGAAAAATGCCGAAAACAAAATTTCAAGATGTGATTTTTACGATTATGATGGTCATTGTGATGGTTTATGGAATGGTGGTGTATAACATTTCCGTAGATAAGGGAGGACTTACCAATGAAGTGTTTGTGCTGGCCTTTGGGGAACTGGCAATCATGGGAGTGATTGGATTTGTACTGGAAATGTTTATTGCCGGTCCTCTATCCAAAAAGCTGGCTTTTCGTCTGGTTACACCGGGAGAAGATAAGATGATTATGGTAATTCTCGCCATCTCCGCCATGACAGTATGCCTTATGTGTCCGATGATGAGCTTCGTCGCCACGGTGTTATTCAAAGGGGTAGACAGTCAGATTATTGCCAAATGGATTCAGACTTCCGTGATGAATTTTCCGATGGCGCTTTGCTGGCAAATCTTTTTTGCCGGTCCGTTGGTGCGTATGATATTCAGAAAAATTTTCCCGGAAAAGCAGGAAAAAAACGGTGCGCAATAAAGAAAATTTTTATAAAACAACCGATAGTGTTAAGATAGAAAAAAATTAAGAAGAAAAATATTAGAAAATGAAGGATTAAGGCAAAAAAATTTCAAAAAATGAAGTAATAAAAAATAATAAATTTTATGTTCCAGCAAGATGGAATCGAGGCAATTATGCCAAAAATACACACAATATTTTTTGGACATACATAAAAATTAAATAAAATAAAGCGATAATAGTACCATTTAATTGTCAAATCAAACTAAAAAAAAGAAAAGACAAGAAAATATTCCATCAAAAAAATTTTTTTTATAATGTTTTCGTGAAAAAAACTGGTTGACTTTTTATTTGAAAGAGATATGATTAAAGCAACAAAAGTCAATGTACAACTTTTGCATTTTTCAAAAAAATGAAAAAGGAGGTTGTAAAAACTGCAAAAAGAAAGAACAAATGTGAAGGTGCTTTTTTAAGCCCGAAAGAAAAAAATGAAGGAGGATATGCCAGTGGAAGCGCTCGTGGAACAATTGATGGAAGAATTGAATTGCGAGACCGTCTTTACAATTCCGATATTGGGAGGCATCCCGGTATCGGAAGCTGTTGTTGTATCCTGGATTATCATGGCCGTTCTTTTTCTGGTCTGTATTATTCTCGTCAGGGGCCTGGATGTATTACATCCTGGTAAAAAGCAGATGTTTCTGGAAACTGCCGTTTCCGGCATCTATGGTTTTTTTGACGACATCCTTGGCGAGGCCGGAAAAGATTATGTGCCGTATCTTATGGCTGTCGCAATTTATGTGGGAATGTCCAATCTGATTGGATTGTTTGGCTTCAAGCCGCCTACAAAGGATATCAATGTGACAGCAGCACTTGCCCTGATGAGTATTGTGCTGATTGAGCTTGCCGGTATTCGCAAAAGAGGCGGCAAGGGATGGCTCAAAAGTTTTGCGGAGCCCATCGCCATTGTGGCGCCGATCAACGTGTTGGAGATATTCATCAGACCGCTGTCACTGTGTATGCGGTTGTTTGGTAATGTCTTAGGCTCGTTTGTTATCATGGAGCTGATCAAACAGGTTGTGCCGGCCGTTGTACCGGTGGTGTTCAGTGCTTATTTTGATATCTTTGATGGCATCATTCAGGCATACGTTTTTGTTTTCCTGACAGCATTATTTGTAAAGGAAGCAATTGAATAACAAATCAAAAATAACAAACAAAAATTACATGTAACTCGCAGACAATTAACAGCAATTCAGAAAAGACAGGCGTCTGTGGGACGTCGAATACAATTTTGAGAAGAAAAAGGAGAAATATATTATGGCAACATTATTAGTAGCAATCGGAGCAGGTATCGCAGTATTAACAGGTCTTGGAGCAGGTCTTGGTATCGGAAAGGCCACATCTTCCGCAGTGGACGCAATTGCAAGACAGCCGGAAGCAGAAAGTAAAATCAGTAAATCTCTTCTTTTGGGATGTGCACTGGCAGAGGCAACCGCCATTTACGGTTTCGTTATCGCGCTGTTAATCATTCTTTTCCTTGGATAATCACGGGATAATCACGAAGGACAGAAATAATTTTGTAATAAAAGAATGCAGGTGAAAGTACATGCTTAGTTTAGATGGATGGACTATATTTTTTACTGTTCTGAACGTACTGGTCTTATTTGTGGGACTGAAGGTATTTCTGTTTAGACCGGTGCTGAACATCATTCGGCAGCGGGAAGAAATGATTCAGAATCAGTTGGCGGATGCCGCCGAAAAAGAAAAGGCCGCAGAGCAGTTAAAAAATGATTATCAGACCAAATTAAAAGATGCCGATCAGAAGGCAGAAAGCATCATTTCTGAGGCGAAAGCCAGAGCGGATGAAGAGCAGCGCCTTGCTGTCGAAAAAACAAGAGAAGAGACAGAGAGAATGCTAAAAAAAGCAAGGGAGGATATTCGCACGGAACAGGAACAGGCGAAAAAAGAGGTGCAGGCAGATATCGCGATTCTGGCCATGGAAGCGGCAAGAAAGATAATGAAGACAGGTGATGTTCATGAGGCAGCAGGCAAATAACTATGCGACAGCATTGTATGAGCTGACGCCCGACAAAGATGCAGTGGACACAGTGAGAAAGATGTTTGAGGAAGTACCGCTGCTTTCAAAAGTTCTGGCAGACCCCATGATTTCCATGGACAAAAAGCATCGGATTATTGATGCTTTGTCTGAAAAAGCTGCGTTTCCGGTTCAGGTAAAAAATTTTGTGAAATATTTATGTGATCACAGAGACAGCGCAATGCTTTTGGAGATTATAGACGACTATGATTCCCTGTGGGAAGAAAAGCATAATATATTAAAAGCCGAGCTTTTGTATGCAAAATCTCCGGAAAAGAGAGAGTTGGATGAAGCCGGGGTATTTCTTAAAAAGAAATACCCCGGAAAAGATATTCGTACAACGCTCTGTATTCAGGAAGATTTGCTGGGCGGGATGTGTATCCGCGTCGGACATACGGAATACGACTGGAGCTATGAAGGTCGGCTCCGTCAGCTTGAAAGAAAGTTAACAGTGAGGTGAAGATTGTGGGTGCAATCAATGCGACAGATATTATATCCATTATCCGCAGTGAGATAGAGAATTATGACTGGGACATGGAAAGCCGAGAGACGGGAACCGTCATCTGGGTGGGAGACGGCATTGCCACCATTTATGGTATTGACCACGCCATGTACGGAGAGATTATTCTTTTTGATAACGGAGTAAAAGGAATGGTTCAGGATATTCGGGAGAATGAAATCGGTTGTATTTTATTCGGAAAGGATACCGGAATCAAAGAAGGAACAAAAGTAACGAGAACGAAAAAAAGAGCAGGTATCCCGGTGGGTGAAGGATTCATCGGAAGAGTCATCAACGCCCTTGGTGAGCCAATCGATGGAAAAGGAGCCATTGAAGAAGATGGATACCGTCCGATTGAGGAGGACGCCCCGGGAATTATTGACCGGCAGCCGGTCGACACCCCGATGGAAACCGGTATCCTTTCCATTGACGCCATGTTCCCGATTGGACGGGGACAAAGAGAGCTTATCATCGGAGACCGTCAAACAGGAAAGACGTCCATCGCGACGGACACGATTTTGAATCAGAAGGGAAAGGACGTCATCTGCATCTATGTGGCTATCGGACAGAAGGCTTCCAGCGTTGCCAAGCTGGTATCCATGCTGGATTCTCATGGTGCCATGGATTACACCATTGTGCTTAATTCCACGGCCAGCGATCCGGCTTCCTTACAGTATATCGCGCCGTATGCCGGAACAGCTTTGGGAGAGTACTTCATGCACAAAGGAAAAGATGTGCTGATTGTATATGATGATTTATCAAAACATGCGGTGGCTTACCGTGCCATTTCCCTTCTTCTGGAGCGTTCTCCGGGACGGGAGGCATACCCTGGAGACGTATTTTATCTTCATTCCAGATTACTGGAACGTTCCAGTCATTTAAGCGATGAACTGGGCGGCGGCTCCATCACGGCGCTTCCGATCATTGAAACCCAGGCTGGTGATGTGTCCGCGTATATTCCTACCAACGTTATTTCCATCACCGATGGACAGATTTTCCTGGAAAGCAATTTATTTAATTCCGGAATCCGTCCGGCGGTCAATGTCGGTCTGTCTGTATCCCGTGTGGGCGGCGCTGCACAGACCAAAGCCATGAAGAAGGCGTCGGGAAGTATCCGTATTGACCTGGCGCAGTACCGTGAGATGGAAGTGTTTACGCAGTTCGCTTCTGATTTGGATGATGCGACGAAGGCACAGCTTAAACACGGAAGCGCATTGATGGAACTTTTGAAACAGCCTCTTTGCGCTCCTCTTTCTCTCTGGGAGCAGGTAGTTACTCTCTGTCTTGCCTCCGACGGAGTATTCGATAAGGTGGAAACCAGAAAGGTAAAAGCGTACCAGGGGGAGATTCTTGATTATATGAATGTTCATTATAAAGAACTTTGTGATTCCATTGAGAATGAAAAGGTTCTTACAGAGGAAATGACAGAGCAGATCAAAGAAGCGGCTGAACATTTTCAGGCAAAACAGAGTGAAGAGTAAGAGATAAGCGGGTGTTTGTATGGCAAATATGAAAGAAATTCAGGAAAGAATGAGCAGTATCCGTGATACCATGAAGATCACGAATGCCATGTACATGATTTCCTCATCCAAACTGAAAAAAGCAAGAAAAGATCTGGAAGATGCTGAACCGTATTTTTATACATTGCAGTCAACAATGGCCCGTATCCTTCGTCATATTCCGGAAATGGAAGACATTTACTTTGAAAATCCTGCCAACGAGAAAAAACTGGAAGATATCCGTGCCGGATTCCTCGTGGTAACGGCAGATAAGGGAATGGCCGGCGCCTATAACCATAATGTCATCCGTCTGGCAGAAGAGGAGATGGAAAAATATAAAGACCCTCGTCTGTTGGTGGTAGGTGAGCAGGGAAGACATTATTTTGAACAAAAGGGAATGGATATTTATAAAGAGTTCCGTTATACGGTGCAGAATCCTACACTGCATCGTGCCAGATCCATTCGCAACGAGATTCTTTCTCACTATCTCAATGGAGAGTTGGATAAGATTTTCATTGTTTTTACAAAGCAGATCAATGCAATGAGAGAAGAAGCAGAAGTGATGCAGCTTCTCCCTCTCAAAAAAGCGGATTATAAAATGGAATTGCCGCCGGGTATTGTGGTGTCAGAGCTTATGCTTCGGCCATCGCCCAATGAGGTGATGGATAAGATTGTGCCAAACTACATCGTAGGTTTTATCTATGGCGCTCTGGTGGAGGCATATTGCAGTGAGCAGAGCGCCCGGATGACGGCCATGGAATCGGCGACGTCCAGCGCGAAGGATATGCTCCACGATTTGGATGTTCTCTATAATCGTGTGCGTCAGGCGGCCATTACCCAGGAGATTACCGAGGTGATTGGCGGTGTCCGGGCGCAGAAGAAGAAAAAACGTTGATCAGATGTGCAAGAGTATCTTCTGATCACGCTCTGCGAAAAATGAGCAGGAGCGTAAGTTGAAAAAACAGGACCGAGAGGAGGCCACAAGTTGAAAATCGGAAAGATTGTACAGGTCATGGGACCTGTTGTGGACGTAAAGTTTGAAGATAACGACCTTCCGGCTATTGAAGATGCGCTGGAAGTGGATAATAATGAAAGAACCTGTGTCATGGAAGTGGCACAGCATATTGGAAATAATGTAGTGCGCTGCATCATGCTGGCTCCCAGCGAGGGGCTGCACCGGGACATGGAAGTCCGGGCGACGGGCAGCGGTATTCGGGTTCCTGTGGGTGAACAGACACTGGGAAGACTTTTTAATGTACTGGGACAGGCTATTGACGGAGGAGATCAGCCGGAAGGAGAAAAATGGGTGATTCACCGGGATCCGCCTTCCTTTGAGAAACAGAGTCCTGCGGTTGAGATCCTCGAAACAGGAATCAAAGTTATTGACCTTCTGGCGCCTTATTCCAAAGGCGGTAAGATTGGTCTGTTCGGCGGCGCCGGCGTCGGTAAGACCGTATTGATTCAGGAATTAATACGGAATGTGGCCACAGAGCATGGCGGTTATTCCATCTTTACCGGAGTTGGTGAACGTTCCAGAGAGGGAAATGACCTCTGGCGGGAAATGAGTGAATCCGGCGTTCTGGAAAAAACAGCGCTGGTATTCGGTCAGATGAATGAGCCGCCGGGAGCCCGTATGCGTGTGGCGGAAACCGGACTCACCATGGCCGAATATTTCCGTGATGAGAAACACCAGAATGTGTTGTTGTTCATCGATAATATTTTCCGTTTTACCCAGGCAGGTTCCGAGGTATCCGCCTTATTAGGAAGAATGCCTTCCGCCGTAGGTTATCAGCCGACCCTTGCCACAGAGATGGGTGATTTACAGGAGAGAATCACTTCCACGAAGAGCGGTTCTGTTACCTCTGTGCAGGCAGTGTATGTGCCGGCCGACGACCTTACTGACCCGGCGCCGGCCACCACCTTTGCTCATCTGGATGCCACCACGGTACTTTCCAGAAAAATTGTGGAGCAGGGTATTTATCCTGCCGTAGACCCGCTGGAATCCACCTCCCGTATTCTGGAGGCCGATGTTGTCGGTGAGGAACACTATATGGTGGCGCGAAAAGTACAGGAAATATTGCAGAAATATAAAGAGCTGCAAGACATCATCGCCATCCTTGGTATGGAAGAGATATCCGATGAAGATAAGGTGACGGTGTACCGTGCCAGGAAGATTCAGAAATTCCTCTCCCAGCCGTTCCATGTGGCAGAGCAGTTTACTGGTATCCAGGGTGTATATGTCCCTCTGGAGGAAACTATACGGGGATTCAAGGCCATTATTGACGGCGAGATGGATGAGTATCCGGAGAATGCTTTCTTTAATGTGGGAACCATCGAAGATGTAAAGAAAAAAGCGGAAGAGATTGCTGCGCAGCAGTAATGATAAAAGCTGGGAGGTGTCCGGATGGCGAATTCATTCTATCTTCAGATATTATCTGTGAACCGGCTTTTCTATTCCGGTCGGTGCAAAGCTCTAATTTTTCAGGAAGAAGATGGAGAGCGGGAAATACAGGCGTATTATGAAAACATGATCATCGCTGTTCATGAGGGAGAGATTCGTTTTCTTCCGGAGGACAGCGAAGAGTGGAGATATGGCGTCGTCGGCGTTGGTTTTGTACAGATTGCCAACAACCGTGTTACTCTTTTGGTGGAGACTGCCGAGAGTCCGGAGGAGATTGATATTCGCCGGGCGGAAGAAGCAAGGGAGCGTGCTCTGGAGCAGCTTAGACAAAAACAAAGTATTCAGGAATACTATCGGAGCAATGCTTCTTTATCCCGTGCTATGTCGAGACTGAAAGTGGCGAAACGGTTTCATAGCTGACAGACGATGGTTTCTTTCCTACGGTTCCGGAAAGCAAGAAGGGACCGGAAAAGAAAGAAGAAAAAAATACAATCAATATATTTATAACGGAGAGATAAGAGACCTCCGGCGGCAGGACGAAAAAACTGCTGTCGGAGTTGTTTAATATTTTTATTTTTAACTTTTACAAATGTAAAAATATGAAGATTTTATATCGGAAAAAGAGAAAGAAAAGAATAAAATATTGAAAAAATGATAAAATAATTTATGATTTTTATTGACATCAGGTGATAGCTGACGTATAATCAAGAGAAAGGAGGGCAGGTCGGATGAAAAAAATAGTAGATGATATGCGGCTGATGATTAAAGTCTGTGATCTGTACTATAATCAGAATATAAACCAACAGCAGATTGCCGGCATGCTCAGTCTTTCAAGGCCTACGGTTTCCCGGCTGCTTTCGTCAGCGAGAGAAAGGGGCATTGTACAGATTTCTGTTTCCAATTTGGATGTGATTAAGTATTGGGAGATGGAGAGAAGACTGGAGGAAATGTATGACCTGAAAGAAGTATTCATTGTGGATTCCTCACCGGAATTAGACCGGCAGAAAGATTTGCTGGGGAAAGCGGCAGGACAATATTTGGAGAATACCATTAAGGATAACAGTATCGTGGGAGTTTCCATGGGTTCCACCCTTTATGAAGTGGTCGCTCACATCAATCAACCTTCGGCGGAGGATGTGACCTTTGTACCTTTAATTGGAGGGATGGGACAGCTCCGCATGGATTTACATGCCAATAATCTGGCAGAGACACTTTCCTATATATATGATGGCAGATTTGTACCTCTCCATGCGCCGGCCCGGGTATCAGGTGCGAAGATAAGGGAACAGTTCATGAAGGAGGAGAGTCTGGCGGAGGCGCTGCGGATGTCTAAGAATCTTGATATGGCGATCATCGGCATTGGCTGTCCGTATGTACATTCCTCTATTATGGCCACAGGATATTTTAAGGAGAATGAGATTGAGTCATTAAAAGAAAGAGACGCAGTTGGCGATATCTGTATGCAGTTTTATGATAGAGAGGGCGACACCTCCCGGTTTGAAGAAGATAATAATGTAATCGGCATTGACATACACAAGCTACGGGAGATTCCGTATTCCATTGGCGTTGCCGGCGGTATGGATAAGCTTTCCGCTATTTTAGGTGCTGTCAGAGGACGTTACATTAACATATTAATTACTGATATCCAGTGTGCGGAGGCGTTGGCTGTCGCATGATTATTTAAGGGGGCAAGTATTATGAATGAGATTCTTAACCTGAGCATTAATGAGATGCCGCTGACAGAGTTTGACTGTTCCTGCGGACGCCATCACAATTTTAGTGTCCATGACATGGAGATACGCAAGGGCGCCATTGAGACGCTGCCTAAGATGGCTGCGCCGTTCAAGGATGGAAAGATTCTGGTGGTATTTGATAATAATACTTACAAAGTTGCCGGCAAAAAGGCAGTGGAACTGTTGAAAGCCGACGGCTTCAATGTAAAAGAATTATTATTTGATACCGGCGACGACATTCTGATTCCGGATGAAAAGACTCTGGGAAGAATCCTTCAGGAACAGGATCTGGATGTGAAGCTGATGGTCGCTGTCGGTTCCGGTGTTATCAATGACTCTGTGAAGTTTGTTACTTCCCGAACCAAACTGCCGTATATTATCGTGGCAACAGCTCCTTCCATGGACGGATATGTGGCGGACGGCGCGCCGATTATCTCTCACGGCTACAAATATTCTCCAGTGGCTCATCTGACCTACGGGCTGATCGGAGATACAGATATCTTACAGACTGCGCCGCAGGATCTGATTCAGGCAGGTTACGGAGATGTGGTCGGCAAAGTGACAGCCATCGCGGACTGGGATCTGGCGGTCAAGGCTAACAATGATTACCGCTGTGATACCTGCGTGACTCTGGTGCAGAGGGCATTGGATAAATGTTTTGCCAAGGCAGAGGGATTAAAGACTAGAGACGCGGATTCCCTGGGCGCGCTATTGGAGGCGCTGACACTGACCGGTGTTGCCATGGCTCTGGTGAACATTTCCCGTCCGGCATCAGGAGCAGAACATATGTTGTCCCACTATTGGGAGATGGATTACATTGCAAGAGGACTTAATCCAAATCATCACGGTATCCAGGTTGGTGTGGCTACGCCGGTTATCGCCCGTTTCTTTGAGGAAATGGAAGATTTACTTCCGGAAGGAACTAAAGAACTTTGTCCTTCCCCGGATGAGATTAAGGCACTGCTGGAAAAAGGTGGCGCTCCGACCAGTCCTAAGGAGATTGGTATTGATAGAGAACTGTTCCGCCAGAGTTTGTTAAATGGATACACTGTACGTCCGCGCTATTCTGTTATGCAGTTTGCAAAGGATAACGGTCGTCTGGAAGAGATTGCAGAGAAGATTACCAAAGAGATTTACGGATAGTATCATAAATAGAAATGACGAGGTATATGTATGCTGAAAAAAGAAGAAGCGCTTCAGGGAGTGAAATTATTTGTTCTGGATATGGACGGCACGGTTTATCTGGGCGATCAGATGATTGACGGGTCGCTGGATTTTATCCATGATGTGGAGAAGGCGGCAGACAGAGATTATATCTTTTTTACCAACAACGCTTCCCGGGTGCCTTCGGTATATGTGGAGAAGCTTCATAAGCTGGGGCTTGATGTGGACGAGAGCAAGGTCGTCACGGCGGGAGATGTCTGCGCGGAATTTTTGAAAGTCAATTATCCGGGCGCGAGGGTATACTTAAATGGTACGCCGGTGCTGGAAGAGAACTGGAAAGAAAAAGGAATCCATCTCGTAAAAGAAGATCCGGATGTGGCGGTACAGAGCTTTGACACCACTTTGACTTACGAGAAGCTGGACAGAATCTGCCATTATGTGCGAAACGGCGTTCCGTTTATTGCCACCCATATGGATACCAACTGTCCGACAGAGTATGGCTTCATGCCGGACTGCGGCGCCATGTGCAGTCTCATTACCGATTCCACCGGTGTGAAACCGCGTTTCCTAGGCAAACCATGGAAGGAAACCGTGGACATGGTGGCGGAGATTACCGGATATAAGGCGGAGGAAATGGCTTTTGTGGGAGACCGTCTGTATACCGACGTGGCCACGGGAGTCAATAACGGTGCGAAAGGATTTCTTGTACTCACCGGTGAAGCGGACATGCAGACCGTAGTGAAATCCGATGTGGAACCGACCTGTATTTACGATTCGCTCAAAGAAATGAGAAAATATCTTTAATTATTGTGCAAAGTTACCAAAGATAGGGTATACTTATAAATAATTGACATTGGCGGGAATGAAAGCTTCCGTCTTTAAGAGAAAGGAGAAGACAATGAAGATTGTATTTGGATGTGACCCGAACGCGACAGATTTCAAATTGCAGCTAATGGAGTATGTAAAAGGACTTGGACATGAAGTTGCCGATTTTGGCAGCGATGACCCGATTTACGCCAATGTTGCAATCAAATGTGCGAAGGCAGTGGCTGCCGGAGAGTACGACCGCGGTATTGTGTTGTGCGGAACAGGCATCGGTGTTTCCATCGCCGCCAACAAAGTAAAAGGCGCTTATGCCGCATGTATCCATGACGTTTACCAGGCGCAGAGAGCAGAGCTTTCTAACCATGCCAACATCATCGCCATGGGGGCGCAAGTGATTGGCATTGAGCTGGCAAAATGTTTGGTAAAAGAATATCTTTCCTGTACTTATGATCCCAACTGCCGTTCCAAAGACAAAGTACAGAGAATCATTGATTTTGAAAACGAAGAACAGTAAGGCTTTATAAAAAAGGAAATGGTCTGAGGAGACAGGCTGTTTCACAAATTAAGGAGAAGGGAGTTTAACTATGGCAGAATATTTAATGGGTATTGACGCAGGTACGGGCAGTGTGCGAGTAGCGCTTTATGATTTCCGTGGACAGAACCGCGCATATCATATTGAAGAGTACGCAACCACTTATCCTAAGAACGGATGGGCTGAGCAGGATGATAAAGGCTGGTGGGCTGCGCTCACAAAAGCGATTCCGGAGTGTATTAAAAAGGCTGGTATCGGACCGGACAATATCGCAGCCATTACCTGTGACGCCACCACCAACACCTTGGTTTATCTCGGTGAAGATGATGAATCGGTCCGTCCGCCAATCCTCTGGATGGACGTTCGTGCCACAGAAGAAGCATCATTTATTGATGAGATCCGCGACGATTATGAGGCGACCAGATTTTACAAACCAAGTTTCCGTGCTGATACTATGGTACCGAAGTGTATGTGGGTGAAGAAACACGAGCCGGAGAACTGGGCGAAGACCAAGACTATCATGGAGTTTGAGGACTGGTTAAACTGGAAGCTCACCGGCAAGAAGAGTGTTTGTATGTCCATTGCTGCGTTCCGCTGGAATTACGATGATAAAAATGGCGGATACCCGGTTGATTTCTACAATGCGGTAGGTCTTGACGATGTCATCGATAAGTTCCCGAAAGACATTTACAGAGTCGGTGAGGTCATCGGCAATGTCAGCCGTGAGGCGGCACAGATTTTTGGTCTCAGCACCAAGACGGTCGTGGTGGAAGGTACTGCGGACTGTAACGCCTGCATGTTCGGTGTCGGCGGCGTGAGACCAAACGGTATGACCCTGATCGGAGGAACCTCCACCTGCCTGTTGGGACTTTCTGAGGAAGACTTCCATGTAAATGGCGTAAACGGAACTTACCCGATCTGTATGTACGAGGGAACCAGCCTTCTGGAAGGCGGACAGACCGCGGCCGGCTCCATCTTAACCTGGTTTAGAAATAATCTTCTTCCTGGTACCTGGGCACAGGAGGCCATGAACAAAGATATGAACATTTACGACTATATCACGGAGAAGGCTCAAACCGTGCCAATCGGTTGCGACGGTCTTGTAATGATGGACTATTTCCAGGGTAACCGTGCGCCATATTCCGATTCCAAAGCCCGTGGAATGTTTTGGGGACTTTCCATCGGAACGACCACCGCGCATCTGGCAAGAGCCATCTATGAAGGCGTTGCCTACGGTGCAAATCACTGTATTGTCAGCATGAAGGAAGCAGGATATGACGTAAAAGAAATCTATGCCTGCGGCGGTCTGGCACAGTCTGATTTCTGGATGCAGATGCATGCGGATATTATCGGTGTGCCGATGTACACAACCGTAGAGAATCAGAGTGCAGGCTGTCTTGGTGACTGTATCATCGCCGCCACCGGCGTTGGTATCTATCCATCTTTCCAGGATGCCGCTGACAGCATGGTTCGTGTGGACAAGGAATATATTCCGGATATGGAAGCGCATAAAGAATATCAGTTCTACATGGAGCGCTACATGGAGACATGGCCGCAGATGCGTGAAATCGTACATAAGACAGTAGATCACAACAATAAATAATAGTACTGCGGCATAACTATCATGTCGTATATTGGCAGCGCCTGTAAAACAGAAAGGACTTTCTGAATAAAGAGGCGCTGGCGGAGGGCTGTTTCATAAAGAGTAACTGCTTTATGGACAGCCCTTTTGTTGTAAAATCGTGGACAGCTCCTTTTGTTTTGAAAGAGAGAATTTGTAGATTCACTACAAAGGAAGGAGGAAATATTCATGAATGAAAAACTGGAATTTTTGATCAGAGAAAACTACTCGTCTTTAAGGAAATCAGAAAAGAAAGCGGCAGATTTCCTGCTGAATTATAAGGGGGAAGGAAAGACTTTAACTCTGGAACAGTTCGCGAAGGGAGCGGATGTGAGCCAGCCAACGGTGCTTCGCTTCATCCGGGCGCTGGGGTATCAGGGATTCAAGGACTTTCGATACGAACTTGTCAGGAAAGAAGATGAGAAAGAAAAAGGATATTTTCTTTATGGTTCATCCATATCGCCGGATGACAAAATCTCAGAGCTTCCGGCGAAGCTCATCGGGACCGCCATAGAGCAGCTAAAAGATACTTTGAAAAATCTTTCGGCTGAACAATTGGAACAAGCAGTGCGGGAAATCACGAAAGCCAGAAATATTATCGTTTTTTATGTGGAAAATTCCGCCTGTACGGCCAGCGACCTGGTGACAAAGCTCATGTATCTGGGATTTAACTGCTGTTCTTACTCCGATTATTACCTGCAAAACGTCAGCGCCGGCAATCTCACGGATGGCGATCTGGCCATCGGTATTTCGTATTCCGGCTGTTCCATCAGCACGGTGGACGCCATGAAAATCGCAAAAAAGGCGGGCGCAAAGACTATCGCCATCACCAATTTTGAAAATACATTACTGGAAAAGTATGCGGATATCGTACTCATAACAAGCAATCAGCAGTTTATTTATGGCGACGCCATATATTCCCGGGTATCGCAGCTTACGGTGGTTGACATGCTTTATACGGGCATCCTGCTCAGCGATTATGAAAAATATACGGCCGTCCTGGACCGGAGCAGCAATGCCATCAGGAAGCAGGCATATGACACGGAAATACAGGAAAAGTAAAGAGAGCAGTGATTGATTTCAAAATAAAATAATGATTATACAGGCGGAGTGTATCTCCGTCTTTTTTTGGGGGAACTTCATTTCTTTTACAGAACTTCATTACTGTTACATAAAAAACGCTATGATGCCATAAGAAGTATCGTGAAAATCCTGTAGTTTTGTATAAAAAAAAACGATATTTCTTGAAGATTATGTAGAATTTCTACAACTTTTTTACATTTAATTTACAAAAGTTTCACGGAAAAATGATAGAAAGGCTTTTTGTCTCTGTGTTATCATGCGGTTGTTTCGCGAACGGAAAGGAGAACAAAATGCTTGAAATTAAAAATTTAAAAAAATCTTATGACGGAGTAACTATTTTACATGATATTAACCTGAGTATTGAAGATGGCGAGATTGTTTCTATTCTCGGACCATCGGGCTGTGGAAAGACCACCTTATTGAATCTGATTCTCGGTCTCACCGACGCCGATGAGGGAGAGATTATTTTCCAGGGGGAAAACGTTTTAAACATCCCGATGGAAGCCAGAGGATTCAACATTGTATTTCAGGATTACGCCTTATTCCCGAACTTAAATGTGTATAAAAATATTACATACGGATTAAAGAATAAACCGGACATTTCCACCAAACAGGAAGTGGAAGATATGATTGATCTGCTGGGACTTCGGGAACATCTGGACAAGAAGATTGAGCAGCTCTCCGGCGGACAGAAACAGAGAGTGGCTCTGGCAAGAACCATGGTCATGAAACCAAAGATTCTTCTTCTGGACGAACCGCTTTCCGCCCTGGACGGCGTCATTAAAGAGTCCATCAAAGATAAGATCAAACAGATTGCAAGAGAATTTAAACTGACCACCATCATTGTCACCCACGACCCGGAGGAAGCGCTGACCTTATCCGATAAAGTGCTGATCGTCAACAACGGAACCATTTCCCAGTTTGGAAAACCGGATGAGATTATTCAGACTCCGGACAATGAGTTTGTGAAAGAGTTCATTCTCAATCAGCTTGTCATCAAGAAAAACAATATTTTCACACTGTTCCATCAGGGGGAGGAACCACAGATGGCCATGTAGAAGGTGAATGATTATGAATACGCAGAGAAAAGAAAAAGAAATCAAGGGAATATTCATCGTAGTCATGGCTTTGTTCCTTGTGTTTTTACTGATTCCGATTCTCAGACTGTTATGGAAGTCCTTTGAAGGACAGGCAGGCGGAATATCCCTTGGCAATTATGTGGAAGTGCTGACCAGCCACGGATTTATGAGTGCTTTTGCTCACAGCCTGATTATTTCCTCGGCCAGCGCGGTAATCACGACCCTCCTTGCCTTTTTACTGGCCTACACCATCAATTATACGAATATTCCAAAAGGTTATAAAGGCTTCATACGGAAAGCGGCGGTGGTCCCGATGCTGCTTCCGACCATCACCTATGGATTTGCCATCATTTATTCCTTTGGCAAGCAGGGACTGATCACAAAGATTTTCGGCAGACAGCTTTTTGAAATCTATGGCTTCAACGGCCTGCTGTTGGGATATGTCATCTATACCCTGCCGATATCGTTCCTGCTGGTATCCAATACCATGGAATATATCGATAAGAAGTTTACCATCGTATCCCGGATTATGGGGGATAAACCGCTGACGACTTTTATGGCAACAGTGGCCCGCCCGCTTCTTGGAACGCTGGCGGCGTCCTTTGTACAGTGCTTTTTCCTCTGCTTTACCGATTACGGTATTCCGGCGTCGGTGGGCGGCGAGTACGATGTGGTCGCCACGGTACTTTACAATGAGATGCTTGGAAGTGTTCCGAATTTTAACACCGGTTCCGCCGTCGCCATGATGATGCTCATTCCATCGGTGGTGACCATCGCGCTGCTCCACTATCTGGAAAAATATAACATCCGCTATAATAAGATTTCCAATATCGAGATTCGCAAAAATACTCTGCGGGACGTCATTTTCGGCGGCGCCAGCGGGCTGGTTCTGCTGGTGGTGCTCTCAGTATTCCTGGTCATCTTTGCAGTGCCGTTGGTGAAAAACTGGCCGTACCAGATGAATTTCACCTGGGAACATGTACAGGCGGTATTTACGGACAGAAGTTTGATCAACGTCTATGAGAACTCCCTGCTGGTGGCTGTGCTGACAGCCCTCCTGGGCTCCCTCCTTACCTACGGAGCCGCCCTCACCACGGCAAGAAGCAAGCTGCCGTCTAAAGTAAAGCAGGTCATAGAAAATATTTCATTAATTACGAATACAATACCGGGTATGGTAATTGGTATCGCCTACATGCTGATTTTCTCCGGCACATCGCTGCAAAATACCCTGGCCATCATTATCATCTGTAATGTGATACATTTCTTCTCGACGCCTTACCTGATGATTAAAAACTCCCTGGCGAAGATGAACGCCTCCTGGGAGACAACGGCCATGCTCATGGGCGATACCTGGTTAAAAACCATCGTCCGGGTGGTGACGCCCAACGCCATGGGAACCATCCTAGAAATATTCAGTTACTACTTTGTCAACGCCATGGTGACTGTCAGCGCGGTAATCTTTATCGCCGGCGCCCGGACCATGGTCATCACCACGAAGATTAAGGAACTTCAGTATTACACGAAGTTCAACGAGATTTTTGTGCTGTCCCTGCTCATTCTCTTTACGAACCTGGCGGCAAAACTGATTTTTGGTTACTTTGCCACGGACAGAAGTAAGGAGAGAGAAAAAAATAATAAAGAAAAGTGAGAAAAAGAAAATGAGAAAGAAATTTTTAGCAGCAGCAGTAGCAATGACCATGGCGCTCTCCGCAGTCCTGACCGGGTGCGGCGGTTCTGCCAGTGATGAGGTGGTCCTTTACACCAACGCAGATGATGAGGCCATTGAAGCCATGAAGAGTACTCTCGATGAAAACGGATATTCCGGACAGTACATTATTCAGACCTTCGGTACTTCCGAGCTGGGAGGAAAGCTTCTGGCAGAGGGAACCAATATAGAAGCGGACCTGGTGACCATGAGTTCCTTTTATCTGGACAGCGCCCAGGAACAGCAGCATATGTTTAAGGATCTGACCTTTGAGACAAACGCCCAGGAGGAATACCCTTCCTTCTATACGCCAATCACCGCCCAGGAGGGAGCCATCCTCATCAACACGGAGATGATGGCTGAAAATAATCTTCCGACTCCGACCAGCATCAAAGACCTGGCCAACCCGGTATACAGCGGATTTATCTCCGTGACCGATATCGCCAGCTCCTCCACCGCATGGCTGCTGTTACAGGCGCTGGTGGACAACTATGGAGAAGATGAAGCCACACAGATTCTTGCTGACATTTACAAAAATGCCGGCCCTCATGTGGAAAGCTCCGGTTCCGCGCCGCTTAAAAAAGTCCGTGCCGGTGAAGTTGCCATTGGTTTTGGCCTTCGTCATCAGGCAGTGGCCGACAAAGAAGACGGTCTGCCGGTGGACTATGTGGACCCATCCGAAGGCAACTATTCTCTGACAGAATCCATTGCCGTTGTGGACAAGGGAGATAAGAGCAAAGACCTGGCCATGGAGATGGCGGAGTGCATTATCACCAAAGGCAGAGAAAAATTACAGGAATACTATCCGCTGCCAATTTATGAAGGTGAAACCGCTGATTCTGCTTATATGTCTGCCAATCCGAAAGTATTTCCGGAGAAACTGACTGTGGATTTACTGGAACAGCATCAGCGGATTTCCGAGAATGCCAAAGCTATGGCAGAAGAGTAAGGAAAAAATCGGCAAAAGAGAACAGAAGGTGGACCGGGCACCGGCTTGTGCTCGGATCCGCTCGGAAAAAATTTACAGAAATTAAAATATTCGGAAAAATAGTAAAAAATAGAAAGACAGGATGAAACTATGAAAAATTATAAACTTTTAACACCAGGACCACTGACAACCACAGACACAGTAAAACAGCAGATGATGTTCGACCACTGCACCTGGGATGACGATTATAAAAAAATCACACTGGAAATCAGAGAGAAACTTTTAAAACTTGCCCATGTCAGCGAGCCGGAATATACTGTGGTACTCATGCAAGGCAGCGGGACCTTTGGAGTGGAATCCGTTATCACCAGTACCGTCGGCAAAGATGAGAAGCTGCTGATTGCTGCCAACGGCTCTTACGGCCGCCGCATGGATGACATCGCAGAACACGCAGGCATCAATTACAGAATCTACGAAGTAAATTATAATGAGATTCCGGATGCAGAGGAAATTGCCGAAATCTTAAAAGAAGACCCGGATATCACCCATGTGTCCATGGTCCACAGTGAGACTACCTCCGGTATTTTGAATAATATTGCTTCGGTCACAAAGGTAGTAAAAGCCGCAGGAAAAACGATGATTGTGGACGCTATGTCCAGTTTTGGCGGTGTGGATATCCCGGTGGGAGAACTGGGGATTGACTTCATCATCAGCAGCGCCAACAAATGTATCCAGGGTGTACCTGGATTCTCCTTCATTATCTGCAGAAAAGATGCCCTCATGGCCAGCAAAAGAAAGGCGAGAAGCCTTTCTCTGGACCTTTATGACCAGTGGGAAACCATGCAGGCCGATGGAAAATGGAGATTTACTTCTCCGACCCATGTGGTGCTGGCTTTCGCCCAGGCATTAAAAGAGATGGAAGAAGAAGGCGGCATTGCGACAAGAAACAGACGCTACACAGAAAATAATCATCTGCTCACAAAAAGACTTCGCACCCTTGGTTTTGAGACTTATGTGGGAGACGAACACCAGGGACCGATCATCACCACATTTTTCTATCCGGCCAACAAAAACTACACCTTCCAGGAAATGTATCAGTATATCAAAGAGCGGGGCTACGCCATCTATCCTGGCAAGGTGACGGACGCAGAGACCTTCCGCATCGGAAATATCGGAGAAATCTATCCGGAAGATATCAACAGAGTCTGCGATATCATCGAGGAGTTTGTGAGACTGAAAAGAGCCGCTGACTAAGCGGCCGGAAAGTGCTGACAGGAAGAAAAGAAGGAAGGACAAAAAATATGAAATATGAAGCAGTGATATTCGACTGGGCAGGAACGACAGTGGATTACGGATGCTTTGCACCGGTGCAGGCATTCATGGAAATCTTTAAAGAATATGGTATTGAGCCGACCATGGAAGAAACGAGAAAACCTATGGGTATGCTAAAATGGGATCACATTAAAACGTTGCTTTCCATGGACCGGATTCGCGAAGAATTTAGGCGCATCCACGGCAGAGACTTTACCGATAAAGACGTGGATGAAATGCACGAAAAATTTGCTGCAAATCTCATGAAGATTCTCGACCGGTTTTCAGACCCAAAAGAGTATGTGGTGGAAACCGTGGTAAAACTTCGAGACGCTGGAGTAAAAATCGGCTCCACCACCGGATACACTGACGCCATGATGGCTATTGTAACCAGAGAAGCCGCTAAAGCCGGCTATGAACCGGACTGCTGGTTCAGCCCGGATTCCACAGGTCATATGGGACGCCCGTATCCCTATATGATTTTTAAAAATATGGAAACGCTGCAAGTCACCAGCGTGGACAAAGTCATGAAGGTGGGAGACACCCTCTCCGACATCCGCGAGGGCAAAAACGCCGGAGTTTTCACTGTGGGAATCATCGAGGGAAGTTCCGAGATGGGGCTGACCAAAGCCGAGTATGAAGCCCTCGCTCCCGAAGAAAAAGAAGCAAAGGTACAGGCAGTGACCAAACGTTACATGGACGCCGGCGCCGACGCCGTGGTACAGGATATCCGGGGCGTGCTGGAGTATATTTGATATCCAATGATTGACCGGAACCAGAGAAAGGAGTAAGATAGAGCAGGCGTCATCTATGCGCTGGCCAGATGTCAGAGCCGAGTGGGCGCTTAATCTCATGGACACGCCGCCGGATATTATCGGCCAGTCCACCCTCTATATGAAAATATATTTCTTTGGAATGCCGTTTTTCATGCTTTATAACTACGGGGCGGCCGTTTTAAGGGCGGTGGGAACGAGAATCCTCTGGATATATGGATTTTTCCCATACCATCGTTCTTTACATTTTCTGTTTATTTGCTATCCGGGTTCCTGGATAGCAACCATTGCCATGCAGGCAGTGTGATTACGATACATTTATTTCAGGGAGGATTTTATGATTCAGGCAGTTGTTTTTGACATGGACGGAGTTATTTTTGACTCCGAGACTCTTTTAACACAGTGCTGGGTGGATGTCACCAAAAAAGATGGGATTCCGGATGTGGAACATACCAATTATCTTTGTCTGGGCGTCAACGATGCGGGGACGAAAGAAATATTTCTTGATGTGTACGGACAGGATTTTCCGTATGACGCGTATGAAAAAGAGGTAATCCGGCTCTTCCGGGAGCGAGCCAGCGGCGGAAAACTGCCGAAAAAAACAGGTGTGGAGGAACTATTGTCTTTCCTAAAACAGCAGGGCGTCAGAATTGCCCTCGCTACCTCTTCCCGGGAAGTCATCGTGCATGAGGAGATAAAGGAGGCAGGGTTATTGCCATATTTTGACGCCATCGTCTGCGGGGATACCATCACCAGGAGTAAACCGGACCCGGAAATCTATCTGAGAGCCTGCGGGCGTCTGGGTGTGGAGCCGGAGAACGCCTATGCCGTGGAAGATTCCTTTAACGGCGTCCGTTCTGCTACGAGGGCAGGGCTTTCCTGCATCATGGTGCCGGATATCAAACAGCCGGATGAAGAGATGCGTGAGCTTGCCTGTTGTATTCTGCCGTCTCTGCCGGAAGTAAAAGAATATCTGCGGGAGCGGCTGCCGGAAGAACAGGCGTAGGGATTCGTGGGGCAGATTGCCAGCTCAGAAAAGATAGCAAGAGACGGTCAGAAGCCAACGGATGGTTAGGATTTAGTAAAGACACATCCATAAGAACACAAAAAGAGTGAATGTCCGGTGGACTGTCTCATTCATTTTCAGTATAAAGACACAGAATGAATTTTCACTCTGCGTGGCTGAAGAATGAGACGTAGTATTTGGAACATTCACTCTTTTTCTTTTAAACTTTTTTATGGCTTGTTATAACTCTTTTTGTAACAGAATAGTTCTGTCAGATTTTATAACAGAAAAATTCTGTCAGATTTATTCTCTCCTAATCTTCCACCGGAATCCGTGAGTTGAAGGCGTCCAGCGCCAGTGCAGCCACAATGCCGACAATAATACAGATGATATTGACAATGGCGGAGCCGGCGGATATCGTGAAGCTCCTGACCGGGATAATCATGATGGTAGCCGCAATGACAATGCCGATGATGGTGTGGAAGGCGTAAGGATAAAAATGATCAAAGAGCGCATCCACAGCCCGCGCCAGGCAGATGACAGTCACCACGGCGCCGATGCCGGCTGGAATTAAAATGCTTATCTGTAAATTGCCAAGTCCGTCCACAAACGGAGTGTAGAGCCCAAGGGGCATCAGCAGTGTGGAAAAGCTCATGCCCGGAGCGATGACGCTCAGCGCCAGACAGAAACCGCAGAAAATGTACCAGCCAAAGTTCGGTGTGATGGTCACGGAAAACAGATTCAGGGAGATTAACAATGCCATAATGATGACAAAGGCAATCACCAGCGGAATCCAGCAGTTTTTCGGTCGTCCCTGCTCGCCGGCTTCCCGGAACAGGGAAGGCAGCATACCGGTAATGAGCCCGATAAACAGGCAGACCGACGGATTCGGGTATTTTTCCAGAAAAAATGCCAGGATTTTTGCCACGCCGAGAAAGCCGATGGCTCCGCCCACAATAACAGGGAGCAGCATCGGAACATGGGTTTTGAATCTTTTGAGAGGACTTCCCAAAAGTTCCATAACCGGTTTATAAATACCAAAAACAACACAGAGAACGCCGCCGGAAATACCTGGCAGCACGGCTCCCACACCGATGAGGATACCTTGCAGTACCCGGAGAATCAGATGTAGGACGCCAGAATTCTTATCTTTCATAAAATCGTCCTTTCTCCTATATTAATGAACATATGCGGGAAACATGCCCGCAATACGATTCAATATACCACACCTGCCATGGCAAGGCAAGTGGTCGTGATTATCTTTTGCAAGAATTTCCGTATTTTTATTGAAAAGTTAGCTTTAACTATCTATAATAAAAAATGTATAACTTGCGTCTGAAAATGTGCAGACAACATCGAAAGACGGATGGAGGGCTGGCGATGGATGAAAAGAATATTTGCCATTGTCAGGACTCTTATATTTTATGAAAAGAAAAGAGGTATATAATGCAGAAAGTAACATTGAAAATTGACGGCATGGCCTGTGGTATGTGTGAAACACATGTCAACGATGTAATCCGTAAAGCATTTCCGGTAAAAAAGGTAACGTCCTCTCACAGCAAGGGAGAGACGGTCATACTGGCAGAGCATACACCGGATGAACAAAAGCTCCGGAAGGTGATTGAAGAAACCGGGTACCATGTTCTCTCCTTTTCAGCGGAACCTTATGAGAAAAAAGGGTTATTCGGATGGGGACGGAAATGACGACGGCGTTACCTCTAATCTGTACCGCCTGGAGAAAAAATAGAGCAGTGGCCTGCCGGAAAAATCTGTTCGTCAAGCTGCCCGGTGTGACAGAGAAGTTTTCCGGCTGGCAGATCGCAGGAGGTCTGCCCGGCGCAGAAGAGAAGCTTTCTGACTGACAGACGCCGGGCGGCTTATCCGGCGCAGTAGGAACAACTTTCCCGGACGATGAGTCGGCAGGGCAGCTCCATACGCACGGCGTCTTTGTGACCGCCGCGGACCTGGTCTAGGAGAAGCAAAACCGAGTGGTGGGCCATTTCCTTTTTCGGAATATCTATGGTAGTTAGCATGGGTTTTGTCTCCTGGGATTCCTGAATGTTGTCGATGGAGATGACAGAAGGAATGTAGCCTTTTTTGCGGTGGGTTTTCAGGCAGTCAAAGACGCCCAGGGCGGTACTGTCGTTGGCGCAGAAAATGGCGGACGGCAGCTCTTTTTTTTGTAAGATCACCTGCATTATCTGCATACCCTCCTGCCTGGTCTGACTGGTGGGATAGATGTTGGAGTAATCCAGCGGCAGATTATGATTGATCAATGACTGATAATAGCCAATATACCTCGCTTCATAGGAACAGTCTCCTATGTAGGCGATTTTTTTATGCCCCAGGGAGATGAGATAATTCATGGCGGTGACGGCGGCGTCCGTGCCGCTGCACACTACCTCGTCATAATCGAAGTCTGTTGGGTTCCGGTCGATGCCCACCAGATGATGGTAATGACTGTTCAGCGGAGAAATCAGCTCCGAAGGACATTTGCCCAAAAGAATCAGACCGTCGGCGTGGGGAGCGTCGTCGGAAAAAGGCGTGGACGCCTGCATCATGGTGGTGATATCCGGGACGGTCAGAAGCCGGCCCAGAAGGCAACGCTGTTTTAAAAGCTCTTTTTTCAGAGCGTCATAGAGCTCCCGGAAGAATAAATCCTGGTCCAGAGAAGGAAAGCGGGTGAGAAAAATATCAAAAAGGCAGGCTTTTTCTTCTGCCGTTTTGTGCCCGCTTTCCCCTTTTTGTAAAGCTCTGGCGGCGGAATTGGGAATGTACTGAAGCTCCCGGGCGGCCTGCCAGATTCGCTTTTCCAGCTCCGGGTCAGAACATTTATAATTATCATTATTTAATACGCGGGAAACCGTGGAGACGGATGTTCCCGTGCGTCTGGCGATTTCTTTTAAAGACATAACAACCTCCTGCTTCTTTTCTTGATAGTCTGTCATATTATCCCTTATCTCGATGGTCTGCCCTACTGTCCGGTGCGAACAATACAAACACATAAAATACTATAGGATTGTGAGATACCATGTGTGAAAACGTTATCATAAATTTTCGTGATAAAGGATAAGATACATTTATTTTTATCTAAGTATACATTGATAGCCCCATAAATTCAACAAAAAATGTTTGAAAACGTTTTCAAAAATACTGGTTGTGAGGAAAAGTATTTTTTCATAAGATATAAGTAAGATACGGGAGCGCAAATAATGCGGGAGCAAATGAAGCACATACGTTTAGGTATCTGGTATCAAGGAAGAAAAATGATACAAACTACATGATGAAGAAGAATCAAACAATTCATAAAGAGTAAGGCATCAAAAAAGAAGTTAAAAAAAATAAGAAAACGGAGGTCAATATGAGAATAAAAGGATTAAAGAAGATGATAGCAGCGGCAGGAATTATGGCGGCCATGGCGGGGCTGGCAGGCTGCGGCGGAAGCGGCAGCGGAGACAACGATGTCAATATCGGATATTTTAACAATGTGACCCACGCCCAGGCATTATATATGAAAGCCAACGGAACGCTGGAGGAAGCGTTCGGCGATGATACTACCGTATCATGGACGGCGTTCAACGCGGGTCCGGCCGAGGTGGAAGCGCTGTTTTCCGGCGATATTGATATCGGATATATCGGCCCGGTGCCGGCCATCAGCGCCAACGTCAATTCTGAGGGTGATGTGTCCGTGATTTCCGGTTCCACCCAGGCGGGAGCGGTGCTGGTGAAAGCGCCGGGGTCCGATATTCAGACCGTGGCAGATTTGGACGGTAAGACGGTGGCTGTGCCGCAGATTGGAAATACCCAGCACCTGTGTCTGCTGAAACTATTATCTGATAACGGATTATCCACCGTGGAAGAGGGCGGAACGGTTACCGTGACCGCCGTGGAGAACGCCGATGTGCAGAATCTCATGGATCAGGGCAACATTGACGCGGCGGTTGTGCCAGAGCCGTGGGGATCTGAATTGGTGAAGAATGGGGCAGAGATTGTCCTTGATTATAATGAACTTTACATGGACGGTAATTATCCGGTGGCCGTTGTGGTGGTAAGAAATGAATTTATGGAAGAACATCCGGACATCGTAAACGAGTTCCTGGCACAGCATGAGGCAGCCACGGAAGCCATCAATGCAGATGTGAGTACAGCGGCCCAGATCATCAATGATGAGATTAACGCGGCCACAGGAAAATCACTGGAACTGGATGTGCTGACCAGCGCATTCCAGAAGATTATCGTGTCCACCGACATCAATCAGGACGCCATGAGTGATTTCGCACAGATTTCTCTTGAACAGGAATTTATTGACGAACTGCCGGGAGACAATCTGATTGTCACAGTGGAATAGTCAAATCAACCGGACACAAAATAATCACAGTGATGATTCTCAGGACGAAAACTTTCTTCGTCCTGAGATTTTCATGAAAAACAGACGGAAAGGAAAATCCTATGTCATTAGTTTTAAAAAATGTAAGTAAGACCTTTGATGATACCAATCAGGCAACCTTGAAAAATGTGGATCTGGAGATAAAACAGGGAGAATTTCTCTGCGTGGTCGGACGGAGCGGCTGCGGAAAAAGTACCCTTCTTAATCTTATTGCCGGGCTGGAAAAGCCGACTTCCGGCGAGATTCTTTTAAACGGAAAGCCGGTCACGGAGCCTGGAGCCGACCGCACGGTCATGTTTCAGGAACATGCTCTGTTTCCGTGGCTCAATGTTATCCAAAATGTGAAATTCGGCATGGAAATGACCGGAGTGCCAAAAGACGAACAGGAGAAGCGGGCAGACAAATATCTGGAAATGATGCAGCTCAATGATTACAGAGAGTACGCCATCCATCAGCTTTCCGGCGGTATGCGCCAGAGAGTGGCTCTGGCGAGAGCATTCACCATGGATTCCGAGATTCTTCTGATGGATGAACCGTTTTCCGCTCTCGATAAACAGACGTCCAATCGTCTTAGAAAAGAATTACAGGATATCTGGATGCAGACAAAGAAAACCATCTTTTTCATCACCCACAGCGTGGAAGAGGCGGTCTTCCTGGGGGATCGGATTGCGGTGATGTCCGCCATCAGAGGGAGTATCCGCAATATCGTCGATGTGGAACTGGAACGACCAAGACACGTTTATGATGACAAATTTATCGAATACCGCCATAGAATTCTCGATGAAATACAAAAGGAGGATGAGAACGCATGAAAAAGAGAAGTAAAAAAGCAGCAGTCATACAGGAAATCATCTTTCTGGCAGCCATCGTCGTTTTGTGGCAGGTCATTTATCTGGTGGGCGTGGACGGTCTTTCCATCTGGAAATCCTACGCCATGCCGTCGCCGGCCGGCGTCTGGGAAAGCTTTCTTGAACTGATGGCAAACGGCAGTCTGTTGTCCGCCATCGGATACAGTCTCCTGCGGGGAGCCATCGGATATGTGATTTCCCTGGTGTTGGGAGGCATTCTTGGAGTCTTAATGAACCATTTTGGATTCCTGCACCGGAATCTCCGGCCACTCATCATGGGCGTGCAGACCCTGCCGAGTATCTGTTGGGTGCCGTTTTCCATCCTCTGGTTTGGTCTGTCCCAGACGGCCATCATCTTCGTCGTTGTGATGGGCTCCGCTTTCAGCATCGCCATCGCCGTGGACAACGCCATCAACAACGTGCCGCCGATTTATAAAAAAGCGGCGCTGACCATGGGAGCAAACCAGAAACAGATTTACTGGAAAGTTGTCTTCCCGGCCGCTCTTCCGGAACTCATCGCAGGTATGAAACAGGGCTGGTCTTTCGCGTGGAGAGCATTGATGAGCGGCGAGGTCATGACCACCTCCATCGGACTGGGTCAGACGCTGATCACCGGCCGGAACCTGGCCGATATCAATCAGGTCATGCTGGTCATGGTCGTCATCGTGCTGGTGGGTATCTTCATTGACCAGGCGATTTTCCGCACCGTGGAGAAGCGGGTGCTTCGCAGACGGGGACTGGAGAGCTGAAAGTCTTTTTGTTCAAGTACGCACTGCGATGTTTAATGGTATAGCAGAACAGCCCGATAAATATATAATAGATGAATACGGAGAAAACAAAATCTCCTGTCGGATGACCATGTGCTGGCTCCGGCAGGAGATACATTCAATAAAGTATATTGAATATAATCAATGTAACGGTTTAATTGAGATAAGGCGTTTGGTGAGATGATTACATCAAAGGAATCCATGTTCCTTTCCCAGTTTCATCAGCGCCTCCTCCATATTCAGACCTTCTCCGCGAGCCGTCTGTTCCCGGGATATTGCAAGGTCTGAAAGTACCTGTTCCGAATCAACCGGTGGAAAAGGATTGGATGATTTCTTGGAAACAAAAAGTTGTTGTGTATATTTAAAAACTTTTAATCTTTCGTCTTCTGGCATCGCTTCCAGCATGGATACTGTGGCATCTAAAGTATTCATAAGAAAACCTCCTTTTATAAAACATGACACTGGAATACTATGCTTCGACTAATATTATACAGGAATCAAATACATAATTCAATGACAACTCCATTTAACAACCATCTTTTCCTATTTTTCCTGCTCCCGGCAGTACGCCAGAAATTTCTCTCTGGTCACCCGCTTCGCGCCTTCTTTCTGGATATCAGTGCGGCTGTCGATAGGAACACCGTATTCACGCTCCATGATGGCCTTGGTGGAACCCATGGCCACATCGTTGGATTTTTCCACGAGACAGACGGAAAGCTGGTAGCGTGACAATCTCCTGGCAATGGCTGTGCCGACGATGCCGGCTCCGATAATTAACACGTCATACATAATATTCTTCTCCTTAAAATTTAACTTAATATTTGACTGACTGCCTTTTTATGTCTGTTATTAACAGATATTTTCTAATAACAGGAATCATTATTAATTTTGATTATGCTACGGAAACTTGTTTGCCACAAGGAAAAAGTAACATTTCAACTCTTCTTTTGCCAAACCGGATGACGCTGAACTGCTACGGAAAAAATTGCGAATCATATCTTCCGGGTTGTCTCATATATATAAACCATAAGAAATCCTGTGTACTGGGCAAAAGGCAGACTGCAAAGGCAGTATTGCCGACGCAAAAAGATGCTATGCAAGCAGAAAGGAAGGGGCTCCTTGGAGAAAGCAGAACTTTCCAGAGAAATCCTGCACATTTTTTCGGACAGCATACGAAAACGGATGGAGAGGGTGATATCCCGCTCGGACATAACGGAGATCCATCTGCGGGTGTATCTGCCGCTGATCATCCGAACCCTTCAGAGAGAATATTATCTGACGGAGGGCGGCGAGTTATCACAGAAAGATGTGGACGCCTATCTGGTCACTCCGGAAGATATCCGCATCATTTTTCAGAAAATCAGCCAGTACTCTCTCTTTGCCTACAAGGAGGAGGTGCGGGAGGGATTTATTAC
>CAYULX010000017.1:0-34252 GCA_964445535.1 uncultured Eubacterium sp.
AGAATGCGTAAGCTGGTCGGCGATTTCTTAAAGAAGAAAGGCTACGAGGTCATGGAGGCCGCCGACGGTGAGGAAGCGCTGGATATTTTTTTTGAGGATAAAAGCATCAGTCTGGTTATCTGTGATGTGATGATGCCGAAGATTGACGGATTTGAGGTAGTCAAAGAGATCAGACAGTATTCCCAGGTGCCGATTATTATGCTAACGGCAAAAGGCGAGGAGAGCGACGAACTCAACGGATTTGACCTGGGTGTGGACGAGTACATCGCAAAGCCGTTCAGCCCGAAGATTCTTGTAGCCCGGGTGGAGGCGATTCTGCGGAGAAGCAATTCCCTGGCGGCCGGCGAAGTGCTGGAGGCGGGAGGTATTGAACTTGATATCGCCGCCCATGAGGTGAAGATCGACGGAAAGCCGATTTCCCTGAGTTTTAAAGAGTTTGAACTTCTCACTTATTTTGTCATGAATCAGGGCGTAGCTCTCTCCAGAGAAAAGATTTTAAATAATGTGTGGAACTACGATTATTTCGGCGACGCTAGAACCATCGACACCCATGTAAAGAAACTTAGAAGCAAGCTGGGAGATAAAGGCGAGTATATTAAGACCATCTGGGGAATGGGTTACAAATTTGAAGTGGATTAGGGTGATTTTATGAAATACTACTCGGTACGATTCAAGCTGACAGCCATTTTAATTTTGATTGTTGGCTTTGTCATTTCTTTTACCTGGTTTTTGAATCATGCTTTTGCGGAAAGATATTACATTTCCTCGGAGAAAGCAAATATTGAAAACGCGTTTCATGAAGTTGAGAATGTATTGCAGGATGATTCCACACAGGACACCATTAATGAGGAGATGGAGCAAATTTCCAACAGTACCAACATCAAGATGATGATTGCTCAATCCAGTGATTTTTACTTTACGCAGGTGGTCATCTTCAGTAACATGGTGGATGGCAGCAAGACCTATGAAGAGATTTTGGGCTATCTGGATCAGATTCGCAGCCAGGTGATTCTCGCCAAGGAAGAAGGCGTCTTTGATGAGTATTCGCAGAGAAAAAGTATCCTTCCGTGGCAGAATGAGGAAGAAGACAATTTTGTAACGCTGATACAGAAAGGATATTTTGTGACGCAGCTTACGGATCCCAGCGGACAGAAAGGCATTTATCTGTTCGGATTTACTGATGATAATTACCTGATTGCCATGCGGGTTTCACTGGAAGGAATTCAGGCCAGCGCGGAGATTAGCAGCCGTTTTTTGATATACACCGGTTTTGGCGGCATCCTCATTGGAAGTATTCTTATTTTCTTTGTGTTCACGCAGTTCACCAGGCCGATTAAAGATATGGCGGTGGTGGCCGATAAGATGACACATCTGGATTTTGAGGCCAAGGTACATGTGGACACCGGGGATGAGCTGGAGGTTTTGGGAGATTCTATGAATCAGATGTCTGAGAAACTGGAATCGACCATCGCTGATTTAAAGGCAGCGAATCTGGAATTGCAAAAGGATATTGAGAAGAAAGAGCAGATTGACGAGATGCGCAAGGAGTTCCTCTCCCATGTCAGTCATGAGCTGAAGACGCCGATTGCTCTTATTCAGGGATATGCGGAAGGGTTGAAGGAAAACATCACTGACGATGAGGAGAGCAAAGATTTCTACTGTGAGGTCATTGCCGACGAGGCGCAGAAGATGAATATCATGGTCAAGAAGCTCTTAACGCTCAATCAGATTGAATTTGGCAATCAGCAGCTTAATATGCAGCGGTTTGATATTTGTCAAATGATACAGAACAAACTGGCTTCCACACAGATTCTATTCTTGAAAAAGAATAATAAAGTGGTATTTAAGGAAAAAGGGCCGGTGTATGTCTGGGCCGATGAATTTATGATTCAGGAGGTTTTCAGCAACTATCTGTCCAACGCCCTGAATCATGTATTCCAGGACGGAGTCATCCGTATATGGTTCGAGCAAAAAAATAAGGATCTTCGGATTCATGTCTATAATGATGGCAATCAGATTCCGGAAAAAGATCTGGACAGACTCTGGATTAAGTTTTATAAAGTAGATAAAGCGCGGACAAGAGAATACGGAGGAAGCGGCATTGGACTTTCCATCGTGGCGGCTACCATGAATGCTCACGGAAAACAGTTCGGCGTGAGCAATCAGGAAAATGGCGTGGACTTCTATTTTGATCTGGATTGCAGCAACTAGTGGCCTGTATCACTCACATTTCTCATAATGACTTGCCTGAACTTCCATCTGCGGCGTTGTCGTCAATCAGCGTAGCCACCGCTACGTCTCATTCCTCCGCCTTGCAGAGTGAAAAGTTCATTCGTCGTCAGTATGCTGAAAATGAATGATACAGTACACTAGAGACATGGATTTAGACACAAAACGGGGAATCAGAAGCGCTTCTTCTGATTCCCCGCATCTATAATTTATGGAAAACTTTATGGCAAAATAATACCCTCCGTGGATTGACGTTCCGCGAAGGGTATTTTACCGTTGTATCACTGTGCTTTTATTCTTCGTAAAGAGGAAAGCTTCCGCTTTCATCGTCGTTAAAAACGTAATAAACTGCATTTTCTTCTGGTTTTACATAGAGATCCAGTTTTAACAAGTCTTTTACTTTTCTGTTTTGATTGCCTTCATCGACCCAGATCTTTTTCGCTGCGGCGATGATTTCTTTGCTTTCAACAGTGTTACCACCAAACTGTACATTGAGTGTTGATTTCATCTTGAAATTCCCCTTTCATACTACAATAATTAAAAAATTATATTATTGTTATCACTATAATATTACAATCTTGTGAAAAAATCAATAAATAATTTAGGATTCGTTTTTTTGTAAGCTTCAGCTACATTAATATTGCATAATTTATGAAAATCCACTAGAATAAATGAGGAAAAAATAACAGTCCCATTGAATAATGGATAGAAGAGCAATGCGTCAATATTATAAAATCAACAAGTTTATAATATATATTCAAGTTTATCTATGTGTTAAGACGGGAAAATGGGATTTGTGATGGAAACAGAAATATAACAAACAAGAACAGAAAGGATAGATACAATGTCAGTTGCGATTATCGATTACGACGCAGGTAACATAAAGAGCGTGGAAAAGGCTCTGATATATCTGGGCCAGGATGTAAAAGTGACCAGAGATAAAAATGTGATTTTGTCGGCGGATCGTGTGATTCTGCCGGGGGTGGGAGCCTTCGGCGACGCCATGGGAAAGATAAGAAGCTATGGACTGGAACCGGTGATTAAGGAGGTGGTGCGCCAGGGCACGCCTTTCCTTGGTATCTGTTTAGGACTGCAGCTTCTGTTTGAGGACAGTGATGAGACTCCCGGAGCGAAAGGGCTTGGTCTGCTTCCGGGAAGTGTTTTGCGGATTCCGGATGCGGAAGGTTTGAAAATCCCCCACATGGGATGGAATTCCCTGGATATCCGGAATGGGGCGTCTTTGTTTAAGGGGATTGAGGGACGTCCTTATGTCTATTTTGTGCATTCCTACTATTTGTCTGCAAAGCGCGAAGAAGATGTGGCGGCCTCCACGTTTTATTCCACAAAAATTCATGCTTCCGTAGAGCACGGAAACATTTTTGCCTGCCAGTTTCATCCGGAAAAGAGCGGTGAGATTGGTCTGAAAATACTTGATAACTTCATTCATATTGAGAATAGATAGGAGGACGCGATGTTTACAAAGAGAATTATACCTTGTCTTGATGTGCACGAAGGACGGGTGGTGAAAGGTGTGAATTTTGTAAATCTCCGAGACGCCGGAGATCCGGTGGAGATTGCGGCGGCCTACGATAAGGCCGGAGCAGATGAGGTTGTTTTTCTTGATATTACTGCTTCTTCTGACGCGCGAAATACGGTGGTGGACATGGTACGCCGGGTGGCGGAGAAGGTTTTTATTCCGTTTACGGTGGGCGGCGGTATCCGCACGGTGGACGAATTCCGGGCGATCCTGCGGGAAGGAGCCGATAAAGTGTCGGTAAATTCTTCCGCCATCATGCGGCCGGAATTGATCAGTGAGGCGGCGGATAAGTTCGGTAGTCAGTGTGTGGTAGTTGCTATTGATGCCAAGCGCCGGGAAGATGGCAGCGGCTGGAATATTTTTAGAAACGGCGGAAGAGTGGATATGAAAATGGACGCCGTGGAGTGGGCCATGCGGGCCGAGAAACTGGGAGCTGGAGAGATTCTTCTCACCAGTATGGACTGCGATGGCACCAAAGCCGGTTATGACCTGGAACTGACTCGCATTATTTCCGAGAATGTAAATATTCCGGTCATCGCTTCCGGAGGAGCGGGAACAAAAGAGCATTTCTATGAAGCTTTCACCGATGGCAAGGCCGACGCGGCGCTGGCAGCGTCCCTGTTCCACTTCAAAGAACTGGAAATCATGGATTTGAAACAGTATCTGTCCAGCAAGGGAATCCCGATGCGGTTGTAAACAAATGTTCGGATGAATGGCTGCCGCTGGTTGCCCGGGCCGCCGAACCTGTGTCAGTAAGCGGGCGTCATTACATTTTCCGGGGTCTTCCGGTGGAATGGCGCACGATAAGATGCGGTTCATATTCCAAACGCATGAGAGGTGTGTTTTTCTGCAGACCGTCTTTTAGACGCTTCTTCTGATTTGCAATCATTTCTACGGCCTGCGAGCCCTTTTCATCAATGCAGTGGTCGATGGTGGTCAGGGAGATGCCGGAGAAGGAGGAAACCAGTGTGTTGTCAAATCCGCAGACGGAATAATCGCCGGGAACGGAATAACCGAGCCTTTTGAGGGCGTCGATGATACCGATGGCTACAAAATCATTGGTACCCACGAAGGCGGTGATTCCATCGTCGCTGACCGGGAGAGAACCGGACAGGCCGGCGGATTTACCCAGATTGGCAATTCTGTCCGGATGTTTCTTTTTCAGCAAGTGAAAATAATCCCGGATTAACTGATATCCGGTTTCATAATGTTTATTGCCTACGGCAGAACTTTGTTCTTCCTCCGTTCTGGCCTCCAAGACATGCACCAGGGAAGAGGGAAGGTTCTGCCGTTCGTATTCCTCTTTGATTCCCTGAAGGCGCCGCAGCCGCGGCACTTCCGCCGGGGTAAGCGGGGTGGTAACATAAGCGATTTCCCGGTGGCCGAGAGCCAAAAGATGTCTGGCAAGAAGATGGCCGGACTTTTTACTGTCCAGTTCCAGAAGCTCCAGCTTCAACTCCGGGTTGTAATCATTAATCATCACAACGGGAATCCGCCGGTAAAGCCGGTTTAAAAAGGCGACGGCCTTGGGAGCGAAGGTGTAGATGATTCCGTAATACTCATTATCTTCTGCCATGTGAAGATAGTATGTCTCACGGTCTTCCAGACGGTTGGTGTAGGCCACAAGAACATACAGTCCTATCTTTTGAGCCGCCTGGGTGATGGCCTGAATGAGCGTGGTGTAATATTGTGTGGAAAGAGAGGGACACATGACTATGATGGTGGATTTCATATCTGTTTTTGTCCGTTGTTTCCTCGGTTTATATACATAGCCCATCTTTGCGGCAGTTTCCTGCACAAGGGCGATGGTCTCTTTGGAAAAATGCATGTCGGTCCGGCCGCTCAAAATCATGGACACGGCGGACTGGGACACGAAACAGGCTTTGGCGATATCTCTGGTGGTGGGTTTCTTCTTATCTGGCATGGCACAAGTTTTTCCTTTCCCGGAATTTTTATACGGAGTAATCAAATATGAAAAATTAATCGGCAGAAAGATAATCGGCAGATTTTCGTTGATTAGTAATCAAGAGACAGCTTCGGTGCCGTCTTTTTTTGATGCAAAAAATTAATCAGATTTTTGATTAATTTTATAATGAATTTGATTAGTAATCAAGGGTTTTGAGGCGTATTGACGAAAAAATTTTTTGGGGTAAAATGAGTGCAGATGAAACGGAACTGGCGATGGCAGAAAGAAATAAATTAGGAGGAATTTTTATGGCGGCAAACAGTAATCTTTCACAATATCTCGGACAGGAAATGCATTGTGCCTGCGGGCGTACTCATAGCACAAAGCTGAAAATAATTGATGTCGAAGAGGGAGCGTTAAAACGTCTTCCGGAACACATCAAAGAACTTGGATATAAAAATGTTTTCATGGTCTGTGATGTGAATACCTGGGAGGCTGCCGGTAAAACAGCGGAGCAGGAGCTCACAGACGCCGGAATCCGTTATTATACTTTGGTGTTCCCGGAGAAAGAACTGGTACCGGATGAACAGGCGGTGGGAAAGATGATGGAAGCGTATGAGAAGGGAACCGATTTGATTTTGGCGGTGGGTTCCGGCACCCTCAATGATTTATGTAAGTTTATGAGTTCTCAGGTGGAACTTCCATATATGATTCTGGCTACGGCGCCATCCATGGATGGCTTTGTATCCGTGGGAGCGGCGCTGATTCATAATCATGTGAAGACCACCTATCAGGCCCATGTGCCGGAGGCAGTTATGGGAGATCCGGAGATTCTGGCGGCGGCTCCTATGGAGATGATCGTGGCAGGGCTGGGAGATATTCTGGGAAAATACACCTGTCTGGTGGATTGGAAGATGGCGCATCTCATCGAAGGAGAATATTACTGTGAGACCATCAACAATATGGTAAAAGAATCCATAGAAATCGTGGTGGAAGAGAGTGATGGCGTCCGGAGAAGAGACCAGGAGGCAGTGAAACATCTGATGGAGGCTCTGGTGCTGTCTGGCGTCGCCATGAGTTTTATCGGTAATTCACGGCCGGCGTCCGGCAGCGAGCATCATCTGTCCCATTACTGGGAGATGCAGTTTCAGATGGAAGATAAGAAACCGGTCCTCCACGGCATCAAGGTGGGCGTCGGTATGCTGGCCGTCATAAAGATGTATGAGATGTTAAAAGAAGAACAGCCGGATTTTGCCGCGGCGGCAAAGAGACAGCCGGATTACGAGAGCTGGAAGAAAAAAGTTTGCGACTGCTATAAAGACGCGGCGCCGGGTATCTTGGAACTGGAAGAACAGCGCCAGAAAAACAGTGTGGAAAACCGGAATAAGCGTCTGGCTGTCATGAAAGAAAAATGGCCGGAGATTCAGGCGCTCTTTGAAAGAGAGATTCCATCTGGCAAGAAGCTCAAAGAGATGATGGAGTCTCTTGGCGAGCCGGTGAATCCGGAACAGATTGGAATTTCCCCAGAACTGGTACGGGACGCGATCATTCTTGCCAAAGAAGTGCGGAACCGGTTCACGATTCTGCAGGTACTCTGGGACTTGGGACTGCTGGAAGAATACGCGCAGAAGGTAACGAAATATTTTGCTGAGAAGTAAACAAAAGAAAACATGGCGGCATAAAGCCGGAAATGGTACAATAAGTCAAGAAGGAATGAAAGGAGAAGGAACATGAGTAAATATGCGATTGGAGTGGATTATGGAACATTATCTGTGCGGGCATTGATGGTGGATATTCATACAGGAGAAGAGGTGGCTGCCAGTATCTATGAGTATCCTCATGGGGTAATGGAGGAGCGTATTCCATCGGGGAAAAAGCTGGCGCCGGGCTGGGCGCTTCAGGATCCGCAGGATTATCTGGAAGGCCTGATTATCACCATAAGAAATGTCATGGCGCAGAAAAAGGCTTTTCCGGAAGAAGTCATCGGTATCGGCGTGGATTTTACTTCCTCGACGGTTCTCCCGGTAAAAGCGGATAAGACGCCGTTATGTCATATGGAAGAGTTCAAAGATGAGCCTCATGCTTATGTGAAGCTCTGGAAACACCACGGCGCGGAAGAGGAAGCGCAGATTATCGACCGAATCGCAAAAGAAAGAGGAGAGAAATGGCTCCCTCTTTATGGCGGCAAAGTATCCAGCGAATGGATGATTCCAAAAGTATTGGAAACTCTTCGCCATGCGCCTAAGGTGTACGAAGAGGCAGACCGGATGATGGAAGCCTTGGACTGGATTATCTGGGAGATGACCGACGAAGAGACAAGAAGTGCCTGCGGAGCAGGATACAAGGCGTTTTACCGTCATGATACGGGATATCCTTCCAATGACTTCTTTAAGGCGCTTGACCCTCGGATGGAACATTTTATTGAGGAGAAGATGGACGCGCCGATTAAAGCCATCGGCGAGACAGCCGGATATCTCTGTGAGTCTATGGCAAGACAGTTGGGACTTCTGGCAGGCACACCGGTGGGAACCGGAATTATTGACGCTCATTCCTCTTTGCCGGGCTGCGGTATCGGACAGCCGGGAATCATGATGATTATTGTGGGTACCTCATCCTGCCACATGATGCTTTCCGAGACGGAAGCAGGTATTGCCGGCGTCGGAGGTCTGGTCAAGGACGGTATCATGCCGGGATATTTCGGTTATGAAGCCGGACAGTGCTGCGTGGGGGATCATTTTGCATGGTTCGTGGATAACTGCGTACCGGAAAGTTACACTCAGGAGGCAAGAGAGAGAGGCATCTCTGTACATCAGCTTCTGACAGACAAGCTCAAGGATTATAAAGCCGGACAGAGCGGTCTACTGGCGCTCGACTGGTTCAACGGCGTTCGTTCCCCGCTTATGGACTTTAACTTAAATGGTTTGATTATGGGTATGAATCTTCTGACTAAGCCGGAAGAGATTTATCTGTCATTAATTGAGGCTACCGCTTATGGAACCCGTATGATTATCGAATCTTTCGAGGAAGCCAACGTGCCGGTAGACTCCATTGTATTAAGCGGCGGTATTCCGGTGAAGAATCATATGCTGGTACAGATTTACGCGGATATCTGCAAGAAAAACATCCGCATTTCCGCCACTACGCAGGCCAGCGCCCTGGGAGCAGCGATTCTCGGCGCCGCAGCCGCTTCTGAGCAGGTGACCGGTTATAAGAATGCCAGCGAGATCGCTCAGAAGATTGGTCAGGTGGAAGACAAGATCTACACGCCAAATCCGGACAACACTGAAGTATACGATAAACTGTATGAAGAATATAAAACTTTACATAAGTATTTCGGAACCGGAGAAAATGATGTGATGAAACGTCTCAACAAGATTCGGGAAGAGAGAAAATAGGGAAAAAAGATTCATCAGGGAAGAAAAAGCATAGGACTTACGAGTAAAGAGAAATCAAGAAAAAATAAGAAAGGGGCCGCTGTCAAAACATATCTTTGACAGCGGCCCCTTTCGGGAAAAACAGGCAGCCGGTTAGACGGCGGCCTGTTTTTTTATTGGTTTTTCCTTTGATTTTTCTTCTGCCAGTTCTTCTCCCAGATTCTTCTGGGCGGTGGCAAGCATCAGCTTGATACGATTCACCTGATTTACTTCGCTGGCGCCCGGGTCGTAGTCAATGGCAACGATATTGGACTGCGGGTATTTTCTCCGGAGTTCTTTTATGACGCCTTTGCCGACCACATGATTCGGCAGGCAGGCGAACGGCTGCGTGCAGACGATGTTCGGCGCGCCGCCTTCGATAAGCTCGATCATCTCACCGGTGAGGAACCAGCCTTCGCCGGTCTGATTACCCAGGGAGACAATCGGGGAAGCATATCTTGCCAGGTCTTTGATGTGCGGTGGCGGATCGAAACGATTGCTTTTTTCCAGTTCTTTCCGCAAAAATCCCCGGTACAGTTCGATAGCCTGAATACCAATATTGCACAATTTGGCGGCCCAGGAAGACTTACCCAGGTACTCAGATTTAAAGTTTGCGTTATATAAACTGTAAAACATGAAGTCCAGCAGATCCGGCATGACGGCCTCGGCTCCTTCGGATTCCAGTAGATCCACCAGATGATTGTTGGCGTCCGGCAGGAATTTAACCAGAATCTCGCCCACGATACCGACTCTGGGTTTCCGCTCCTCGGTAATCGGCAGGGTATCGAAATCTCGGATAATCTGTTTTACATTTCTCTTAAACTCACCGTAATGCGCTTTCACCAGAGATTTGATGCAGCGCTTCTCCCATACTTCATGAAGATGGTTGGCGGAACCTTTCACCTTCTCATACGGACGAACCCGATACAGCACACGCATGAACAAGTCGCCGTAAATAACGGCCTGAAGCATACGGATTAAGAGCGGCGGTGTAATTTTGAAGCCTTCGTTCTTCTCAATGCCCTGTACGCTGATGCTGATAACCGGAATGTGTCCGTAGCCGTTTTTCGCCAGAGCCCTCCGGATAAATCCGATGTAGTTGGTGGCGCGGCAGCCGCCTCCGGTCTGGGAGATAATAACGGCCGTTTTGTTCAAGTCATATTTGCCGGAAGTCAGCGCGGTCATAATCTGTCCCACAACAATGAGAGAAGGATAGCAGGCGTCGTTGTTTACATATTTTAGACCGGCGTCCACCGCCTTTTTACCCATTTGCGGCAGCACATCCACGTTATAGCCGCAGGTGCGGAATACCGGCGCCAGCAGATTAAAGTGAATCGGTGACATCTGCGGTACAAGGATGGTGTAATCCTTACGCATCTCCTTGGTGAACTCTACTTTTTCAATGTTGGCCGGCACGATTTTCGGCTTGATATGCCGTTTGTTTCGGATTCTCACGGCGGCAATCAGAGAACGGATCCGGATGCGGGCGGCGCCTAAGTTGTTGACCTCGTCAATCTTTAATACGGTATAGATTCTTCCCGAATTGGAGAGAATATCGTTGACCGCGTCGGTGGTGACGGCGTCCAGGCCGCAGCCGAAGGAGTTAAGCTGAATGACTTCCAGTTGTTTGTTTTTCTTTGCGTAGTTGGCGGCCTCATACAGACGGGAGTGATACATCCACTGGTCTGATACGATGAGCGGTCGTTCCACATGACCCAGATGGCAGATGGAATCCTCGCTCAGCACGGCAATGCCGTAGGAATTAATGAGTTCCGGGATACCATGATTGATTTCCGGATCGATATGATAAGGGCGTCCGCAGAGGACAATACCCATTTTGCCGGTTTCGGCCAGATAGGCGAGGGTTTCTTCCCCCTTTGTCTGAATGTCTTGGCGAACCTGCGCGGACTCTTTGTATGCGGCGTCCACTGCGTCGTTGATTTCTTTCTTTGTCACATCGTAATGTTGGCTTAATTCTTCCAGAAGACGAACCTTTAAAGTATCCGCATTATCCAGAGCTAGGAAGGGGTTCATGAATAGCACATTCGGATCCCGCAGTTCTTCCATGTTGTTTTTGATGTTTTCCGCATAAGAAGTGACAATCGGGCAGTTATAATGGTTGTTGGCATCCGGTGTCTCGTTCTGTTCGTAAGGAACACAAGGATACCAGATGGTCTTAATGCCCTTTTGCAAAAGCCACATCACATGACCGTGGGAAATCTTTGCCGGATAACATTCAGACTCACTTGGGATGGATTCAATACCCAGCTCGTAAATCTTCCGGGAAGACTTCGGTGAGAGAATCACCCGGAATCCCAGATTGGTGAAGAAAGTATACCAGAACGGGTAGTTCTCGTAAATGTTCAGTACCCGCGGAATACCGATGACGCCCCGCGGCGCTTCTTCCTCTTTCAAAGACTTATAGCCGAAGATTCGTTTATATTTATAATCGTAAAGGTTCGGTACATGCTCATGGTTGCGTTCCAGTCCCAGTCCGCGCTCACAGCGGTTTCCGGAGATGAACTTTCGTCCGTTGCCGAACTCGTTGATGGTCAGAAGACAATGGTTGTTGCAGTGCGGACAGCGGCTCATGGTGGTCTCGTAATTGAGCTTCAGAATCTCAGCCATGGAAAGCATGGAGGTCGGGCCGGTTTCTTCTTCCCGCTCCCGGGCAATCAGAGCGGCGCCGAAAGCGCCCATGATGCCGGCGATATCCGGGCGGACGGCGTGACAGCCGGAGATTCTTTCAAAGGTACGAAGTACCGCGTCGTTATAAAAGGTACCGCCCTGCACAACAATTTTGTTACCCAGTTGTTTCGGGTCTGTCAACTTAATTACTTTTAGGATGGCGTTTTTGATGACGGAATAGGCGAGACCAGCGGAGATATCGCCCACGCTGGCTCCTTCTTTCTGAGCCTGCTTAACCTTGGAGTTCATGAAAACCGTACACCGGGAACCTAAGTCGATGGGTGATTTGGCAAACAGAGCCACTTTGGCGAAGTCTTCCACGGAGTAATCCAGAGATTTGGCAAAGGTCTCAATGAAAGAACCGCAGCCGGAAGAGCAGGCTTCATTTAACATAACGTTGTCTACGGCGTTGTTTTTGATTTTGATACATTTCATGTCTTGTCCGCCGATATCGAGGATACAGTCCACATTCGGCTCAAAGAAAGCGGCGGCATAATAATGGGCCATGGTCTCCACTTCGCCGTGGTCTAAGTTGAATGCTGCCTTGATCAGAGCCTCTCCGTAACCGGTGGAACAGGAACCTGAGATATTAGCAGTCTTTGGAAGAATCTTTTTCAGTTCGCCCATGGCGCGGATGGAGGTCTTTAACGGGCTTCCGTTGTTATTATCATAGAAACGCCATAACAGGGAACCGTCCTCACCCACCAGCGCCAGTTTCGTCGTGGTGGAGCCGGCGTCAATGCCCAGATAACATTTGCCTTTATAGGAAGCCAGGTCACCTTTTTTCACATTAAAGCGGTTATGTTCTTTAATAAAGGCCTCATATTCCGCTTCATCTTTAAAGAGAGGTTCCAGACGTTCCACCTCGACAGCCAGATGCATTTCTGATTCAAAATAGCTCAAAAGCTCGTCGAAATCCATGGAGCAGTACTGCTTTGCGTTTAAAGCCGCGCCCACAGCCGCAAATAAATGAGAGTGCGGCGGGTCGATAATGTGTTCCTCGTCCAGATGCAGGGTTCGGATGAAGGCATTTTTCAGTTCCGGCATGAAATGCAGCGGCCCGCCTAAGAATGCCACATGACCTTTGATTGGTTTTCCACAGGCCAGACCACTGATGGTCTGATTGACAACCGCCTGAAAAATGGAGACGGCAAGATTTTCCTTCGTGGCGCCCTCATTGATCAGAGGCTGGATATCTGTCTTTGCGAAAACGCCGCAGCGGGCGGCGATTGGGTAGATGGTGTCATATCCTTTGGCGTACTCGTTCAGTCCCGAGGCGTCCGTCTGTAAAAGACTGGCCATCTGGTCGATGAAAGAACCGGTTCCTCCGGCGCAGACACCGTTCATACGCTGTTCAATTCCATTGGTAAAATAAATAATCTTAGCGTCCTCGCCACCAAGCTCAATGGCAACATCGGTCTTTGGCTCAAAATCCTGCAGTGCACTGGACACACAGACAACTTCCTGACAAAACGGAATATGTAAATATTCAGAAATTGCCATGCCGCCGGAGCCGGTTACCGTTGGATGGACGATGGCGTTGCCGACCTGCGCTCTGGCCTTTGTGAGAAGTTCCTGCAATGTCTCTTTTATATTTGCATAATGTCTCTGATAATCAGAAAAGAGAACGTTATGGTCACTGTCAATCACAGCGACTTTTACAGTGGTAGAGCCAATATCAATTCCTAATGAATAGTCCATTAATCCTTGTCAACTCCTTTAAATCGAAATCTATATTCTGCCATGATCTTTTATAGCCTGCATGGACAGGCGTTTCCCGGCCGTAAAAGGCAGGGGCGGCAGATAAAACAAAATGTGTTCGAGTTTTGACTTTTATCGAAAGCCCCAACTATTATAAACGAAGTTTTTTTAAAATACAACATAATTCGTAAAAAATACACTGTGGCAAACATCGGCCTCCCGTCATACAATAATGTAGAGAAAGATGAAGGGAACAGCTTTGAATAAAAAAATATATAAAATATAGTAGGAAAAATTACTTGACAAGTCAGATTTCTGTGATAATATAACAGTAACGATTCTCATTATTGTTAAGCGAGTCGTGAATGAAATGAAAAAAACAGGGAGGAATATACTATGGTTAAATATCGTTGTACAGTATGTGGTTATATTTACGAAGGTGAGCTGCCGGAGGATTTTGTATGTCCGTTATGTAAGCAGCCTGCTTCTGTTTTTGAGAAGATTGAAGAGGAAGCTCCGGCACAGTCTAAGAATCCTTATGCCGGAACCAAGACAGAAAAGAACCTGATGGAAGCATTTGCCGGTGAGAGCCAGGCAAGAAATAAATACACTTATTTCGCTAACGTGGCAAGCCGTGAAGGATATGACCAGTTGGCTGAGATTTTCTTAAAAACAGCCCGCAATGAACAGGAACATGCCCGTGTATGGTTTGAGGAGCTTGGTAATATCGGAACGACTGCTGAGAACTTAAAGGCGGCAGCAGAAGGAGAGAATTACGAGTGGACAGATATGTATGACCGTATGGCAAAAGAGGCGGACGAGGAAGGATTTCATGATCTGGCAGAACGTTTCCGTAAAGTGGGAGCCATCGAGAAGGCTCACGAAGAGCGTTACCTTGCCCTTCTCAACAATGTTGAGATGCAGAAGGTGTTCGAGAAGTCCGAGGAGACCATGTGGGAGTGCCGTGTCTGCGGACACCTTGTAATCGGTAAGAAAGCTCCGGAAGTATGCCCGGTATGTAAATATTCTCAGAGCTTCTTTGAGGTAAGAAAAGAGAACTATTAAGAAACAAAAGAATGACCAGTGAGTCTGTTCTCCATGAGAAGAGATTCACCGGGGTCAAAACAGATTTATCAGGATAATATAACCCATCCAATACAGCAAAACAAAGATACAATATTTATTTATTATAGAAGGAATCGGTATCACTCTAAGAAGGATCCGGTTCCTTTTTTGTGTCATAAAACCGCAGGTAAAGGAAATGTATGAGGAAGGAAAAAACTTTGGGTTGGGTTTGACAAAGAATAGTATATTCTTTATAATGATACCAGCGGTTTCCATGATGTGAGGAGTTCAGACGGGCGCCTCCTGTTGTATTGCCGTAAAACAGACAAACGCTGAAAGAGGGAAATCTCATGATAAGAATATTTAAGACAGTGGAAGGGAAGGTTCGGAAAATTCCTGCGGCAGAGGAAGGAAGCTGGGTTGCGATGACCAATCCGACTCAGGATGAACTGATCAGCATATCAGAACAGTTTCTGATTGATCTGGATGATTTAAAAGGACCTCTTGATGAAGAAGAGCGCTCGCGTATCGAAGTGGAAGAAAATTATACATTGATTATTCTCGATATTCCGACGACGGAAGAGAGACAGGGGAAAGAGTATTTTTATACGATTCCATTTGGCATTTATATTACAGAAGAGAATATCATTACGGTCTGCCTGGTGGACACGCCGATTCTGGCGGTGTTCATGGACGGACGGATGCGTAATTTTAAGACACAGAAAAGAACCCGCTTTCTGTATCAGATGTTGTACCGCAATGCGGCCATGTTCCTGCAGTTTTTGCGTATTATCGATAAGAAAAGTGACGAGGTGGAGAAGCGTCTCCATATTTCCCAGCGGAATCAGGAGATTATTGAGATGCTGGAGCTGGAGAAGAGTCTGATTTATCTTTCGACCTCCCTGCGGGGCAATGAGATGGTGCTGGAGAAGCTGATGCGGAACACATCCATCCCGAGGTATGAGGATGATGAGGAGCTTCTGGAAGACGTTATCATTGAGAATAAGCAGGCCATTGAGATGGCAAAGATTTACAGTGACATTATGACGGGAATGATGGATGCCTTCGCTTCCGTAATTTCCAACAATCTGAACATTGTCATGAAGTTTTTATCGGTAATTACCATTGTGCTGACCATACCGACTATCATTACCAGTGCTTTTGGCATGAACGTGGGAGGAATCCCTTTTTCATCCCATCCTTTGGGATTCTGGATTATCTGTGGTCTGTTGCTGGCGCTGACTTTGGTTGCGGGTATCATTATTGGAAGAACAAAGAGTTTTCGCTAGTGTACTGGCACACGGCTTTTTTGGTATATACCAGTACACAGATGTCTTACAGACTTTTTGTCAGTGTGCGTCAATGGGAATAAAATCATAATAGAAAAGCATAATAGAGGAGGAATTACTATTGAACTGGTTATATCGGCTGGAACAAAAATTTGGAAAATATGCCATAACCAATTTACCGTTGTATATCGTATTGCTTTACGCAGTGGGAGCAGTGCTTAATGTTTTGTCTCAGGGTGTATTTTATTATCAGTTTCTGAGCTTAAATCCGTATCTGGTTCTGCATGGGCAGATCTGGAGAATTATCACCTTTCTGGCGACTGCACCGCCGAACACGAATATCATTTTTCTTGTATTTGTGCTATTGTTTTACTATTCCATCGGACAATCGCTGGTGCAGGTATGGGGAGCCTTTAAGTTTAATATGTATATCCTGGTTGGCGTGCTTGGAACCATAGCGTCGGCGTTCCTTGTCTATGCGGTGACTCGCAGTTCGACTATTTTCATGGATATTTATTATGTGAACCTGTCCATGTTTCTTGCCTATGCGGCGATTTTTCCGGAGATGCGGGTATATCTTTACGGGATTCTTCCGATTAAGGTCAAATGGCTGGCGATTCTAGATGTCGTTCTTTTGGCGTTTTCCTTTATCCAGGGAGGAATCGGCACACGGATTGCCATTGTCGTCAGTCTCTTGAATTTCCTTTTGTTTTATTTTTCCACGAGAAATTACCGGAGAGTGTCCCCTAAGGAAATGCAGCGGAAGATAAAGTATAGGAGAAAGGTGAACAGGAACGCCGGCGGCGCCAGACACCAGTGTGCGGTCTGCCACCGGACGGAGCTTAGCGACCCGAACCTGGAGTTCCGGTACTGTTCCAAATGCAACGGTAATTACGAGTATTGTAATGATCATCTCTTTACGCATACTCATGTAAAATAACCGGATGTTTCCGTCTTTTTATTCCACCCTTTTTGGAAAGAAGCGTTTTATGAAAAAGACGAAAATCATCTGTACTTTAGGCCCGGCGACGGATGTGGGGCCGGTATTGATAACAATGATTCAGGCTGGTATGGATATTGCCAGGCTGAATTTTTTCCATGGAATCAGGGAAGACCACCGCAGAAAAATCACCATGGTAAGACAGGAGGGAGAAAAGCTCGGGGTGCCGGTGGGAAGGTGAATCTGCCGGCCCATCACCAAAAAAGACAAGGAAAATATCCGGTTTGGGCTGGAGGAAGTCTTTTGTAAAGAACGGCGATGTCTGCATCATGACCGCCGGTATTGCCGCAAAGGGAAGTAATCCTTATACAACCAACATGATACGGGCTTTTCGCATGGGAGAGTCCTGACAGCTCTCAGTGGAAGAGAACGGGAATATAGGATATACAGGATGTAGAGGATGGATAAAAGGAGAGGATATCCGTGACGATTTCTGAAAATATTATAATCGGTGAAAATATCGCCTGGCAGGCTGATGATATTCTTAAAGCCATTGATGAAAAAATACCCTGCGGATATCCGGTGTGGTACGCGATTACCACAGCGATGGAACATGAGAATCTGATGTACATTTTAAGCGGGATGGAAATGAGACATTCCGCCTACCTGAAAAGTAATCTGAGGCTTCTGGGGCTGGCCGCTTCCAGAGAAGAAGCCGGAAAGATTGTTTTAAAAATTGTGCAGAAAGGGTATAATAAAGGTGATATTTTAAACATGAAGAAGTTTTTGGAGACGATGTAAAAGCATGGGAGGAAGAATTTGTTATATGTATTACTTGTTCTGTTGAAGATAATAGGGATTCTTCTGGCCCTGGTGATCGGCCTGATCATTCTCATTCTGGCAGCGCCGGTTCGCTATTCCTTCCGGCTTCACATGGATGAAAATATGCCTCCCGGCGGACAGGTCAAAGTAACGTGGCTTTTTTGCATCCTTTACATGAAGGCCAGTTACATAGATAAAATATGTGATTACCGGGTGCGGATATTCGGATATCAGATCATGGGTAACCAGAAAGAGTTTTTAGAGAAAAAGCAGAAAAAGAAAGAACAAAGACAAAAAGCAAAGAAAGAAAAACAGAAGCAGAAAGAGAAGACGGAAAAGGAAGAAAAACAGAGGCAGGAAGAAAAAGGGGAATCCCGAGAACCGGAAGAGTTGCAGGCGCTTTCGCTGCAGGAAGAAGAAAAAGCCGGGGATGACGCCGGCAGTCAGCCTTCCGGAGAGGCGACGACGGCGGAAACGAAAAAGACGGGTGCAAGTAAAAGGAAACGGGCGTCTGCCAAAGCAAAAGATAAGAATATTCGGCGGGATGGCCGGCTTGCTTCTCTCAGGAAAAAAATTGAAGGACTGAAAGCTGTCTGGAAAGAATACAACGGAAACCAATTACTGGATTTTGTGAAGACAACTATAATAAAGATAATGAAACATGTTCTGCCGCGGAAGTTTTCGGGATATATCCGTTTTGGATTTGACGACCCGGCAGTGACCGGCATAGTCACAGGAGCGGCAGCGTTGTTTTATCCAAAGTATCAGAACAGCTTGTCTTTGGAGCCGGATTTTCAGAGACAGTGTTTTTCAGCGAACTGCCGGGGCAGGGGGAGAATCCACCTGGGATACTTTGTTTATATAGGCATTACTGCCCTTCTGAACCGGGATGTGCGAAACCTCATCAAGAAGATGCTTTAATCATACAATTATACAGGAGAACAACACATTATACAGGAGAATAACACGTCAAACAGGATAACAGAACAAGGAGGAAATTATGGCAAACAACAATTTTGATCAGACGGTTCATTCATTATTTCAGGGGCTTGATCATGTGATTTCCACAAAGACGGTGGTCGGAGAGCCGCAGGTAATCGGAGATACCATTATCCTGCCTCTGGTCGATGTGTCTTTTGGTATGGGAGCGGGCGCGTTCAGCAAGGATAACTCCAATAACGGCGCCGGCGGTATCGGCGGCAAAATGTCTCCGAGCGCAATCCTTGTCATTCAAAACGGACAGACGAAGCTTGTCAACGTGCGTAATCAGGACGCGATCACAAAAGTGCTCGACATGGTTCCGGAGGCTGTGAACAAAGTTTCCTCCCTGATTAAAGGCGAAGGGAAAGACGAAGATCCGATTGTGAAGGAAGCGGTGGACGAGAAGGCCAAAAGCGATTCGGTGAGAGAAGATATATAAGAAATATTTTTTACTTGACTTTCCCTAATGTGTTATGATAACCTGATAATGGTTAGAATATACTAACTGGTGTGAAATAATCATGGTTACTCCTTCTGTCTCATAAGGAGCACAATGGAGGCAGAAGGAATCCATGGGAAAGGATTTAGGGAGATTTATGGCATACTTAGAAATTGAAAAAGTAACAGGAAGAGAAATTATTGATTCCAGAGGTAATCCGACTGTGGAAGCAGAAGTCCGACTTGCGGACGGGACGATTGGAAGGGGAGTGGCCCCGAGCGGTGCGTCCACCGGCGAATTTGAGGCTCTGGAACTTAGAGATGGAGATAAAGAACGTTTTGGAGGAAAAGGAGTCTCCAAGGCGGTAGAGAATATCAACACGACCATTGCCCGGGCGCTTTGCGGCATGGATGCTTCTGACATCTATGCGGTGGATGCTGCCATGTGCAAGGCAGACGGTACGAAGGACAAGTCCAATCTGGGAGCCAACGCGATTCTGGCTGTGTCCATCGCGGCAGCGAGAGCCGCGGCGAAAGCCTTACATATTCCATTGTATCGTTTCCTGGGAGGGGTTAATGCCAACCGCCTGCCGGTGCCGATGATGAATATTTTAAACGGCGGCGCCCATGCGGCCAATACCGTGGACGTGCAGGAGTTTATGATCATGCCGGTGGGAGCGCCGTCCTTTGGAGAGGGACTTCGCTGGTGTACGGAAGTATTCCACGCGCTGGCTGCCCTTTTAAAGAGCAGAGGACTTGCCACATCGGTCGGTGATGAGGGCGGTTTCGCTCCGGACCTCGTCAGTGATGAGGAAGCCATCGAGACAATTCTTGAAGCCGTGAAACAGGCGGGGTATGAGCCGGGAAAAGATTTTGTTCTTGCCATGGACGCCGCTTCCAGCGAGTGGAAAGGGAATGTGAAGGGAGAATATATTCTTCCTAAGAGCGGCAAGAAGTTTACTTCCGCGGAGCTGATCGATCACTGGAAGGCATTGGTGGAGAAATATCCGATTTATTCCATCGAAGACGGACTGGATGAAGAAGACTGGGAAGGCTGGCAGCAGCTTACAAAAGAGCTGGGAGACCGCGTACAGTTGGTGGGAGATGACTTGTTTGTGACAAATACGGAGCGTCTTTCCAAGGGAATTGCCTTAGGATGCGGTAATTCCATTCTGATTAAATTAAACCAAATTGGCTCGGTTTCCGAGACGCTGGAAGCCATTAAGATGGCGCACAACGCAGGATATACAGCCGTTACCTCCCATCGTTCTGGCGAGACGGAGGACACCACTATCGCAGATCTGGCTGTGGCGCTCAATACCTGTCAGATTAAGACGGGCGCGCCGAGCAGAAGTGAAAGAGTGGCGAAATACAATCAATTACTGCGAATTGAGGAAGAACTGGGAGTTTCCGCCGTTTATCCGGGCAAAGGAGCGTTTCATATTCAAAGATAGAATTTTTTTAAAATTTCTCTTGCTTTTTGAGCCTGTTTCTGATAGTATAAATTCGTTGTAAGTCTGTCAGGCTTAAGTATATACGCAAGGAGGTGCTATCATGGCTAGATGCGCTATTTGTGACAAAGGAGCTCATTTCGGTATCAAAGTGAGTCATTCTCATAGAAGATCTAACAAAATGTGGAAATCTAACATCAAGTCTGTAAAAGTGAAAGTAAACGGAGCTGCAAAGAAGATGTACGTTTGTACTTCCTGTTTAAGATCCGGCAAAGTAGAACGTGCATAGTTTCTCCTTTACCGTTATATGAAGAATGCTTGGCATATTGCATATAGCAAGTATACGGATGTGAGATTATGAGCTGCTGCAAGGCGTGCTGTCTGCACAGAATATCGTGTGTTTTGTGAGAATATATACGATATTCTGTACAGGAAGCGGCGTTTGCAGTGGCTCTTTTTTCATTATAATATATTGTCCTGCGACGGTGCTGCCTTTTGTGAAAACAGGGAGTGAACGGGCCGGCAACGGAGCAGGTCAGCAGAAATGATCTTGAAACAGCAGGTATCCGATAACGGCGCCGGTATGTCAGGCTAAACAGTTACATTTTCATCTGAACATAATGTATTTTAGAGTTTCTTTTTTTTGTGAAAGAGGGTATACTATACTCAAAGATGCGTCTTCACGCAAAAAAATGGAGGTATTTTCTATGAAAGGTCAGATGCAGACGGAATTAGGTCAGGTTGTAATAGATGAAGAAGTTATCGCAAAATATGCCGGCATGAACGCACTGGAATGTTTCGGTATCGTTGGTATGGCCTCTGTCAATATGAAAGATGGTCTGGTGAGGCTGCTGAAGAGGGATAATCTCACCAAGGGAGTCAGGGTGAAGCTTCAGGATAATAAAATTTATATTGATTTCCATATTATTGTAGTCTACGGTGTTTCCATCGCAACAGTGACAGAGAATCTCATTCAGAGCGTGAAATACAGAGTAGAGAAGTTCACGGATATGACTGTGGAGAAGATTAATATATATGTGGAGGGTGTCCGCATCGTTGATTGAGGATAAATGAGGATGAATCTATTTTTTGAGTATTGATGTGTATAAGGAGGAGCTGTTGTGGATACACACACCATAGATGCAAAAACATTTCAAAAATTATTTTTAGCCGGTGCAAACCGAATCAATGTACAGAAAGAATATATCAATGAATTAAATGTATTTCCGGTTCCAGACGGAGACACAGGAACCAATATGTCCCTGACGATTCTGTCAGCGGCCAAGGAGGTGGAGAAGCTTTCCGATCCGACCATTTCCACTCTTTGTAAGGCAATCAGCGGCGGTTCTCTGCGCGGAGCCAGAGGTAACTCCGGCGTCATTCTCTCCCAGTTGTTCCGCGGTTTTACCAAGTCCGTTTCCAAAGCAGACAGCTTGGGAAAAAAGGAGATTGCCGTCGGTTTTAACCGGGCGGTGGAGACTGCCTATAAGGCGGTCATGAAACCAAAAGAAGGAACTATTCTCACCGTTGCCAGAGGTATGGCGGAAAAGGCTTCCGAACTGTCGGAGACAGAGATGGGACTGATTCCATATTGTGAAGAGATTGTTTCTTATGGATATGAGGTTCTGGCAAAGACGCCGGAAATGCTGCCGGTTCTGAAAGAGGCCGGCGTGGTGGACTCCGGCGGACAGGGACTGATGGAAATTCTGCAAGGCATTCTCGATGCCCTGACAGGCAAAGTGACGGAGATTGTGATTCCTGCCAGTCCGGCAGTTTCTGTGCCGGTGACTCCGGCCAAAGACGGAGAATATGTGCCGCCGGCAGATATCAAGTTTGGTTACTGTACAGAGTTTATCATTATGTTGAATAAGCCGCTGTCGGTCAAAGAGGAGCAGGAGCTGAAGGAATACTTTCTTGGCATGGGAGATTCCCTTGTGCTGGTGGCGGACGACGATATCTGCAAGGTGCATGTCCATACCAATCATCCGGGACAGGCATTTGAGAAGGCCCTCACCTACGGCTCTCTTTCCAATATGAAGGTGGATAATATGCGACTGGAACATGAAGAGAAGCTTATCAAAGACGCGGAAAAGGTCGCCGCCCGCCAGCGGGAGGAAGAGGCTCTCGCCAGACAGGAGGCGGAGAAAGAACCGCCTAAGAAGACGGGATTTATCGCCGTTTCCATGGGAGACGGTCTCAGTGAGATATTCAGAAACCTCGGCGTGGATTATCTCATTGAGGGAGGTCAGACCATGAATCCGAGCACCGAAGATATGCTGGAGGCCATCGAGCAGGTCAACGCGGAAAATATTTTTATTCTTCCAAATAATAAAAATATCATTCTGGCGGCCGAACAGGCGGCGAAACTGACCGGAGATAAAAATATCATTGTCCTGCCGACAAAGACGATTCCACAGGGTATTTCTGCCATGGTAGGATATATGCCGGAAATGGACGTGGAAGAGAACAAAGATGGCATGACAGAATGTTATCAGAATATTCTGAGCGGACAGGTCACCTATGCTGTCCGTGATACGACGGTTAACGGAAAGACAATCCGGAACGGGGATATCATGGGAATTGATGACGATGGCATCCAGGCTGTGGGGACGGATGTGGAGCAGACAACTCTTGATCTGCTATCCCACATGGTTGATGCGGATTCAGAATTGATTTCCCTGTATTATGGAGAAAATATCACCAGGGAACGGGCGGCGGAACTGACCGTCAAGCTGGAAGTAATGTTCCCGGATGTGGAAATCGAGACAAATTTTGGCGGACAGCCAATTTATTATTACATGTTATCTGTGGAATAAGCAGATGCGGTTGCGGGGGAAGTCTGGACATATCACCGGATTTCCTTCTTTTTATGTGAGGAGAAAATAATGGGAGTTTCGGTACGGAACATAAAAGGAATCGGTGAAAAAACAGAAAAGCTTTTGAAACGGCTGCATATCGAGACAGTAGAAGATCTGATCCATCATTATCCCAGATGCTACATGGCATATCCGGAGCCGATTTCTGTCAGCGAGGTAAAAACCGGGGCGCGGTGCTCCATTTTCTGTGAAATCGCCTCTCCGGTCCATCTGAAATCGTCAGGTCGGCTGAAGATATGCACTTGCCTGGCTGCTGACGAGAGCGGGCAGATTTTTCTGCGATGGTTTAATATGCCTTATCTGCACAATACATTAAAGCAGGGGCAACGCTATGTGTTTACGGGAACGCCGGTCTATAAAAACGGCCGGGTGATGCTGGAACATCCGGAGTACTGTTCCCGGGAGAAATATCAGGAAATGATGGAAACCTTTCAGCCGGTGTATCCTCTGACGGCGGGGCTGTCCAATAAGACGCTCAGAAAAGCGCAGACGGCGGCCTTTGAAATGTACCGGGCGGAAGAGTTTCTTCCAGAAAATGTACGGAAATATTATGGGTTGGCGGAGGAAGATACAGCTCTTAAAGAAATACATTTTCCGTCGGGGACAAAGCCTCTGACGGAGGCCCGGAAAAGGATTATTTTTGATGAGTTTTTCCGTTTTTTCAGCGCTTTGGAACTTTTGCAGGAAAAAGAACACAAAACGCTGAATCACTATGTCGTCACCATGGGGCAGGAAGTACGGGGTTTTGTGGAATCACTGCCTTATGAGCTGACGGGGGCGCAGAAGGAGACATTGGAAGATATCCGCCGTGATATGGCGGGAACCAGCGCCATGAATCGTCTCGTACAGGGAGATGTGGGTTCTGGAAAGACCATTGTGGCGATGACTGCCCTCTACGCTGTGGTAAAAAATGGCTACCAGGGTGCGCTCATGTCGCCCACGGAAGTGTTGGCCTTGCAGCATTATGAGTCTTTTCGGAAAATGCTGGAGCCAAGGGGAGTGCGAATCGGGCTTCTCATCGGTTCTCAGAAAGCGTCAGAAAAGAAAAGGGTAAAAAAACTCTGTGAAGATGGTGAGGTGGATATCGTCATCGGAACTCACGCCATCATTCAGGAAGATGTGATTTTTAGCAATCTGGCTCTGGCGGTGACGGACGAGCAGCATCGTTTTGGCGTCAAACAGCGGGATGCTCTCATGCATAAAGGAAGGGAGCCTCATGTGTTGGTCATGAGCGCAACGCCGATTCCGAGAACTCTGGCCATGATTTTGTACCAGGATCTGGATATCAGTGTGATGAATGAACTTCCGGCATCCCGGCTTCCCATCAAAAACTGCGTGGTGAGGCAAAATGCCCGTCCGGCGGCGTGGAATTTCATCCGGAAGCAGGTGGCTCTTGGCAGGCAGGCCTACGTTATCTGCCCGATGATTGAGGAGAGTGAGACTCTGGATGTGGAAAATGTCACCTCCTATGCGGGAATGCTCGCCCAGGCGCTACCTCATTCCATCCGGGTGGAGGTGCTCAATGGAAAGATGAGTCCTGCGGAAAAGAATGAAATCATGGAACGGTTTGCCGGCGGCAGTATACAGGTTCTTGTGTCCACCACCGTGGTGGAAGTGGGAATCGACGTACCTAATGCCACGGTAATGCTCATAGAAAATGCAGAACGGTTCGGGCTGTCGCAGCTTCATCAGCTTCGGGGACGGGTCGGACGGGGCGGGGAACAGTCCTATTGCATCTTTATCTCCGGTTCGGAACAGAAGGAAGCGATGGAGCGTCTGTCGGTGGTGGGACAGTCCAACGACGGTTTTCACATCGCCAATGAAGATTTGAAATTGCGGGGACCGGGTGAATTTTTCGGCACAAGGCAGAGCGGCACCATGAATTTTGCCCTAGGAGACATTTACGAAAATGCGGATATTTTAAAAACTGCCGCAGACGCCGTCGACTTTTTGAAAGCGGAGGGGTATAATTTTAGAAAACTGCATCAGTATTCGCTGGATGAAGCTTTGAATTACGCAAGAAATTTATAGAAGGAATCTGGAACAAGTAAGAAGAGCAGCGGCGGCCTGCCAAAAAAGGATAGTCTGCCGAAAAAATACAAGGGGAAACAGCAGATATGAAAAGGAATGCACTTTTGAATTATAACAGGCTCCTGCTGGGAATCTGCGGTGTGTCCAAAGAAGATATCGTTGCCAACTATCAGGTGTCTCATACATATTTAAAAGACCATGTGGAACCGCGGATTCATGACGGCCTGGAGGAACTGGAATATTCGAGACAGGAATGGATTGAGGCGGCCTATGACCATGTGATGACAGAATACGGCAGTTTCCGGAACTATCTTCTGGAAGAAGGACTGAGGAAGAAAGAAATCCGGAAAATACGCAGAAAGCTGGTTCTTTAGAAAAGTCGGCTTTGCTGCCTGTTTTTCTTGACAAAAAAGAAGGATATTATAAAATAAAGGTAATGCTTAAACAATTGGCACAATTATGCAGACAGAGTGGAAGCGATTGTATAAAAGCCAATGAAAATACCGATAGAAAGTAGGAAGCGATGAGAGTAATAGCCGGCACGGCAAGACATTTGAAATTAAAAACAGTGGAAGGGATGAATACCAGGCCGACAACGGATCGTATTAAGGAAACCCTTTTTAATATGCTTTCCTATGATGTGAAGAACAGTCGTTTTCTGGATCTGTTCAGCGGAAGCGGGGCCATCGGCATTGAGGCGCTGAGCCGTGGAGCCGGGGAGGCCGTTTTCGTGGAGAATAACCGGAAGGCAGCCGCCTGTATCCGTGAGAACCTGAAACATACGCATCTTGCGGAGCGGGCTGTTTTGATGGAAGATACGGTCATGGTTGCGTTGAAAAAACTTGACAAAAAAGGAAAAGCGTTCCGATTTATTTTTATGGATCCTCCTTACGGGAAGCTTCTGGAGAAAGAGGTGCTGCTTTTTCTCGAGAAGTCGCCTCTGTGCGATGCCGGAACGAGGATTATTGTGGAAGCGAATCTGGAGACGGATTTTTCCTATCTGGAGAAGACAGATTTTCGCATTATAAAACAAAAAAAATATAAAACCAATCAGCACATTTTTATCGGGAGATAATTCTATATATATCATCATTAAGAGAAGAAAGGCAAGAAAGGTAAGAAAAATATGGCAATAGCAGTTTATCCGGGGAGCTTTGATCCAATTACATACGGACATCTTGATATCATCCGAAGGGCCGCGGAAGTTTTTGACAAGGTGATTGTCGGGGTATTGAAGAATCAGTCCAAGTCTCCTCTGTTTAACTTTGAGGAGAGAGCGAATATGATTTGGGAGGTGGTGAAAAATTATCCCAATGTGGAGGTGGTGTCCTTCCAGGGGCTTCTGATTGAATTTACAAAAAAAATGCATGCCGACGTGATTGTCCGTGGGATTCGCGCGGTCTCCGATTTTGAGTATGAGCTGATGATGGCGCAGACCAACAAGCAGCTTCACCCGGATGTGGAGACGATGTTTTTTGCGACCAGTGCGAAGTACTCCTTTTTAAGTTCTAGTACTGTGCGGGAGCTGGCGATGTTTGACGGAGATATTACACCGTTTGTGCCGGATTATGTGAGACAGAAGGTGTATGAGAAGATTGAAGCTCATAAAGAAACAAAGATAGAGAATAATACAGTTTCCGGCTGTGAGGAAGACAGAAGCGAAGATTGATCGTACCGGGAAGGGATTCAGGAGGAAGAGATATGAATGTAGACCAGTTAATTGATGAAATCGAAGTGTATATTGATAGCTGCAAGGCGACTGGCGTTTTGAGCGGGGGAAGTATGATCAAGATAAACAGGGAAGAACTGTTTGCCATGATGGATGAACTCAGAACACAGCTTCCAAGAGAACTGGCGGAGAGCCGCCGGATCATTGAGACGAGAGAGTCTATCATCGCCAATGCCAGAGAAAAAGCCGAGAGGATTGTGCAGGATGCCGCCAAAGAGGCCGGCGTCATGATTGATGACAACGAGATTGTGGCCCTCGCCAATATGCGGGCGGAAGAGATTGTCAGCAATGCGGAGACAGAAGCGGGAGAGATTATCGGTCGTGCCAGAGAGAATTCCCGGACGTTGCAGACCGGCGCGCTCCAGTATGCGCAGAATATGCTGAGCGGCCTCGAGTATATGTACAGCAGTATCATTGAACAGGAGAAACAGTATTTTGAGTCTGTGATCGCCAAGCTGAAAGACGAACACAGACAGATTCTGGAAGATAAACAGGAGATTGATCTTCAGCTCGGCAACGGCGCCAGAAGCGCCCGGAGCAAAGAGGATTTTGAAAAGAAAGAAGATGACGGCGGCCAGACGGAATAAGCTTACGCAACGGTATGTCAGAGCAGAAGAAAGAGGCCGGAAGCCATCAGAGCGCCCCGGACGGCGCCGGAAAAGGCGGACATCCGGGACAGCCAGGCGATGCCCGTAATAATCTCAAGCGAAGATAGCCAGACATCCCGCAAGGTGGATTTTTGGATTGTCTTCGTTTTTTTGTTGCTGTTTTTCTGGCTTCTGTCCCAGAAGAAGAGTGAAACAAAGGGCTGACCGGCTGTGTCCGGGAAGGAGACGCCGGGCAGCGGGAATATGAGCGCGGCAGGAGTGTGGAAAGATTGCCTTGACGGGAACGCTTTATTACGGTAAACTGATAACGGTATAAAAACTTTTTATGTGATAAGATTATATCTGATTAGTTAGTATTTCCCTTTTATATAAAGGGATGTATATAAAAAAGGAATAGAAAGAGAAGGAGAATCTATGAGCAGAGAAATTCCATACAAGATTTATCTCGAAGAAAATGAGATGCCGAAACAATGGTATAACGTCCGCGCGGATATGAAAAAGAAACCGGCACCATTGTTAAATCCGGCCACAGGCAAGCCGATGACAGCCGAAGAACTGGAACCGGTTTTCTGCAAAGAACTGGTACAGCAGGAACTGGATGACGCCACACCGTACATCGATATCCCACAGGAGATTCGGGATTTTTATAAAATGTACCGTCCTTCACCGCTGGTTCGGGCATACTGCCTGGAGAAAAAGCTGGATACACCGGCAAAGATTTATTATAAATTTGAGGGAAATAACACCAGCGGAAGCCATAAGCTCAATTCAGCCATCGCACAGGCTTACTACGCAAAGAAACAGGGACTAAAAGGCGTGACCACCGAAACCGGAGCCGGTCAGTGGGGAACCGCCCTCTCCATGGCGTGCGCTTATCTGGGTCTGGACTGCAAGGTGTATATGGTAAAGGTTTCCTATGAGCAAAAACCGTTCCGAAGAGAAGTGATGCGTACCTATGGCGCCAGCGTGACTCCTTCTCCGTCCACCACAACGGAAGTGGGAAAGAAGATTCTTGAGGCGCATCCGGGAACCACCGGAAGCCTTGGCTGCGCCATCTCCGAGGCAGTGGAAGTGGCAACCACCAACGAAGGCTACCGCTATGTGTTGGGAAGCGTGTTAAACCAGGTTCTTCTGCACCAGTCTGTTATCGGTCTTGAGACAAAGACAGCCATGGACAAATATGGAATCAAACCGGATATGATCATCGGATGTGCCGGCGGCGGTTCCAATCTGGGAGGCTTGATTTCTTCGTTCATGGGCGAGCAGCTTCGGGGAGAGGCCAATTATCAGTTCATCGCCGTGGAGCCGGCTTCCTGTCCGAGCTTTACACGGGGCAAATACCTGTATGATTTCTGCGATACCGGTATGATTTGCCCGCTGGCCAAAATGTACACCCTGGGAAGCGGATTTATTCCTTCCGCCAACCATGCGGGCGGTCTCCGTTTCCACGGTATGAGCTCCACCCTGTCTGAACTTTATGACCAAGGTCTTATGGAAGCACGTGCCGTAGAGCAGACCGAAGTCTTCGCGGCGGCAGAACAATTCGCCCGCATCGAGGGAATCCTCCCGGCGCCGGAGAGCAGCCACGCCATCAAGGTCGCCATGGACGAAGCATTAAAATGCAAAGAAACCGGCGAGGAAAAGACCATCCTCTTCGGCCTCACCGGAACCGGATATTTCGATATGACCGCTTACCAGAAGTTCAACGACGGTGAGATGACAGATTACATTCCGACCGACGAAGACCTGGAAGCCGGTTTTGCAGGTATCCCTAAGATTCCGGGAATCCAGTAGAAGCATTTTCAGAAATAGTAGAAACTTATTCTCCGGATTTGTGACAAAGTTGTGACAAATCCGGAGAAAATACTGTGAACCTTATAGAGCGCTTATAATACACGCAATAAACTTTTTTGATATCGAGATATGGCACAGAAACGGGAGAAGTGCAAGAAATATGTAAAAATTTTTATAGATGTTTTTTTCGGCATGAACTTGTTGAATCAAGAAAAAGTACTTGACAAATAATAGGGTTTCACATATAATCAACTTCGGTAAAGGAAAAGTGCTTTACACGAGGTGATGACTATTGGACAGAATTGCAGAAAAGGCCCTTCTGTTTGATTTCTATGGCGAGCTTTTGACAGAGAATCAAAAGGAAGTGTACGGAGAACGTATTCAGAACGATCTGTCTGTCTCGGAGATTGCAGATCTGCGGGGCGTCAGCAGACAGGGCGTGCATGATATGATCCGCAGATGTGAGAAGATTCTTGCAGACTATGAACAGAGACTCCATCTGGTGGAGCATTTCCTAAAGGTGAAGCAGATGGTTGGCGTGATTCATCAGTATGCGGAAGAGATATCCACCTGTGAGGACAAGGGGAAGATGCAGGAGCGCATCGCAGATATCAAGCGGATTTCCAGTGATATACTGGAACAGTATTAAGAGGAGGCTGCTATGGCATTTGAGAGCCTTACAGATAAATTGCAGAATGTTTTCAAGAATTTAAGAAGTAAGGGCCGGCTGACTGAGGCTGACGTTAAGGAGGCCATGAAGGAAGTAAAGAGAGCCTTTCTGGAAGCGGATGTCAATTTCCGCGTTGTCAAGACATTTATTAAGACAGTGACAGACCGTGCCATCGGACAGGACGTTCTTACGGGACTGAATCCGGGGCAGATGGTCATTAAGATTGTAAAAGAAGAGATGGAAGCTCTGATGGGATCCGAGATGACGGAGCTGGTCATCAAGCCGGGAAATGAGATTACCGTATATCTGATGGCAGGTCTTCAGGGCGCCGGTAAGACGACCACGGCGGCAAAGATTGCCGGACAGCTCAAGAAAAAAGGGAAGAATCCGCTTCTGGTGGCCTGTGACGTATACCGTCCGGCGGCGATTAAACAGTTGGAGATTAATGGCGAGAAGCAGGGAGTTCCGGTGTTCTCCATGGGAGATAAGAAGAACCCGGTGGATATTGCCAGAGCGTCCATTGAATATGCCAGGGAGAATGGCAGAAACATTGTCATCCTTGATACGGCAGGCCGGCTCCATGTGGATGAATCCATGATGGAAGAGCTTCAGAACATCAAAGACAATGTGGACGTGACCCAGACCGTCCTGGTGGTGGATGCCATGACGGGACAGGATGCGGTCAATGTAGCCAAGACATTTGAAGATAAGGTCGGCATCGACGGAGTGATCCTGACGAAGCTGGATGGTGACACAAGAGGTGGAGCGGCGCTCTCCATCCGAGCCGTGACCGGTAAGCCGATTTTATATATAGGTATGGGTGAGAAGCTGGAAGATTTACAGCAGTTTTATCCGGACCGAATGACCAGCCGTATTTTAGGCATGGGCGATGTGCTTACTCTCATTGAGAAGGCACAAAGCGCGGTGGACGAAGAGTCTGCCAGAGAATTGGAGCAGAAGCTTCGCAAGGCCGAATTTGGTTTTGACGACTTCCTCGCTCAGATGCAGCAGGTAAAGAATATGGGGGGCATCGCTGATTTGCTTTCCATGATTCCGGGCGTCGGCAGTCAGATCAAGAACATTGATATTGACGACAGCGCCATGGATCGCATCGAGGCGATCATCTATTCCATGACGCCGGAAGAGAGAGCCAATCCGAATCTGCTGAACCCTTCCCGCAAGAAGCGAATTGCAGGCGGCGCCGGCGTCAGCTTACAGGAAGTGAACAAGTTGTGTAAGCAGTTTGAGCAGTCCCGCAAGATGATGAAACAGATGAACGGCATGATGGGAAAGGGAGGCCGCAGAAGAGGCGGCTTCAACCTGGGAGGTATGAAGCTTCCATTTTAAGAAGCCGTTTCCGGCTGATACTGGAAATCAGTTCCAGAAGCAGGAAGCCGGCCCGTCAGATAAAGAAGGCCGGTTCCGGGCGACATAACGCAGGATACCGGAAGATTCCGGTTCCATATAGATGAATAAGAAAGATGAAAGAGGTGAAATCACATGGCAGTAAAAATGAGATTAAAAAGAATGGGAAAAAAGAGAAATCCTATTTATAGAGTTGTTGTAGCAGACGCAAGATCTCCGAGAGATGGAAGAAACATCGACGAAATCGGTTTCTACGACCCAAACCAGGAGCCTGCAGTTGTTAAATTTGACGAGGAAGCAGCAAAAGCATGGCTTAACAAAGGTGCACAGCCGACAGACACAGTTGCAAGATTATTAAAGAACGCCGGTATTGACAAATAATAACTGGGGGCTTGTGTAATGAAAGAGTTAGTAAAAATAATTGCCGTATCTCTGGTTGATCATCCGGAAGAGGTCGTAGTTACAGAAAAGGAAACCGACCATTCCATCATCCTGGCGCTTCACGTTGCTCCTGATGATATGGGAAAGGTTATCGGCAAACAGGGCCGGATTGCGAGAGCAATGCGAACGGTGGTAAAGGCTGCGGCTTCCCGGGAAGACAAAAAAGTGATAGTAGATATCACTCAATAATACGGGAATATGTCCGCCGTTGCCGGCGGAGAGAAGAATCTACATTATGAAACAATGGCATGAAACTGTTACCTGTCCGGCAGGTAGCAGTTTTTTCATAAAATCAGGAGTATGTAAATGGAAGACTTATTACAGGTGGGAATTATTACCGGAACCCATGGATTGAAGGGGGAGGTAAAGGTTTTCCCTACGACCGACGACAAAGAGCGTTTCTTGGATCTGGAAGATGTTCTGCTGGATACGGGGAGTGAGCTGCTGGAACTAAAGGTGGAATACTGCAAATTTTTTAAAAAGTTTGTTTTTGTCAAGTTTGAGGGACTGGACGATATTAATGAAGTGGAGAAATATAAGCGCTGTCCGCTGCTGGTGACCAGAGAGAATGCCGTGGAACTGGAAGAGGACGAATATTTTGTGGCGGATCTTCTGGGACTTACCATTGTGGATGACAGCGGTGTGACCATCGGTAAGCTCGAGAATGTCATTGCCACAGGAGCCAACGACGTCTATGAGGTGCTCACCGAGGACGGCGGACGCATTCTCCTGCCTGCCATCAAGGAATGTATCCTTGATGTGGATATGGACGAGGGCGTCATCCTGGTACATTTGCTGAAAGGACTGGCGGATTAATGAAGTTTTATGTTCTTACACTGTTTCCGGATATGATCCGGCAGGGATTTGATATCAGTGTCACAGGCAGAGCTATGAAAAATAATCTGCTTGAGCTCAATGCGGTGGATATCCGGGAATATTCCCAAGATAAACACAGGCATGTGGACGATTATCCTTACGGCGGTGGCGCCGGTATGGTCATGCAGCCGGAACCCATCGCCCTGGCCTATGAGGATATCGTAAAGGATATAAAACAGAAGCCGAGGGTCATCTATGTGACTCCCCAGGGCAGCGTATTTAAACAGAGTATGGCGGAAGAGTTCGCGAAAGAGGACGAGCTGATTTTTCTTTGCGGGCACTATGAGGGTGTGGACGAGCGGATTCTGGAAGAGATAGTGACGGATTACGTCTCCATCGGCGATTATGTGCTCACCGGAGGGGAGCTGCCGGCGCTTGTGATGATGGACGCCATCTCCCGCCTGGTACCGGGCGTGTTGAATAACGAAGATTCGGCGGAATTTGAATCTTTTCATGACAATCTGCTGGAACATCCGCATTATACCCGCCCGGTGGAATACCGCGGGAAGCGGGTGCCGGATGTGCTTCTGTCCGGCCATCATAAAAACATTGACCGGTGGAGGAGAGAGCAGTCGCTGAAGCGGACTCTGGAAAGACGTCCGGATTTGTTGGAGGCGGCCGACCTTACTTCAGGGGATGTAAAGTATTTGCAGAGCCTGGGATGGTCATTAAAAAATGTTAATATATGAAACAGCCGTGCTGCGTATGGGAGACAGATATCCTCATTTGCACCACCACCTGTCCAGCCATTCAGAGAACTTTCGTTCACGGCAGAAGGACGTATAGTAAAATAATAAAAGACAGAGTACCGTGCCGTAAATTTTACCTCGGAGGTGTCATTATGTTCAAGGAGACCATTGCCGGATTTCGTAACGAAGGAAGATTTTGAGTGGGCAGCCTACGAAGCAGCAAAAAAGAAAAAACAGGATTTTTCTAAAGTTGAGTTTGTTCCTTATGATGAGGGATTGTGCGTTCAGTGTATGCACATCGGCTCTTATGACGATGAGCCTGCAACCGTTGATTTCATGCACGACTATATGAAAGCAAACGCGTATGAGCTGTACATTACGGAAATTGACGGAGCACATGCCGGGAAATTTTTGTCCAATCTGCAGAATGAAATAAATAATCTGTAAATAAAGTATTGCAGGGTCAGAGCAGCGGGGTTGTTATTCAGTGGTTGGGTTACAGTGATATTGGAACGACTTCCAACATCTACACCACCTGGATTACAGCAGCAAGGTCTCGTCTGCAAATGCGATCCTTGCGTTTTACCCGGAGAACACCGGATGCAGACCATTGGACAGTAAAAAAAGCCCCGAACCGTGAAGCTCAGGGCTGAAAATTCTGATGCCGGTGGTGGGACTCGAACCCACACGGATTTCTCCACACGATTTTGAGT
>CAYULX010000018.1:0-34226 GCA_964445535.1 uncultured Eubacterium sp.
GGAGGGAAATGCCGGTATGTGGAAGACAATTTTAAAAGAGCAGGAAGGCATGATGACAGTGGAAGCTGCGGTAATTGTTCCCGCGATATCATTTATTCTGGTGGGTGTTGTTTTTTTATTTCTCTTTTTTTTAGATATGTCTGTGGCAAAAAGCGAGGCGATGCGTATCGCGGGAGAGACTGCAGCGGCATGGAAGACCAATGCCAGCCTTGTTACCGGAGAATATGAGGTAAATTCTCTTTTGTCGCGAAATGTTTATTTTCTCATAACCGGCAGTCGGGGAAATCTGGAAGATGAGGCGGAACAGAGACTGACGGAGAGAATTAAGGAGAGGCTGCTAATTACCAGAATGAACAGGATCTCAGTTACGATAAATATGCAGAGAGTAAAGGCAGAAGCGGAATTGCGCTTTCGCTGGCCGCTCCGCGGTGTGGAGGATATGATAGGGAATCTGCTGTCCTTTTCCTGTTCTGTGATATCACCGGTGGATTCCTGGGAGGAGCAATTAAGATTGGGGGCAAGTTTAGGATGGAAATAGAGAGAGAAGGGTTTCATACTTATGAAGTAGCGTCATCGGTGGAGAATAAGTATTTTCTTTCCGTGGAATATCAGACAATCCGTTATAATCATCCGGATACGCTGCTTCCCATGCTTATCCGGGAGCAGGATGGCGTTACAAAACTTTTATATGATATTTCGGAGGCAAAAAGTCTGGCGGTGCTGTCACAGGAGAATAATTCCCATGGCAATAATTTTTCAAAAGAAGACTGCAGATGTTTTCTGAAAAACATGCAGCAGCTTTTAAAAGATCTGGAGGATCTCATGTTATCTCCGTCACATATCAATTTTTCGCCGGAGGGTACTTACCGAACGGGAAGAGATACGTTCCGATGGATGTACTGTCCGGATAAGGAATTTGACATGGGAAAAGAAGTACAGCAATTTTTTTCCTGGATGTTATCGGAAATTAATTATGGAGATTCCGAAGCGGTCCGGTATATTTATCATGTCTACTGGTTGATGCGAAACCGGAATTTTTCTGAGAAACTTATCGGAGAATGTCTGGATTATGAGGAGGAGATCCCGAAGATTACTTCTTATGAAAGTTTTTTTGCACAGGAGATTGCCCGGGAAGGCTTTGATGGGGAATTCGGGACGACGGTGAAAAAGTCCCAAGCGGAGAATCCGGTAAAAGGAGTGGCGGGAGAAGCGGTTGGGAGAACCGCTGAAAAAGCAGTTGGAGAAACCGGCGGAAAAATGATCGGAGGGACTGCTGGAGAAGTAACCCGGAAAGAGAAAAAGATGTCCGGCCGAAGGATTGCGAAGATAAAAGAAGGCAGAAGAAAAGGAATGTTGGTAACAGAAGTTTTGCTGGCGGCGGCAGCGGCTGGTACGGGTGTGACAGCAGTAGCTTTGGGGATCTATATGTTTTGGAATGGAATGACGCCTCTGAACAGCCAATACTGGATAGGTTGTGTGATTTTGCTGATCATATTGGCGGAAGGAGCCTTTCAGATGCACCGTAAACGAAAAAAACTGGCGAAGAATGTCGGTGCAGGCTCCTCCGTATATGGCGCAGGAAGAGCAGATAGCGTATATGGCGCAGGAAGCGTAGATAGATCAGATATTGAAGTGGAATTATCTTCATCCAAGTCCCGGTTCCCCGGTGGAGGAGATGAAGGAACTGTCCGTCTGGATGCGGGCGTAAGGAAGAAACGGCCAGTCTTAAAAAATGAAGAGTCCGGGGAATTATTTCCGCTGCAATGTTTTCCGTATTATATCGGAAATGACAAGGGATTAAATCAACTGACAATTTATGATCAGACAGTAAGCCGGAAGCACGCATTGATTGACAGAGGACCGATTCCGGGCACCTATGTCCTGAGAGATCTTCAATCGACCAACGGAACCTGGGTCAATCATATCAGGATGGGAGAGGAAGCAGTGGAATTGAGAGAAGGGGATGTGGTCCGGTTTGCCGCACATTCTTATGTTTTTGAGATATCGGAAGATTTTGTGACAATGATGTAAAGGGATGAAACAATGGCAGAAAGCGCATGGAATCAGTGGCATGGCAGTTCGCAGATTTTTTATTTGATTTTTTATAAAATTCGACTATAATCATTTCTATATACTGTATCGGACAACAAAAAACACGCTCCGGTGTATGAAACCGGAAGGTTTTGCCGGTGTATTTTTGCTGATGCTTTTGTATGGAGGTAACATGGATTTTATAAATGAATTGCAGCGTTTTTTTGCCGGACGAGGATTTGAGAGATTAAAGGTTGAGGGCGGACTGCTGTGGATAAAGGAGAAGGAAAAAAGAATTGAGCTCATTGAAATTATACCGAAACGGCTGCCGGGACAAAATCGGATATCGATACGTCAGCAGGAAGAACGGATACATCGATTGGAAAATCAGATAATGATACGAAGCGGGAAAAAGACGGAGCGACTCACCTTAATGTTGTTTAGAGATACGCCTGATGAGCGGACGGTGGAAGAGATCACACCGTATCTCAATATATGGTGTCTGGACCAGAGAAATGGGAGAATACTCATATATGAGAATCAGAGGGGTGATTTTTATGGAATAAAAGCCGGATTGGAACAGTTTATGACATCGTACCGGACGGCGGAACGTTCCATGGGAAGAAAAGAAATGCGCAGGATGTTTCTTCCGGTAAATATGGCGCTGGTCGCTGTGAATATTGTGGTATTTCTTATTTTAAGCTTGATGGGTAACGTCACGGATGCGGTATTTATGGCAGAACATGGAGCCATGGTGTGGGCGGATGTGGTGGAGAAAGGAGAGTTTTACCGACTGTTTACTTCCACCTTTATGCATTTTGGTATAGAACATCTGATGCAAAATATGCTCATTCTATTATTAATTGGTTCTAGGCTGGAGAGAATTATCGGTGGAGCGAGATATCTGGTGATATATATCGGATCGGGACTTGCGGCATCGGCAGCTTCTTTATATTTTACGCTGGCGGGAGACCCGTATACGGTATCCGCGGGAGCTTCCGGAGCAATCTTTGGCGTCATGGGCGGTCTGCTGTTTTTGATTATCAAAGATATTTTTCAGAGAAAACGTCGCCGGATAGAAGAGATTGGATTAAGCGGCATGATATTTGTCATTGTATCGGCGTTGTCCTATGGATTTACTACCACCGGAGTTGACAATGCGGCCCATGTGGGAGGGCTTATCTTTGGATTTATCCTGACGGGAATTTTGTCAATTCGGAAATGATTTTGTCAGAACTTAGTAAGATTTCAAACACACAACGTTCACAAGTTCTCTTTATACTATGGTTCATAAGATTAATTCTTATAAAAATCCTCTCCCCTCATAATGGATTTGGGCAGGCTGCTTCGGCAGCCTGTCGTTCTTTTTATAAAACAATATATCTCATAATTCAAAATTCCGGCAAAGAAAAATCTATGCCTGGATTATTAAGTCTGCGGTAAACATCAGTCACCGAAAGAAATACCAAGAGTTTTGGCCTGCTTGATAATCTGGTCGTCAGGGGAAACATATTTTAGTTTGCCGGCGGTCTCTTTCAGAGGGATGGAAGATACGTCGTAGCCTTTCATGATGACCATTTTACCGTAATCTTCCTTGTGAATCAATTCAGCAGCAGCAGCGCCCAGACGGCTGGAAATAACGCGGTCGAAAGGTACCGGGCTTCCGCCTCTCTGCATATGGCCAGGGATGGTAACACGAACTTCCTGGCCGGTTGCTTTTTCAATCTGTGCGGCCAGCTCATAGCCGACAGTGGAGTGCTGACGCTGTGCCAGTTTCTCTTTATACTGTTTCTTTGATAATTTAGAGTCTTTTTTGGAGATGGCGCCTTCTGCCACAGCCAGGATGGTGAAGCCTTTACCCTGATCGGTACGACGTTTGATAGCTTCGATGACGTGGTTTAAGTTGTAAGGAATCTCTGGAATCAGAATAACGTCCGCACCACCTGCGATACCGGCGTGTAAGGTTACCCAGCCAACTTTATGGCCCATCAGCTCCACGATGAATACACGGTCGTGGGAGGCTGCAGTTGTATGGATGCAGTCGATGGCGTTGGTCGCGATGTCAACGGCGCTCTGGAAACCAAAGGTCATATCTGTCCCCCACAGGTCATTGTCAATGGTTTTAGGGAGAGATACGATATTTAATCCCTCTTCACTTAACATGTTAGCGGATTTCTGGCTGCCGTTTCCGCCGAGAACTACCAGGCAGTCAAGATCCAGATATTTATAAGTGGATTTCATAGCTTCCACTTTGTCTACACCGTTCTCATCAGGAACGCGCATTAACTTAAATGGCTGTCTGGAAGTTCCAAGGATGGTGCCGCCCCGTGTCAGGATGCCGGAAAAATCTTTGGAAGTCAGACGTTTGTATTTACCATAAATGAGACCTTTATAGCCGTCTTCAAAACCATAAAATTCTACATTGCCTTCCAGATGAGTCAGCCCTTTTACAACACCACGCATGGTGGCATTTAAGCTCTGACAGTCTCCCCCGCTTGTTAACATACCAATTCTCTTCATTGTACCATTTCCTTTCTTTTTACTTGAGTACGCAGCAAATGTCCGGGATGTGGAAAACCACAAGCCCCTGGATTGATAAGTGAAATATTAAAGGTTAGTTATAATTCAATCCGGCCATCCAGAGCCCGAGAGAGAGTCACTTCGTCGATGTATTCCAGCTCTCCGCCGATTGGCACGCCGCTGGCGATTCGAGTGATCCGGATGCCCATTGGCTTGATCTTTTTTGTAATATACATGGCGGTGGCTTCCCCGTCCAGGCTGGAGTTGGTAGCCAGAATTAGTTCTTTTACCGGAGTTTTGTCCAGACGTTCCTCCAGTTCTTTAAAGCGGATATCTTCCGGTCCTTTGCCGAGACTAGGAACGAGGGTACCCTGAAGAACGTGGTAAACGCCATTATATTGCCCGGTTTTTTCATAAGCGGCCAGATCCTGTGTGTGTTCCACCACCATGATGGTACTGTGATCCCGTTTGTCGCTGGCACAGATTGGACAAATCTCCCGGTCTGTCAATGTGCAGCAGCATTTGCAATAGCGGATATTCTTTCTTGCGCTGACGAGAATCTCAGCCAGATGTTCCACATGATCTTCAGGCATGTTGATAATGTGAAATGCGAGACGCTGCGCGGATTTGCTGCCGATGCCCGGCAGACGGCGCAGTTCTTCAATCAGATTGGTAACCTGAGTTCCGTAATAATTCATCAGAAGCCCAGACCTCCGCCCAGGCCGCCGAGCCCGCCGGTGAATTTTGCCATCTGATTCTGGGAATCCGTTTCCATGGCGCGGAGAGCCTCGTTGGTGGCCGCCATGATTAGATCTTCCAGCATCTCGATATCATCTGGGTCAACAACTTCCTCTGCAATTTTGACAGCGGTCACTTCCCGTTTACCGGAAACGGTGACGGACACAACGCCGCCGCCGGCAGAAGCCTCATAGGTTTTCTCTTCGAGAGCCTGCTGGGTCTCTGCCATCTGTTTCTGCATCTTCTGTGCCTGTTTCATAAGATTATTCATGTTTCCCGGCATTCCGCCTGGGAAACCTCCTCGTCTTGCCATAGTTAAAAACCTCCATAGATATTAATTTGAAAATTATCGGTCTGTGGTGACCACTTAAAAATTATCTGTGCGTGGTAGTCATTCAAAGATTACCTGCTGATGAATCTTACTTAAATCAATAAAATTATATGACTTTCCGCCAGTCTCCTGACTGCGGACAGAACATTCAAACTTAACTCGTTTACCGGTTTGCTGAGCGACAATGTCAGAGAGAATGCCAAGGTTATGCTGATGATTTCTCTCAAAGTAATTCTTTTCGATATCGTCTCGCTCAAAAATCAATTGTAGGATGCTGCTGTCCTCTGAGACGGCAATGCGCACCGCCTTTAAAAACTTCTGCATGGGCATAGCAGTTTGTTCAACGATGGTGTTCCAACTGGAAGCAATGGCTTTTAAATCAGCGGCTTCCGCCGGAGAGAAACGTTCCTCCAGGGCTGCTGCAGCGTTCTGAGGAGTTGCCGCAGGGTCGCCGCTGACGCCGTTGTCGGAACTTCCCGGGTTCCCATTGTTCGGAGCACCTGAAACCTCTGTGCCGTAAACTGCACCGCCCGTGTTACCTGCACCCGGAATCTCGGCCGCGCCATATCCCGCCTGCCCGGACGCCTGCACTGGAATCCCTTCCGCCATCTTTCGCTCCAGAATGTGTATCCGCTCCAGAAGACTCCCGGAGTCGGTTTCCATCTGCGGGGTACACAGACGAATGAATCCAACTTCCAGAAGAATCCGTTTCTGGGTGGCATTCCGGATCTGTCCGGATAAATCAGAAAGAACCCGGATGAAGCGGAGCAAAGTGCCGGTTTCGATCAGAGACGCCTCTGCCTGAAGAACAGCGATGGATTCTGTGGACAGGTCAAGACTGTCTTCCATGCCGTTTTGGTCTTTGATAATCAAAAGATTGCGCAGATACCAGAGAAAATCCGCCAGAAACTGGGATAATTCTCGTCCTTCTGTAATCATCCGGTCAACAGAGTGGAGAACAGCAATGGTATCCTGTGCCAGAATGCTTCGGAGAAGTTGGCTGAAAACGGCGGTGTCCACCGTACCAAGTACTTCCAGGACATTATCATAAGTAAGGGTCTGGTTTAAGTAAAAAGCGATGCACTGATCCAGCAGGCTTAAAGCGTCACGCATGGAGCCGTCGGCCGCCCGAGCGATATAGCGCAGCGCCTTTTCTTCCGCCGGAATCCCTTCCTTTTCCATCAAATGTACCAGGTGATTGGTAATTGTATTGATGGAAATCCGCTTGAAATCATATTTTTGACATCGGGACAGAATCGTCACCGGAATCTTGTGTTTTTCAGTGGTGGCGAGGATAAATATGACGTAGGACGGCGGTTCTTCCAGCGTCTTCAAAAGTGCGTTGAAAGCGCCGGAGGACAGCATGTGCACCTCGTCGATGATGTATACCTTGTATTTACCCTCAACAGGAGAGTACTGTACCTGTTCCCGGATCTCACGGATGTGATCCACGCCGTTGTTGGAGGCGGCGTCAATCTCCAGAACGTCCAAGGAACTCTGATTATTGATGGCCTGACAGGATGGACACTGGTTACACGGGTTGCCGTCCACCGGATGCTGGCAATTCACCGCCTTGGCGAAAAGCTTCGCGATGGACGTCTTTCCGGTTCCTCTTGTGCCGCAGAAAAGGTATGCGTGACCGATTCTGTCATAGAGAATCTCATTGCGGAGGGTTCGCACGATGGCATCCTGCCCCTGGACCTCATCAAAATCGTTCGGGCGCCATTTTCGATATAAAGCCATGTAAGCCATGAAAATCACTCTCCCTTGTAAATAGTATCTGTACCCGAACATTTTAGCATATTTACATAAGAATGACAATTTTCATTTCAACAAATACCGGGAAAAATACTGTAAAACATATTGCTCCAATAATTCACGGTACTTATCATTCACAACAATCCCTCCAAACAAAAAAGCAGGTTTCCGGTAGCATGGTCTATCCTATGACCGGTGCCGGGAGGTTATGAAATAAGAATACAGCTCCGTTCTAGCGGAGCTGTTTATAAATTTTAAGGGCAAGTTCCCTGAGGTAAGGATATTCATTTAGTTCCGGATGTTCCAGTACCATGGAAAGCAACGTATTTAAAATGGCGCCGATAACCTTTCCATCTCGGATGCCGAGAGCTTTCAACTGGTTGCCGTTGATTTTTAACTCCTTTAAGGAGAGACAGTCCTTTGCTTCAAGAATCTCCTCGTAGGCTTCCCAGGTCTCTTTCAGGATGGAAAGCTTCTCTGCCTGATAATATTCGCTCTGGGAGCGGACGTCCGCTTCCATGACTTTAAGAAGGTAGGGAAACAGTGTCGGTCCGATGGAATGCATCACTTTGCGGATATGACGGCGGCCGGTGGTCTTCGGATTCTTGAAACGGATATCGTGGTGGGAAATGAGCTTCCAGACAATCTGAATGGTCTTATTGTCAAACTTGAGTCGTTTCAGAATCTCTTTGCTCATATCCGCGCCCACCTTATAGTGATTATAAAAATGGTCAATGCCGTATTCATCGGTGGTCTTTGTGGCAGGCTTACCCACATCGTGAAGGAGCATGGTCAGCCGCAGTACCGGATTGGGTTCGATGGTGCGTACAGCGTGGAGGGTATGCTCACCCACAGAATAACAATGATGGGGATTTTTCTGTTCCGTTGCCATCATCCGGTCAAACTCCGGAAAGAATACACCGGTGAGACCGGTAGCGTAAGCCTCTTTCAAAATCTCCGGATGGTCAGAAATGAGCAGCTTTAACAGTTCCATCTGAATTCTCTCGGCGCTGACGTCCCGAAGATTTTCGCGGCAGGCGGCGATGGATTCCCGGGTGGAGTGTTCAATGCGGAAATTAAGCTGTCCGGCAAAGCGGACGGCCCGGAGCATCCGCAGGGCATCCTCCTCAAACCGATCTTTTGCATGTCCCACGCAGCGGATGACTTTATGTTCCAGATCATCCATGCCGCCGAAGAGATCGATAAGCCCGTCTTTGTCATTGTACGCCATGGCATTGATGGTGAAGTCTCGGCGCATCAAATCTTCCCGGAGACTGGTGGTAAAGGTCACATCGTTGGGCCGGCGGTGATCTTCATATATACCGTCGATACGGTAGGTGGTCACTTCATAACCAATCTTATCCATCATGACAGTGACGGTGCCGTGTTTGATGCCGGTATCGATGGTTTTGGCAAAAAGCGCCTTTACCTGCTCCGGCCTGGCCGAGGTGGTGATGTCCCAGTCAGAAGGCGTCTTGCCGAGAATGGTATCCCGGACGCAGCCTCCCACCACATATGCTTCATACCCATGGGAAGAGAGGGTCTGTATGATGTCGGCGGCCTGTTTTGGAATATATAATTTCATGGGAAAACCCTCCTGTCATTATAAGATAATCAAATAAATTGCAGCACTTTGACAACAATCATATCATATTTTTACATATTTGCTAAGGGGGATTTTGGACAGCTCCCGATAGATTCTGGCACTGCATTTTCTGAAAAAAACGTGGAAGCAAAAAATTGCATGAAGCAAAAAGCAATATACCGCATATACATAAGGGAAGAGTCTCATCTGTCTATTCGCTGTTATCTGCCTGTTTGTAGCTATCTGTCTGTCTGCGACGGGCTGTGTAAAAAATCTGAATTTCAACGGAAAAAAGGAAGCCGTGGAATACGTTATCTGCAAAGACAGCAGTCTTCCCGGGCAACTGCAGACGCTTCTGGAAGAGAAAAAGCAAAAGCCAGGTACATTTACTTACAGAAACTCCATATACATCTATCTGGTGGTGTGCCACGGGAAGAAAGATTTCAGCGGGTACAGTGTCAGATATAGAAGAATGCTGGCGCAGCGGGGAAACACTTTTTTTTTTGCGGACGCAGCTCATGGGGACTGCCGCCGGGGAGGACAGTGTGGAGATGGAAATATATCCATACATTGTGGTGCGGTGTCCGCAGATGGATGTGTTCTGTGTCATCGACTTCTGACTTTGTGTACATGAGATCGGCTGTGATACCGTTGGTGGAAGAGCGGGATACCCATGCATATAATGAAAATGAGACGCATATAATGCATAGAAATCAGGAGAAATTGTCTTTGGCGTTTGTGTCCGGGGCAATGGTGCGAGGGAGGATTATATGAAAATTGAGAAGAAAACGGTGCAGTCCGGTATTTTAAAGCTGGAAAAAATGTATAGATTACCATAGATCAGGATATGAATGTGGGAGAAATCCAGTCCACAAACACGGCAAAAGTAACGGTGGCCCTGGGCAGTCATCAGTCGGTCATAAAACCCGACGAGGACGGGGAACAGCGCAACGTGGAAGTGGATGCGGTTATCGGGGAATAAACCGGATTGGCAGTGAAAACAAAAGGATGCTTTCTCAACTGTATGAGGCGCTGCGATTGAATGTATGTGAGAATAATAGTCAAATTGCAGGAGAGCAGTTGACAAATGCATAGAAGAGTGCTATGCTAGAACCTAGAAAAATCTGTTTCAGGGCGAGGTGTAATTCCTCACTGGTGGTGACAGGCTAAGGCTTTAAGTCCACGAGCCGGAAGCGTGCAGATACATTTCACACGTATGTAAGCAAATGTATCAGATGGCGTCCAGAATACTGTGATGGAGAATACATTACATGGAGATGCAGTGCATGCCAAGGTTGAATGGGTTAGAATCCCATACCAACGGTATAGTCCGGATGAAAGAAACGATAGCTGATTAAGGTGTTTTTGTTGTCCTGAAATTTATATTTCAGGACTTTTTTTCATTTTTATAAAAATACTGGGATCGTCAGCTCAACACAACACCTGGCAGATTCTTCGAGAATATTATTTTGAGGAGGAATTTGCATGTCAGACAAAGAAATGCGCCGCCATCAGGCACGCGCAAAAGCAAAAGCACACTCGCAGACAGGAGCCGGTACACTGAAGGGAGTCGGCAGAACGAAGAAGATGGTTACCATGGCAATGATGGTGGCAATCTCAGTGGCCCTCGTTTATCTGGTTCATTTTCCGATTATGCCGATGGTTCCATTCCTGGAGTATGACCCGGCGGATATCCCGATTCTCATCGGTACCTTTGTCTTCGGTCCGGCAGCCGGTTTGCTGCTTACCTTTGTGACCGCCATCGTGCAGGGCGTGACCGTCAGCGCAGGCAGCGGTTTTTACGGTATCCTGATGCACATTATCGCCACGAGTGCGCTGGTTTTAATGGCAGGAACCGTTTATTACAGCAGAAAGACAAGACGCACGGCGCTCATCGGACTTCTTGCCGGAATGGCAGTGATGGCGCTTGTTATGATACCGGCCAATATGATTATCACCCCGGCATTCATGGGAGTTCCGACCGGGACCGTATGGAGCCTGATGCCGTTTATTATCGCCTTTAATTTGATCAAAGCGGGAATCAACGGTATCGTTACCTTTTATATTTATAAGAGAATTTCCAATTTCCTGCACAGTTTTCTGAGCAGATAATTGAAAAAGGCATCTGAACAGTAAAAGAGCATCCCCTGTCCGGATATTTCAGAAAATGGACTCTGAACTTCCGGAAGAGGATGCCTTTTTTTGTTCAATTATTCTTTAATGGCCTGAATGACGCCTTCCTGTTGATTTTTAAGATGGGTTCGCATAATCTGTTTGGCGGTGTCGCTGTCATGATGGAAGATCGCCTGCATAAGCTGTTCATGCTCTGTGACCAGTACGGAATGCTGCTCAATATCTTTCACATACTCCATGCGGTAACGATAGAACTGTTCCCGCAGATTGTTGATGATGGTGATAAGTTTGTTGTTGCAGGTCGCCTGAAAGATGGCGTCGTGAAATTTCTCATCTTTTTCCACAATGTCAATGATATCGCCTGTCTGTACAGCCTCTACAAATTGTTGGTGCGCCTCTTTTAATTTTTCCTTTCCCTCTTCAGTGATCCGTTCACAGGCTAAAGAAGCGGCAAATTCCTCCAGCACACAGCGGATTTCGATAACGTCCCGAAGGCTTTTTTCGGTAATCTTAGCCACCTGTGCGCCTTTTCGAGGAATCATGATAACGAGTCCTTCAAGTTCCAGTTTCCGGATGGCTTCCCGCACAGGGGTGCGGCTGACGCCCAGCCGATTGGCGAGAGAAATTTCCATCAAACGCTCTCCGGGTGCGAATTCGCCGGTAATAATGGCGTGGCGAAGGGTGTTGAAAACCACATCCCGGAGAGGAAGATATTCATTCATAGTATCTTTTAAATGGTCCTGATTCTGATTCATTATGAAGTCTCCTGTCATTTGTATGATTTGTCCGCATGCCCAGATAATCCGGCAGGCAGAGATTTATTAAATGGCCGCACTACCGCAGTCTGCCGCGCGGCCGGATGTCTTCGACATGCCCGGGCTGCATGTTCCGCTTCTTCTCGGGAAGTAAAAATTCCGAAAACCGTCGGGCCGCTGCCGCTCATCAAAGAATTGAGCGCCCCGTTTTTATTCATGATGGCTTTCAATTCGTCAATGGAGGGATAATGCTGTTTTGTCACCTGTTCCAGTACATTTCCCAGACGGCAGGCCACGCCGTTCAAATCGCGGCGGCCCAGAGCGTCAATCATTCCGTCAATGTCCGGGTGAACCGTATGGTCATCCAGTGACAGATGTTCATACACAAATTTTGTGGACATGGAAAACTCTGGTTTGACAATAAGAAACCAGCAGCCGGGAACGGGCGGCAGGGGTGTGAGGATCTCTCCGATGCCCTCTGAGAGAGCAGTTCCGCGCATAATACAGTATGGAATATCCGCTCCCAGGGAGACGCCGTATTCCATGAGTTTTTTCTGGGTGATATTCAGAGAAAAAAGCTGATTCATTCCCACAAAAGCAGCAGCGGCATCGGTGCTGCCGCCCGCCATGCCGGCGGCCACAGGAATCCGTTTTATAATATTTGCGCTGACCCCGTCTTTGATGCCATACTCCCGCCGTATAATATCAATGGCGCGGTAAACAAGATTCTTTTCGTTGACAGGCAGGTATGGGAGATTGGTCTGGAGCGAAATCCTGCCGGAATGATTCCGCTCCAGAATAATCCGATCGTAAAGCTTGACCGTCTGCATGATCATCCGCACTTCGTGATACCCATCTTCCCGTCTTCGGATAACGTCCAGCCCAAGATTCACCTTTCCATAGGCTTTCAAATGTAAGGGTTGTCCCATAAAATTGTTCCTCCTGTGTATCTTGTATACATAAATTATATCTTATTTCAGACAAAAATCAAGAAAAGAAGCAGAAGAAGTACAAAAAATTACAGGTATAATTTCTCATTATTGCAGGATACGAAAAGACGCGGGCGTGATTCCTGGAATCTTTGTTTCCATGGATTACGGCCCTGTTCGTGATTCTCGTGTTCTTTTCTATTCTCGGGCAGGAAATCAGCCGCCTCATGGCACAGACTGAACAGGAAGGCCGGCATATCTTCGGCTGTCAGAGTGACATAACTGGTGGTGTGCAATTTACCAGGAACTATGCTATAATGCAGAAGAATCCTCTTCCCTGTCAGAAAAGGGAAAAAGGATGTGGAAAGAGACGTTTCCGAGGAAGAAAGGCAGGTGCTTTTCGGAAAGAAGGGACGTTTTCGTATAAAGATACTGGAGTGGTTTTATGCAGGGAAGAATGCTCTGCGGCAGCATCCTGCGGATTTTCTGAAAGGAAGGAAAACAATGGCGGAAAAAAATATAGTGGTGATCATGGGAGGAAGATCTTCGGAACACGAGGTGTCTCTTATGTCTGCGGCTACCGTGGTGGAGAACATTAATACAGACATTTACAATGTGATTATGATTGGAATAACAAAGGACGGTCAGTGGAAACTGATAGATTCTATGGATAAAGTGAAGGACGGTTCCTGGGTGAAGGGGCATGTACAGGCGCTGCTTTCCCCGGAAACTGGAAAGAATGAACTGTGCTTACTGAATGGAGATAAAGTGGAGAGACTGCATGTGGATGTGGTCTTTCCAGTGCTGCACGGAATGAACGGGGAGGACGGCACCTTGCAGGGACTTTTGGAACTGGCACAGATTCCTTATGTGGGATGCGGCGTGTTGGCTTCCGCCTGCTCCATGGATAAGTTCTATACCAAGATTATTGCAGACTCCATCGGAATCCGTCAGGCAAAATTTGTGGGCGTGTATCGTCCGCAGCTAAAAGATATGGAAGAAGTGACTGCCAGGGTGGAAGCGGCGCTGCCGTACCCGGTTTTTGTAAAGCCGTCCAAGGCAGGTTCCTCCAAGGGAGTCAGCAAGGCAGAAAATCGGGAAGAACTCATCGGGGCGCTTAGACTGGCGGCGCAGCATGATTCCAAGATTCTCGTAGAGGAAAACATCGTGGGAAGAGAACTGGAATGCGCGGTGCTGGGCGGCGCGGTGGCAGAGGCGTCCGGCGTGGGAGAAATACTGGCGGCCGATACCTTCTACAGTTATGAGGCAAAATACAACAATGCAGAGTCCAAGACGGTGGTGGGACCGGAGCTGCCGGAAGGCAAAGAAGAAGAAATCCGGACGGACGCCAGGGCAATCTTCAAGGCGTTAGACTGTTATGGACTTTCCCGGGTGGATTTCTTCCTGAAGGAAGACACCAACGAGGTGGTCTTCAATGAAATCAATACACTGCCGGGGTTTACGGCCATCAGTATGTATCCGATGCTCTGGGAGACAAAAGGGATTGATAAAAAAGCACTGGTACAGAAGTTGATCGACCTGGCTATGATTCGTTATGAAGGATAGAAAATATGGCGGATAAAAACAGAGAAAATCTTATGGAAAGCCAACGTTCAAACGACGGAAGAGATAAGGATATATTAGCCGGAAAAAGAAAACTGCGTTTAAATGTGAAGGGCATACAGAGGGGATTCGGACAGGAAGAAGTCTCGGAAATTACCACGGTTGCCGATTATTTCGTAAAAAATGAGAAGCATTACATTTTCTATTCAGAGACTACCGAGGAAGGGAGAACTCTGAAAAATCGTCTGACAATTTCTCCGGAGGTTGTGGAGCTGAAAAAAAGAGGCGGTGGAGATTCAGTCCTTCGGTTTAGGGAAGGACATTCGGAGAACTGTGTGTACCAGTCCCCGGCAGGTCCTTTGAAAATGGTATCAGATACAAAGAAGATTCAGCTATATACAAGAAAACATTTGATGCGGTTGACACTGGAGTATTCTTTTTATATGTCCGGGATGTTGGTTTCCGAATATCAGATCACGGTGGAGGGCAAGGTACTTCCGGAGGAAACGTCGTCCTCTGCCAAAAAAGAATAGAACGAAATAAATGGAATACATCAAGAAAAGCGTGGAAATATAAATAAAAGCACAGAGAAGATGATAAAAATGTCCCCCTGAATCACTGTTCTGATTAGGAACTTTGATTCAAGGGGATTTTTTATTTAATTTAATAGGAAACTTTGTTTCCTATTTTTTCTTTTTGGCCTTTTCTTGTTTTGCCTTTGCAGCATCGATGTTCGCCTGTGCCTTGTCGGCATTTTTGCGGATTTTGGCGATGAAGCCTTTCTTTTCCGGGGCAGGTACCGGCGCTTTCCGGAAATTATTGATGCTGGTAATATAGATACCGCTGATCATGGCCTTGACTTCTGCCTTTACAGGAATCAGATCATAAACGTCCTCGTCAGCAATGAGAGACATTACTCTCGGTCCGATTTTTGCCTTTACAACGGGAACTTTTGCCCGACGTGCTCTCTTCGGAGTCTGGTCAAGAACAGCCTGTGGAAGTCCGGAATCGATCAAAGGCATTCTTTTTTTGTCAATGACAAGAATAGTGGCCTGCTGGGCTGCTTCAAAAAGCTTGGTTTTCTGTTCGGCCTGCTGTTTCTGCATTTTGGAGCCTTTATAATAAAGAAATGCGAGAACGGCGATGGCAATGACCAAAATGACAGCCGTAATAATCCATGGAGTTACATTCATGTCTCATCCTCCTAAGTTAATACGCCCAAATTGTGAAGATATCTCTATCCGATTCGGGCAGTTCATTATTACATTACAAATAAATATTGTAACATTTTTTTCTCATTATGAAAAGAACATTTTCATAAATAATTCAGTCGAGCGACTGATAAGCTGCGTCAGCACCGGTTTCTGGGATGACATAGTGTTACGCGCATGGCCATGCGCCGGGTGAGATGCGTCAGATGAAACTATCTGAATGGTGATCCAGCATGACCTGAATGGCTGCTCTCGTGTGGTTGCTGACGTTTTTTTTCTGTTCTTTTGTCAAATCTGAAAATTTAAACGGTGTGCCGAAAGACACTTTCACGTGGCCCGGTGTTATTCTGAGCCCCTCGTTTTTTTCAAAGATTGTACTGGAGCCGGAGATGGCAATCGGCACGATGGGAGAGTCGGCCTTCTGTGCCATTTTCAGGCTGCCTCCTTTAAATTCCCCGATGTGCCCGTCCCGGCTGCGGGTGCCTTCTGGGAAAATGAACATGGAATACCCTTCTTTCAGATAGTCGGCACCGGTCATGATCATTTTGAGTCCCTCCCGGACATCAGTTCTGTTTAAAAACAGGCAGTGTATCAGATACATCCAGGAAGAAAGTCCGGGAATTTTTTTCAGACTGTCTTTTGACACAAATCCTGTACCGGAAGGGATTACAGTTTCTGTCACGAGAATATCGAAATAGCTGTTATGATTCCCCACATAAAGACAGGCTTCATCCGGAATATTATCCAGTCCGCTCACTTCGATTTTGACCCCGGCAATTCTAAGAATCATGCGAAAAGCTTTTTTGACTCCCAGATGAGAAAGCCGGGAACTTTCCATCGGGTCTGTCTTGGCCAGCTCCCGCAGACGTTTTCGCTGCGGAGTGGTCACGATAATATAATAGATTACATAGATTAAGATACAAAATGCCCGTAAATTCATAATACTCTCTCCTATCTGCCGTAAAGCCAGGTGATGTCGCGGAGGCGGCTGGCGATATCAGAGGTCAGCAGGCCCTCTTTAATGCGATAGGCCCAGTTACCATCGGCAACACCAGGGACATTCATACGGTATTCACTGCCCTGGCAGAGCAGATCCTGGATTGGAGCGATTGCGATTCGGGCAGGAGCGCCAAAACAAGTGCGAATAAAATCCCAGCTTATCTGGGAGCCATCCGTATTCATGTAACGGCGCACCTTATCACGGATATGTTCCGGTGCGTGGTCATACCAACCGGTGCTTGTATCGTTATCATGTGTGCCCGTATAGCAGATACAGTTATATGGCTGATTATACGGAAGATAGCTGCTGTTGTCGTCCTCGAAGGCAAATTGCAGAATCTTCATGCCAGGCAGATGATAGCGATCCCGGAGCGCCCGGACTTCATCGGTGATAACGCCCAGATCCTCTGCGATAATCGGTAAATCTGTTCCAAAAATCTGTTCAATCTGTTCAAAGATAGCGTCCCGGGGTCCTTCCGCCCATTTGCCGGAAAGCGCGTTGTCGGCGTCGGCGGGAACTTCCCAGTAGCTTTCCAGTCCGCGGAAATGATCGATGCGGACGATGTCGCTCATGGTAAGCTGCGTCTCAATACGTTTTATCCACCATGCAAAATCGGTCTTTTTATGATATTTCCAATCATAAAGAGGGTTTCCCCAGAGCTGTCCGGTGGCGCTGAAATAATCCGGCGGGACACCGGCCACCACAGTCGGAAATCCGTCTTTATCCAGTTGAAACAGCTTAGGCTGGGACCAGACGTCGGCGCTGTCTCCCGCCACAAAAATCGGTATGTCGCCGATCAGGAGGATACCCTGTTCATTGGCGTATTCTTTCAGAGCCGTCCACTGACGAAAAAATAGCCATTGAAGGAACTTTTCATAAGTGATTTCATCATGAAGTTCTCGCTCGATGACAGTTTTCTGAGATTTGGTTGGTTTGCGGTATTTTTTCTCCCAGTTCAGCCAGTGAGCGCCCTGTTTGCTTTTCTTAATTGCCATAAACATAGCATAATCAGGAAGCCAGTCTGTATGCTGACAGAAGTCCTCAAATTCTTGTTTCAGTTCAGGAATCTGGTCTTCTTCATCCAGAAGCTGAAAATTCAGAAAAGCCTTGTGAAATAAAGTGTCTTTATATTCTTTTACAAGATCGTAATCCACCTTCTCTTCCGGAAACACCGGTTTTTCCAGCAGATCTTCCTCCGACAGCAGTCCGTCCTCCTTCAGTAGTTCAGGGCTGATAAGCAGCGGTTGTCCGGCAAAGGATGAATAGCATTGATAAGGGCAGTTCGTCTCGCCGGTGGGGCCAAGAGGCAGTGTCTGCCAGATATGCTGACCTGCGTCACTGAGAAAATCTGCAAAACGGTAAGCCTCCGGGCCTAAATCCCCGATTCCGTATTCTCCGGGAAGAGAAGTGGGGTGAACTAAAATGCCCGAGAGACGGTACCTGTGTTTTAGCGTCTCTAATTGCTCATTCATATGTGCCTCCTTAATTTGATTTAATATATTATACTGAATTTTCTGAAAAATCGCAATCAAAAGAGTAACATAAAAACGCTCTTCTTCCAGGCGGGTTTTGTTTTATTGATGGAAACTGTCATATCTCGTATGATTGAGGACAATAATAGGGCTTTTAAAAATTGCAAATTGGTGTTATAATAACAAAATATTCGCAGGCAATAATGATTTATCTGGTGAAGGAAATGAAACAAAATAAAAAAGTCTCAAAACAGATCAAGTTTAATTTATGGCTGTCTATTATCATGGTAACAGCCTTTCTTTTGGTCGGATTTTTCATGATTACAGTCCGCCCGTTTTTTGGATATGTAACCATAGCGGTGGCTTTTGTTTTTTTGGTGATCGCGGTAATTCACTATGAATATTTTGAGAAACTGGCGTCCACAGAGTTTCTCTCCGCAGGATTTAAGCAGGGACAGATTCAGAAAGATTTGTTAAAAGACCTGCCTGTCCCTTATATTTTAACCGACGATAATGGAATGGTAATCTGGTTCAACAGCAGTTTTGCTGAGATGGCCGGAGAGAAGACCGAAAAGAAAAATATTACACAGATGTTTGCGTCTCTGTACAAAAAGGTATTCCCGAAGCCCGGAACCACAAAGGAGTTCTCCATTACCATGGAGGAGAAAAAGTACCGCGTGGAATGTAAGAGCGTCTGTATGTCAGAGGAGGGCCAAAAGGAAGAAGAGGTGCAGCCTGAAAATATTCTTCTGGCTTTTTATTTCTTTGATGAGACGCAGCTCATGGAATATCAGGAAGAATCCAGAAGCAAGCGCATGGTGGCCGGTCTCATTTACATTGATAATTATGAAGAAGTCCTTGAGAATATGGAAGAAGTGCGGCAGTCGCTTCTCCTGGCTCTGGTAGAGCGAAAGGTTATTCGTTATATGCAGGGGCTGGACGCCATTGTAAAGAAGTTCGAGAAAGATAAGTTTCTTTTTGTTTTTGAGGAAAGGAATCTTCAGAAGCTCATGGAATCCAAGTTTTCTCTGCTGGATGAGGTGCGGATGATCAATATAGGAAATGAACTGTCCATGACGCTCAGTATCAGTGTGGGCGTCAATGCGCCAACCTATGTGGACACCTATGAAAGCGCCCGTATTGCCATGGACTTGGCTCTGGGTCGGGGAGGCGACCAGGCGGTGGTCAAGGACGGAGATTCCATTTCTTACTATGGAGGGAAGACCCAGAAGGTAGAAAAGAGCACAAGGGTTAAGGCGAGAGTGAAGGCTCACGCTCTGCGGGAGATTATCCTGACCCATGACAAGATTTTTATCATGGGACACAAGCTGCCGGACGCCGATGCCGTGGGCGCGGCGCTGGGGATTTACCGGCTGGCTAGAACATTTGACAAAAAGACATATATTGTCATGGATAAGGACTGCGCGGCCATACGGCCGATTATAGAAGGGATGATCAACGATACCGGAGCGGAAGATTTTCCGTTTATTAGCAATGAACAGGCGCTCTCATTGAAGGATGCGTCCTCCATGCTGGTGATTGTGGATGTCAATCTCCCTGCCATGACCGAGTGTCCGGAGTTGGTGAAACAGATAGAGACCATCGTAGTGCTGGATCACCACCGGCAGAACAACGATACGATCAGAAAGGCAGTGGTTTCCTATGTGGAACCGTATGCTTCTTCGTCCTGCGAGATGGTGGCGGAGATTCTGCAATACATTCCGGACAAACCGAAACTGCGGCCCATTGAGGCGGATGCGCTGTATTCGGGTATCCTGGTGGACACCGATAACTTTGTCGTGAAGGCGGGGGTTCGTACCTTTGAGGCGGCGGCTTATCTTCGCCGGGCCGGGGCGGATGTGACAAGAGTCCGGAAAATGTTCCGGGAAGATATGGAGAACTGTAAAATCCGTGCCGATATCATCAATCGGGCAGAACTGTTTTATGATGAATTTGCAATCGCAACTTTTGACGGAAGAAATATTGACGGGGCGACAGTGATCGGGGCAAAGGCAGCTAACGCCCTGCTGGACGTGCAGGGAATCCGGGGAAGTTTTGTCATCACACAGCTTTCCAGTTGCATTTATGTCAGCGCCCGTTCCATTGACGATTTGAATGTACAGATTATAATGGAGAAATTTGGTGGCGGCGGGCACCTTACGGTGGCGGCAACACAGCTTAAAGATAGAACCATGGATGAAGTGGCCAATGATTTGAAGAATCTGCTTGCTTCGATGAAGAAGGAAGGAGACATCTGACAAGCTTTTCCGGCGGCCGCGGAGGCGGCCAGGTGAAGGGGAAATAGGATAAACAGGAGGATAGATTATGAAAATAATTTTATTAGAAGATGTGAAGTCTTTAGGTAAAAAAGGCGATATGGTGGAAGTCAACAACGGTTATGCAAGGAATTTTATCCTTCCAAAAAAACTGGGCGTGGAGGCCACCGGCAAAAACATCAATGATCTGAAGCTGCAGAAAGCGCATCAGGATAAGGTGGCGGCAGAACAGTTGGCGGCAGCGCAGACATTGGCAGCAGATCTTTCCGAGAAATCCGTGGAGGTCAAGATGAAGGTGGGCGAAGGAGGAAAGACCTTCGGAGCCATCTCCACCAAGGAGATTGCTGCGGCAGCCAAAGAACAGCTTGATATAGAGATTGACAAGAAAAAGATTTCTGTGGATGAACCGATTAAGAGTCTTGGTGTGCATAATGCGAAGATTAAGCTGCATCCTAAGGTAACAGCGACTCTCAAAGTAAAAGTGTCAGAGATGTAACGATATGCCGACAATAGATGAGAATTTTATCAAACGAATACAGCCGCACAGCGAGGAGGCGGAAAAATCGGTGCTGGGTTCCATGCTCATGGACAGAGACGCCATTGTGGAGGCGGAAGATATTCTTATTAAGGAGGACTTCTATCAGCGTCAGTATGGGATTTTGTTTGAAGCCATGGTGGAGCTTTACCAGGAAGGGAAACCGGTGGATCTTATCACTCTTCAGGACAAACTGAAAGAAAAAGATGTGCCGGAGGCACTCTCCAGTCTCGATTTTTTCCAGGAACTGGTGGATATCGTTCCCACGTCCACCAATGTCCGGCAGTATGCTCAGATTGTCCATGATAAGGCGACTTTGCGGGCGCTTATCAAAGTGACCGAGGACATTGGCAATGCCTGCTATCTCGGCAAGGAAGAGACGCCGGCTATTCTAGAAAAAACTGAGAAAGAGATTTTCGGACTGTTGCAAAATCGGAACCGGATGTCCGACTTTGTTCCCATTCAGGAAATCGTGCTTAATTCCTTAAACGCCATCGAGGAGGCGGCAAAGACGAAAGGACGGGTTACCGGCATTGCCACCGGTTTTACGGAGCTTGATTATAAGCTCACGGGACTGCACCCGGCGGAGCTGATTCTGGTGGCTGCGAGACCGGCCATGGGAAAGACGGCGTTTGTCTTAAATATCGCGCAGTATGCGGCATTCAAGGATAATCACGCCGTTGCCATGTTCAGTTTGGAGATGTCAAAGGAGCAGCTTGTTACGAGGTTGATGGCGTCGGAGTCCATGGTGGATTCCCAGCAGATCCGTACCGGTGACTTACGAGATTCCGACTGGGAAAAGCTCCTGGAGGGAGCAGCTCTTATCGGCAATTCTAAATTGATTATTGATGATACGGCCTCCTCCCTGGCGGAGATTCGGTCTAAATGCAGAAAATATAGACAAACTTATGACATTGAGATGGTGGTTATCGACTATCTCCAGTTGATGAGCGGCAGCAATACCCGCAGAAATGAGTCAAGGCAGCAGGAGATTTCGGAGATTTCCCGTGCATTAAAGGTTCTTGCCCGGGAGCTGAATATTCCGATTATCGCCTTGTCACAGCTTTCCCGTGCGGTGGAGGCAAGACAGGATCACCGGCCGATGCTCTCAGACCTCCGTGAATCCGGGGCCATTGAGCAGGACGCCGACGTGGTTATGTTCCTGTACAGAGATGAATATTATAATCCGGATACGGAGAAGAAAAATATAGCAGAGGTCATTGTGGCCAAGCAGAGAAATGGCGCCACCGGAAGCATTGAGCTTGTCTGGCTGGGCCAGTACACGAAATTTGCCAACAAGGAGCGGATTCAGTAGAACTCCGCTCCTTTTGTCTGTTTTTAGAAGACGAATATCGTTGAGAATGGAACCGGAACCCTGTTATACTATGAATATGCCGGTAAACAATTGGCATGACTGCTTATGTCGTCATAATCAATTGTGAAAGCCAGATTTCCTGTGTCTTGCACAGCCGCTGTCCGGGGCTTTTGCAGTAAAATATAGTATGACAGGAGCAAGAAAATATGAAGAAAAAAAGATATTCCATCTCAGAAGCTTCCCGATTGCTGGAGATGGGAAATCACGTTCTCCGGTACTGGGAAGAAGAGCCGGTTTTCCGGAAGAATAAAAGAAAAATATAGCAAATCCCAAAATATGGAAAACCCGTCAGAATAAAAAGAGTGCCTGTCAAAACAGACACTCTTTTTCGTTTTGTTTTATTTAGGAAATTATTCTGAAATTCCTAAATTATTCCTGGTTGATGGCGCCAGATGGACAGGCACCTGTACATGCTCCGCAATCGATGCAGGAATCAGCGTCGATTTCGTATTTGACGTCGCCTGCGCTGATAGCGCCAACAGGACATTCACCTTCACAAGATCCACAGTTGATACATTCATCAGAAATTACATATGCCATTAGTATATCCTCCTTTAGTTTTAGATTGTTACAAAACTCGTTTGTTCTGCATTCCTTATTTTATACTAGTTTACGGGCAATATCAAGCGTAATATCAAGAAAAATTTTGGTAAAATTGTATTATTTTCAGACCAAAACCTGTGTTTTTGTTTTCATATTGATATCTGCAAAACTACAAAGAGGTTGTTGAGAAAAATTTGTTAGGGAAACGCCGAATGTTTCATTAATCAGCATTTCCTAAGCGATTGTGTCCGGCGCGGGAGTTTCATCTCCGGAACTCTTTTTACTTCCGGGAAACAAAGGCCGGCAGCCCGTCTTCTCCGAGAGGGACGTCCACCTTGCCTTGAATGAGCGGACGTGCATATGCGATGAACTCGTCGGTGACATCGGTGCCGTTGGCGGAAATCCAGGAGGGTGGCACGGTTTTTTCTTTGTTACACACCTCGTTGACATCGGTAAGACCGAAGGTCATCTCATAAGAGCCGTCGGCGGTATCTTTGCGCTGGAAAGAAACCATCTTTCCGGTTTCTCCCTGCAAAGCGGCTTTTACACCGAAGATTCCGGCGGCGGCGGCTTCCTGCTGGTCGGTGGCAGAAAGCATGGAAGCGGAGCAGCGTTGGCTGACATTGAACTCCACAGAGCGGGCCTTTACGCTCAGGCGGGAGCGGACAAGATTTTCCAGATATTTGCCGCAGCCGGCAAGCATCTTATGTCCGAAGGTATCTGTTCCGACAGAATTATCATACTCGCAGATGAAGGTTCCCTCCTTATCGTGGATACCCTCTGATACGCAGACGATGACATTACAGTTCTTTTTCAGACACTGGCTGACGTTTGCCAGAAAATCCTCAGTATCAAAGGAGGTCTCCGGCAGGTAGATGAGCATTGGATTGTCTCCGAGATATTTCCGAGCCAGAGCGGAAGCGGCGGTGAGCCATCCGGCATGGCGGCCCATGATCTCAATAATGGTGACGGATTCCTTCTCATAGACATTGGCGTCAAAGACAATCTCCCGCACGGTGGATGCCACATATTTGGCGGCGCTGCCATATCCCGGCGTGTGATCTGTCTGTACCAGGTCATTGTCAATGGTTTTTGGCTGTCCGATGATGCGGATATCGCTTCCCACGGAAGCAGCATAGCGGGAAAGCTTGCTTACCGTATCCATGGAATCATTTCCGCCGATGTATTGGAAATAACCGATGTTCATTTCCTTAAATTTTTCAAAAAGTTTCGGATAAACCGGGTCCTCCAGAGATTCCGGAAGTTTGTAACGGCAGGAGCCAAGATAAGCGCCCGGGGTGTATAAAAGGGCGTCCAGTTTGTCTCCTGGCAGAAGTTCGTCAAAATCAAGAATGGTATCGTTTAAGAAACCTTCAATACCGTTGACCATGCCGTAGACACGACTGATTTTTCCGGGATGCCGGCGGGCTTCCGAGACAACGCCGTAAAGACTGCTGTTAATAACCGCCGTGGGACCGCCGGACTGCCCGACAATAAGAATTTTACCTGACATAGTATACCTCCTACTGTAATTATGAATCAAATGTCATATGATTTTTACATCAATAATAAGCATTGGTTAAAAAGATAGTATTATTATACTATATGAACAGAAAACTGTCTATTTTGTGACTTTGAAATATTTCTTATGTATAAAGAATTTGTATAAAGAATTACTTGCGAAATTTTTGCTTATTTTTTTGATTTATCCACAGAGCGGACACAGTTTTTGTGTAGAATATTCTAGCCCAAAAGCAATTTCGGTCTCCGGGATTAAGAATTAAGGTGAAAATACGAAAGAAAGGCAAGGGGACAGCCCCTGACAAAAACAAAGATGAAACCTGCTTTTATTTGTATCGGATTCCAGAAATGTGGAACCACTTCTTTGTATGATATTTTACGGCAGCACAAAAAAATATATTTGACGGAGGGTGTAAAAGAACCCATGTTTTACAGAGTTCCGCTGCTGCGCTTGTGTCTTGGGAAAAATTGGTATGAAAAGAGATATTTTGGACGGTTTTGTCCGGAAGAAGGACAGACAGCCGGTGAAATTAATGCCGGTCTGACCTTCCAGGGATGCGCGGCAAAAGTCGGACGTGATTTTCCGGCGGAAACCCGGTTGATTTTTCTTATGCGGAATCCGGCAGATCGATGTTATTCCGCTTATAAATATTTTCTTCCTTTGGGATTTCTCCCGTATAAAACGGTACTCGATGACCAAAAAAGAGGACATGCGGCGGCCTTTGATAAGTATGTTCACCACGTTTTGGACAGTCCGGTGCGAAGCAGACAGATTATGCGCCGCCGTCTGAAATATCTGTGCTTTTCTCAGGGGAATTATGCACGGTGTATAGAGGAATATCTGCAATATTTTCCAAAGGAAAATATGAAATTTGTATTTTTTGAAGAGATGGTTCAGAATCAACAGAAAACAGTAGAAGATATTCTGGAATTTATCCATGTGGAAAAAAACTCGGGGATAAATTACAATATCAAAAGCAATGAAAGTATTTTCTGCGCCGTATCCCCTCTGCGTAGTAAAATTATATACTTTTCCCAGGGCATTTATCATCTGTTTATGGATTTCCTGCATCTGGGACGTTTTCCGGCGGCGGCCAGAACATTCCGCAAATTGTTCCGGCATATTTTGGCTTTCTGCATTGCACCGGAAACAGATAAATCAAAAATGTTTCCACGCACCCGGCAGTTCCTGAACCAGTACTATAAAGAAGAAATCGCCCGTCTGGAAGAGCTTATTGGCCGGAAAGTGCCGGAGAGCTGGGGCAGAGCGGCATGAGATGTGCCGGATAAAGATAGGTACTTTGCGAAGGAGGCATAATGCTATTTGTATAAATCCACATAAAATTTCTTGAAAATACATGCATAAAGAGTTATAATAACCAAAGAAATGAAAACGATCTTCAGGGCGGGGTGCAAGTCCCCACCGGCGGTAATCACAGAAAGGCATGATATATGCAGTGTTTGTGCGAGCCCGCGAGCCGAAAGGCAGGATTCCGGTGAGATTCCGGAGCCGACGGTATAGTCCGGATGGTAGAAGATGTTTCTATTTGTATATGCAGACAGAATTGTCTGCGTATGTTTATGGCAGTGACAGGCCCTGAGATTAGCCGCGCGAAGCGGTTGGTTTCAGGGCCTTTTCTATTTTACGCAATTGGAGAATTTCTGTGCGATACGGAAGGAGTATGAGTCACTATGAATAATGAATCCAAATCACAGCGGCAGACGGATGAGGCGTATATGAAAAGAGCCCTGGAACTGGCCGGACGGGGCAGCGGGCATGTGAATCCCAATCCCCTGGTGGGAGCGGTGATTGTCCGGGATGGAGAGGTTCTCGGAGAAGGATGGCACGAGGTATACGGGCAGCTCCATGCAGAGAGGAACGCCATCGCCCACGCGAAGGCGGCGGGGTACAACCTGGAAGGAAGTACCATTTATGTGACCCTAGAACCCTGCTGCCATTACGAGAAGACGCCGCCCTGTACCGAGGCTATTATCGAAGAAGGAATTGTCAGAGTGGTGGCCGGCTCCGATGATCCGAATCCTCTGGTTTCGGGTAAAGGTTTTCAGATATTGAGGGAGCATGGCATTGCGGTGGCAACCCATGTTCTTAAAGAAGAGTGCGATGCCGTCAATGAGGTGTTTTTCCATTACATACGCACCGGCCGTCCATTTGTGGCGATGAAATACGCCATGACTCTCGATGGAAAGATTGCCTGCCATACAGGGGATTCCCGGTGGGTAACCGGGGAGGAAGCCCGGACGCATGTGCAGACGCTTCGGAATCATTACAAAGGCATTATGGCGGGTATCGGAACGGTATTGGCGGATGATCCCATGCTCAACTGCCGGATGGAAGGCGGCAGGAATCCGGTGCGGATTATCTGTGACAGTCATCTGCGGATTCCACTGACGTCCAGACTGGTGCAAACGGCGCAGGAGCAGCCGGTCATCGTAGCCTGCCTGCCGGGAGCAGCCGGGGAGAAGATGAAGCTGCTCAAAGAAAAGGGCGTGACGGTCTGGGAGATACCGGCAAAGGAAGGAAAGATTGATTTACAGCGGCTCATGGAGCGGCTGGGAGAGAATAAGATTGACGGTATTTTGCTGGAAGGCGGCGGAACACTCAATGAAAGCGCCCTGCAGGAGGGCATCGTTTCCAAAGTGTATTGCTATCTGGCGCCGAAAATATTTGGCGGGACGGGGGCAAGAACGCCGGTGGAAGGCGGCGGAGTTGCCCTGGCAGCGGACGCCTGGCGACTGAAAAGAACTCGTATGCGGCAGTTTGGTGAAGATATCCTTTTGGAGTATGACATGACCGAAAAATGTGATATAGCGGAAGGAGAATAACGATATATGGAGAAAGGAGAGAGGATCGAGGTGTTTACAGGTATCATAGAAGAAGTCGGCGTGGTAAAAAGCATCAGGATGGGCGCAAAGTCGGCAGTCATCACCATTCAGGCAGAGAAGGTGATGGAAGATATCCATGTGGGCGATAGCATTGCCGCCAACGGCATATGTCTGACGGTGACTTCTTTTGATAAAAACAGTTACAGTGTGGATGTGATGCACGAGACTTTGCGCCGGACTAATCTGGGGGCGCTGAAAAGCGGCAGCCGGGTGAATCTGGAAAGAGCCCTGGCGGCGGACGGACGGTTCGGCGGTCACATTGTGGCGGGACATGTGGATGATCCGGGTACGATCACATCCATGGAGAAAGATGACAATGCCATCTGGATCACCATTGAGACGACGCCGGCAGTTCTAAAATATATTGTGGAGAAAGGGTCCATTACCATCGATGGCATCAGTCTCACGGTGGCGAGGGTGGATGACAAAAGCTTTGCGGTTTCTGTTATTCCGCATACGGGAGCCCATACCACTTTGTTGGAGAAAAAACCGGGAGCCACGGTGAATCTTGAAACGGATATGGTAGGCAAATATGTGGAAAAGATTCTGCGATACCAGGCGGAAGAGGAAAAACAACAATCGGGCATCACAATGGACTTTTTGAAAAGGAATGGTTTTTGATACAAACAGAAGAAACAAGGGGGACAGATAAAATGGATGCATTTCAATTCTATACCATAGAGGAAGCCCTGGAAGATTTTAAACAGGGAAAAATGGTCATTGTGGTGGATGACGGCGATGTGGAAAATGACGGTACACTCATTGTGGCGGGACAGTTTGCTGTGCCGGAGGCTGTGAATTTTATGCTCAGCCATGGAAAAGGCATGATGACCATGGCGATTTCCGAGGATGTGGCAAGGAAAATAGGAGTGGAAGAATTAATCTGGGAGAACCGGGAAATGTCCCGTTCCACATCCACAGTGACCATGGACAGTGTACATGTGACCAATGGCGTATCCGCGGCGGATCGCTCCCGGACGGTGATGGCGGCGACGTCGGAAACCGCAGCACCGGATGATTTCAAGCGGCCTGGTACTATGGCGCCAAAAGTGGCGCTGCAGGGCGGCGTCCTGAAACGGACCGGATTTATCGAGGCAACGGTGGACCTGGCGCTGATGGCAGGTTTGCAGCCGGTGGGTCTGTGCTGCGGTATTCTCGATGAAGAGGGCTCTGTGGCCCGGGTTCCGAAGCTCATGGAATTTGCGATAAATCACCATATGAAGATTATCACCATCGCGGATATGATTCAGTATCGCCGCCGTACAGAAAGCTTTGTGAGCTGCGAGGCGGAAGCAGACTTCCCGACCCACTATGGACATTTCCGCATTTTCGGCTATGTGAATAAACTGAACGGAGAACATCATGTTGCCATCGTAAAAGGAAATGTGGCCGACGGAGAGCCGGTATTATGCCGGGTACATTCCGAGTGCCTCACCGGAGACGCGCTTGGTTCAAGACGCTGCGACTGCGGTCAGCAGTATGCGGCAGCCATGCGGATGATAGAAAAGGAAGGCAGAGGCGTACTCCTCTACATGCGCCAGGAAGGCCGGGGCATCGGCCTTATCAATAAGCTGAAAGCATACGAATTACAGGATCAGGGCATGGATACGGTGGAAGCCAACATCGCGCTGGGATTTCCGGAAGATCTGCGGGACTATGGTATCGGTGCACAGATTCTGGCGGATTTGGGAATCAAGAAGCTTCGTTTGATGACCAATAACCCGGCTAAGGTCGTGGGGCTGTCCGGATACGGTATCGAGATTGTGGAGCGGGTGCCGATTATCATCGAGGCCAATGAAGACGATTTCTTCTACCTGAAAACCAAACAGGAGAAGATGGGACACTATACAAAATATTAAAAGAACGGAAAGCGATTTTAGAATCCTTTTGTAAGAAACAGAATTTTCTTCATAAGTTATCATAAAGAATAGGAGGAATTATCATGGGAGTAAATGTATTTGAAGGAAAAGTAGTAGGCGGCGAAGAGAGAGTGGGCATTGTGTGTGCCAGATTTAACGAGTTCATCGTATCCAAGCTTTTAAGCGGAGCCATTGACGGTCTTGTCCGCCACGGAATGAAGGAGGAGAAAATTGATGTTGCCTGGGTGCCGGGGGCGTTTGAGATTCCGTTAATTTGCGAGAAGATGGCTGAGTCCGGAAAATATGACGCGGTCATTGCGCTGGGAACGGTGATCCGCGGCGCCACCAGCCATTATGATTATGTGTGCAATGAAGTCTCCAAAGGCGTGGCGCAGGTCGGCCTGAAATCCGGAATTCCGGTTTTATTCGGCGTCATTACCACGGAAAATATTGAGCAGGCCATCGAGCGGGCAGGCACAAAGGCAGGCAACAAGGGTTATGACTGCGCTCTGGGCGCCATTGAGATGATTAATCTGATCAAAGAAATTCAAAAATAATGGAGGCGGTGCCAAACGGAGAAAAATCCCTGTGGTTGTTGACGGAGGTAATTCATAGTAAATTACTAGAGAAAATGAAAAAGACTATTGAATTTTTCGATTTCGTGTATTATACTGTGTAAAGTACCAGAGAATCCGGCTTCGGGGTACGTTCGGCGGGACAGGATTTTCACCGCGACAGCGTATCGGTATGCCGACAATATTATAATAATAGGAGGAATAGATATGGCAGCTCAGGTTGTTACAAAGAATACATTAATCGGAGAAATGCTTCAGATGGATATGGGAATCGCCGCCATCTTAATGGCAGCAGGTATGCACTGTGTAGGATGCCCATCCTCCGCCATGGAGAGCCTGGAAGAGGCATGTATGGTTCACGGCATGGACGCAGACCAGGTACTTGTCCGCATTAATGACTATCTGGTAAATAAAAATAAATAAAAAGCAGATGAAGAAATGCAAATATGTAGGGCGCAGCTTTTTGGCTGCGCCCCTTTTGCACAGATAAAAAGCACAGCTCTGTCCTAACAAAACTGTGCCTTCATTTGCTTTAGTTCAGTTGATTCAATGTTTCCAGTGCATTTTCCCGGAATACCGACTGAAAATGTTCCTCAAAATAGGAGAGGGTGGAATAGGAGGAATTCACCGCAGTCCCATAGTCGGAGGCGATGGTGCAGGCCCTCCGGAAAATCTCATGTTCGCACTGATTTTTTATTAAGAACAGATAATAAGTCTTTCCGGCGGTATCCTTGTACAGTCGGCTTTCACCCGTATAGAACGGGGTGAGAAAAGCGCTTAGCTGTGCAATGGTATCCAGATTGGAAAAGGTGTAAATCTGTAAATTAGTTTTCTTTTTGGAGGCTTCCTTCTTTTTCCGTAAGACTTCCTTTTTGGCCTGGGCGATAGCCTGTGTGAATGGAGCAATCAAGTCAAGGGCGTCATCGGCTGCCTGCCGGGAGTCCTTATCAGAAGAACTTTCAAAAGAAAGCGCTTCCTCCGGGCCGTCGCCAAAGGAGAGGGCTTCTTCCTCGTAAGCATCGTCGTCGGAAAGCTCCGCGTCAATCACATCGGAAGAATAGTCATCATCAAAATCTTCCTCGTCAAACGGACTGGAGAACCGGGAGAACCGGGTGTCCAGTTCATCCGGGTCTTCAACTTTAGTGACCACCAGCACCAGACATTCGTTGGAAATCGGAATGGCTTCAATCATCAGTGGAATATTATCTGTTTCAAAGCCAAGCTCGATGGAAGCCTGCTGAATCATATCGCGAAACAATGCCCGCGCTTTGGCAGAACCATAAGCCAGCTCGGAAAGCCGCAGCTCCCGTTTATCTAAATCAGATTTATTTAATGTACATCGTATCTGATTATCATTCAATTTTTCTAATTTCATGAATTCACTTCCTTTTTGATAAAGTCATATCAGGACATTGTATATGGAGAGTTCTGTTCTGTATAAACAGGACAAGAATATGTGGTGTGTATAGTATAAACATTATTCTGAAAACTGTAAAGTGTTAAAATCACCCACACATCTGAAAATAAGTAGATTTTCACAGGGAATTCACAAAATATATTGTAAAATAATAAAAAATATAGTAATATAATATAGAAGTTGAAAATAATAAATCAGAAGCAGATTCCATAAGATATCAGGAATAAAGATACTGCATGATCCCCATTGCAATCGCAAATGCAGCCTTTTCCTGCATATTGTTATCCGTAATCATTTCGACTTCGGAAGGATTAGAGAGAAAGCAAACCTCTGCGATTACCGTAGGGATGGGATTATCCCTCAGAAGATAATAATCGGAATTTGGTTTGATTTCTCTCTTATTTTCCTTCCCTGTCAGGTATTTAGTCTGTGCCTGTATGAGGGAGGCAAGACGCTGGCTTTGTTCGCTGTCCGCCTGATAGAAGACCTGTGCGCCGTGTTGGGAACTATCCGGATAGCTGTTTTGTTCAAGAACCTTTTGGCATTTGAGTATAATAGCGAGATTGATATCCTTCTCCCGAACGCCGGAGGCGCTGACCTTTCCGGAGTCATCTCCGCCGTGGGCGGGATATGGATTGCGCCGGTTTATTCGGATTCCTGAATAGCGTCGTAACCGGTTTCTTTGGTACGGATTTTTAATGCGGAGCGGATTTCATAGGTGAAGATTTTTCCGTCTCCCACCTCTCCGGTATAAGCCGCTTTCTGGATGGCGTCCACAGTCTTTTCCGCCCATTCTTCCGATGATACGGCAATCTCAAATTTAATCTTTGCCTGCATCTGCATGTCTACTTCCATGCCTCGCACAATTTCTTTATATCCTCTCTGGATACCGCAGCCCATGACCTGGTATACGGTCAGTCCATTGACATTGAGATCATCCAGAGCTTTCTTTACATCTTCGAATTTTTCTTCTCTTATATATGCTTCGATTTTATACATCATATTCTCTCCCACCTTACTGATCTAATCCATTGAAGCTTGGATATGCACTTTCTCCATGCTGCGTAATATCAAGGCCAATCTGTTCTTCTTTGACAGTGACACGAAGAGGAGTGAATACTCTTACAATGGCCACACAGATGAGTGTGCCGACGATGGCAACGGCGATGGTCACAACGATACCGATAATCTGAGCGGCAAAAAGACGGAAGTCACCAAATACCAGACCGTCCCATTGAGCAACGCTGTTAATGGAAGACTGGCCGAACAGACCTGTCGCGATACCGCCCCAGATACCGCCGATACCGTGGCAGCCGAAAGCATCCAGAGCATCGTCAATTTTCAGTTTTTTCTTAACAAGAGCCACACCGAAATAGCAGATTGGGCTTACTAAGAATCCGATGATAAAAGATGCCCAGATAGGAACAAAACCTGCACCCGGAGTGATGGCAACCAGACCCACGACCAGACCGGTGGAAGAACCGACCAGCGTAGGTTTTCCTGTCTTGATGACGTCAATGACCATCCAGGAGAGAAGAGCGGCCGCCGCGGAAATAGCAGAAGTCATAAATGCATGTGCTGCCAGTCCGTCGGCTGATAATGCGCTTCCTGCGTTAAATCCAAACCATCCGAACCAAAGGAGGGAAGCGCCCAGCACGACGAATGGAATATTGTGGATCCGGTATGTAGTATGTTCATAACCTCTTCTTCTGCCGAGGATGATGGCAAGAACAAGGGCGCTTACACCGGAACTAATGTGTACAACGTTACCACCTGCGAAGTCCACGGAACCGATGGAAGCCAGGAATCCGCCGGAACCCCATACCATGTGCGCCATCGGATAATAAACGATGATGGACCACAGAGCGATAAAGATAAATAATGCTTTAAATTTCATACGGCCTACCAGAGAACCGGTAATAAGGGCCGGAGTAATCATAGCGAACATCATCTGGAACATGCAAAATACCAGATGTGGAATAGAATCGGAATATGGTCCGGCATCCATTCCGACGCCGTTTAAACCGAACCACCGGAAATCACCGATGATACCGGCGTGATTTCCACCGAAAGCCAGTGAGTAACCAAACAGAGCCCACATGACAACGGAAAGTCCCATGATGGCAACACAGGCCATCATTGTATTGACAACATTTTTTCTCCGAACCAGACCGCCGTAGAAAAACGCCAGCCCTGGAGTCATTAAAAATACAAAAGCTGCACAGATAATTACAAAAGCTGTATCTCCTGAATTCATATCTTATCTCATCCTTTCCTTCTTCAATATGCCGGCTGTGAATAAAATAATAGTTACAGACTGTTTTCCATGAAAAAAAGGCGCTTGCAGTATCAGCAATACTACAAACGCCTTTGTCTTGTAATGCAGTCTATCACAGTTTGATTGTTTTCACAAGTAAAAAAAAGTGCTAATTTTTCTAAAAAATTTGTTAAATTGACGAAAACTCAGGACATATTAAAAAAATATTCGCCTGCCGTTGTACGATTTAGGTCAATCTGCTGAGAAAATGTCAGGAAGGCAGACATCAGATACACCGGAAAAATGTCCGGAATCCGCTGTGCAGAAAGAAATTTTTGGACATGTGTATTTTCCAGAAAAAGATGCAAATTGCGCATCACGATGGCGATGATGGTTTTTGCCGGCAGACGGTGCGGGGTACAAAAGCGTCTGCCATGGCGCTTGCAGGTGCTGCAGCAGAAAGCATATTCTAGCCGGCTGTCCACATGTCTCCAGGAAGTCGCCAAAAATTAGTTGCTCTCATGGAAGTTACCTCTCCCGGTATGCTGGACAGCAAGAAGATAATTAACAACCGCGTAAAGGCTTGACAAAATGCAGAGTTTTACGCATAATATATCTAAGCTATATAGCTAAGTTACATCAAGGAGGTGATTAAAGATGGAAGTGTCTGAAACGCAGCAAAAGATTGTGGACAGTGCCAAACGGTGGTTTTTGGAAAAAGGCTTCAAATCTGCTCCGCTACGCAAGATTGTGAGTGACGCGGGCTTTACTCTCGGTGCGTTCTACGGCTATTACAAAAATAAAGAAGACCTGTTCTATGCCTTAACGGACGAGACAGCGCAGGGCGTTGCTGCTATTGTTCGCTCCATCGGGGAAGATATGCAGAAACTCCCGCCGGAGCAGAGGCTCTTTTCCATGCTGGACTGCTATCTGCATCG
>CAYULX010000019.1:0-32499 GCA_964445535.1 uncultured Eubacterium sp.
TCTGTCAGCTGAACGATTGCTTTCTTTCTCTTTGCAGTCTTTCCGTAAACCATTCCGCGGCGTTTTTTCTTGCCGTTCAGGTTCATGGTGTTGACCTTAGCAACCTTTGTTCCCTCGAACATTTTCTCAACAGCCTCTTTGATCTGGCTCTTGTTGGCGTCCGGATTCACATAAAATGTATATTTCTTTTCTACCATAGCAGTCATACTTTTTTCTGTAACGACTGGTTTTAAAATGACGTCATAATATTTTAAATCTGCCATTATGCGTATACCTCCTCAATCGTTGCAACTGCTTCTTTTGTAACAACAATCGTATCGTATTTCAGGATATCGTATACGTTGATGTTGTTAAGAGCAGCAGTTTTTACTGTTGGTAAGTTGTTTGCGGATTTAACCACAACATCGTCTTTTTCCTTTGTCACGATTAAAGCCTTTTCAACTTTCAGATTATCTAAAACTGCTTTGATGCGTTTTGTCTTGATTTCCGGCAGAGTCAGCTCTTCCAGAACGATAAATTTATTCTCATTTACTTTTTCAGTCAAAACAGACTTCATAGCGAGTTGTTTCTCTTTTTTGTTCATTTTCACGGAATAATCTCTTGGCTTCGGTGCGAATACCATTCCGCCGCCAGTCCACTGTGGCGCACGGATGGAACCCTGTCTTGCGTGACCTGTTCCTTTCTGTCTCCATGGTTTTCTTCCGCCGCCTCGTACTTCGGAACGTGTTTTTGCGCTCTGCGTACCCTGACGTTTATTTGCAAGCTGTGCTACAACAGCCTGGTGAATTAAATGTTCATTAACTGGCACTGCAAAGATAGAATCGCTTAACTCGATTGTACCAACCTGAGCACCTTCCATATTATAAACAGATACTGATGCCATTTGTAAGTTCCTCCTTCCTTAAGCGCCTAGGCCTTTACTGATGTTTTTAATGTTACTAAAGCTTTCTTCGGTCCAGGAACGGAGCCCTTTACCAAAATAACATTATTCTCTGCATCTATTTTAACTACTTCAAGATTCTGAACAGTAACTTTTACATGTCCCATCTGACCAGGCATCTTTTTGCCCTTCATTACCTTGGATGGGTCGGATGCCATACCATTGGAACCTGCGTGACGATGGTATTTGGAACCATGAGTCTTAGGACCGGTATGCTGTCCATGTCTCTTGATAGCACCCTGAAAACCTTTACCTTTTGAAATAGCAGTTGCATCCACTCTGTCGCCAGCCTCGAATACGTCGACTGTGATTTCCTGTCCCAGCGTATAGTTCTCTGCGTCATCCAGCTTAAACTCTCTTACAAATCTCTTTACAGATGTGCCTGCTTTCTCAAAGTGACCTTTCATTGGTTTCGTGGATAACTTTTCTCTCATATCCTGAAAACCAACCTGTACAGCGCTGTAACCGTCATTCTCCATTGTCTTAACCTGTGTTACCACACATGGTCCAGCCTGTAACACTGTAACCGGAATTAATTCTCCATCTTCTGCGAAGATCTGAGTCATGCCGATTTTTGTTGCTAAAATAGCCTTTTTCATTCTGTCTTCCTCCTAATTCCTAACAGCGGATTGCAGCGTCTGCCACAATCATAATAGTCCACAGCGGATTACCCAATAATCAACCCGGGGCAATCTTGAAGCCATAGGACATAACTATTTGTTTTTCATCTTGATGTCGATATAGACACCTGCTGGCATTTCCAGTCTTGATAAAGCATCAACCGTCTTCTGCGTAGGGGTGATAATATCAATTAATCTCTTGTGAGTTCTCTGCTCGAACTGCTCTCTGGAATCTTTGTATTTGTGAACGGCTCTGAGAATGGTAACTACCTCTTTCTTTGTAGGCATCGGAACCGGTCCGCTCACCTTGGATCCTGTTTTCTTGACAGTTTCGATAATGCTTTTTGCAGATGCGTCGATTAATTGATGATCGTACGCTTTCAACGTGATTCTCATAATTTGACTTGCCATAAAAAAAGTCGCCTCCTTTTCGCACTTTTCATTCAGTACGACAAGCGGTGACTGTACACTCCTCCGTGTGTATCATACTTAATACCACACTACGTCTCTACGCATCAGTAGATTGTATCTATTGTACAGTGACTTGTCGCCAGTATCTTTGACTTGACATTCGCTCCACGGAAAACCTGCATCAAGTGCAGCAACCTCGCGCTTCATCGCTATCATGTCACACAACAAATCTTATTATACACATATTTTACAGGAAATCAAGCACTTTTTCAAAATATTTTAGCCATTGCAGCAGAAAGGGACAAAAGAGGCATCGCAAGTTTACTTGCGTAAGCTCTATTTTGTCCCTTTTTGACATATGCACCATGCCATTATCGAGGAAACAGATGCGCCAGCGCCGGACAAACTGCCTTCGCAGCGGCTTTCCGGGATGTATAGCTGAAATGTTTCTTCATTATAATATAGAAAGAATTAATCCTGCGGATTTACCAGGACATATCCTCCTGAATTTGCTGTACTTGAAAAATAACAAGTCTTTACAGAGGATGTACACGGAATCAGATATTTAACGATCTCTTTTACCGTTGTATATTTAATTCTCTGATTCTGTCCTGACCAGTTCCTCTGGGAGGAATCTGCCACAATGACCTTTCCGGTATCCGTAAGCCCCAGCAGAACCATTGTATGTTTGCTGCGAGCCCATCTGGTAGTCGTCTTGCTGCTAAACTTACCATTGACCTGCGTGCGGTTATTGGTTTCTATAACCACGACATTTCCGCTTTTTAAATGCTTCTTGATCTGCTTTCTGGCACTTTTGTTGGTAAATGTACGGACATACTTTGTTTTAATCCCTACATAATTAAGAACTTTGGAAATCCCATACATGGAAATCGGCATCTGTTTCATTATTGTTTTGCTGTAATTGCTATTCCACACCGCCGTTCCCAAAGCCTTTTTTTCTACAATATCTCTCACCTGCTGCGGCGTATAGTTTTTATACTTTTTAGTGTAGCCGGAGAGTACTGTCGTCAGAGAACTGACAGCACAGCCGTGAAGCTTTAAGTATTTGTCTTTTTTCCACGGTTTCTTATGCTGTCCGTAAATCGTAAAATTCCTTATGCCTTCATCGCCGTTAATGGCCACTGTGATTTCAGAAACATCGGAATCCGTCGGCAGGGAGGATACAGGCGTTGTTATTGCCTTCGCCCACGCTCCCGCCGGAAAAGATGTCGCTGTGATCACCATCACAGCGAACATCACCATAACTTTTTTCATCATCTTTCTCATCATTGTCTTTCTCATCATTGTCTTTCATCAGCTCTGCGGATTAATCAGAATATATCCTCCGCTGCTCGTCTTTCCGCTCCAGTATATGGAGGTGGATGTGGTGTTCGTGCAAGAGAACATATATCCCAGAAGTTCAGACAGAGAGGCGTATTTAATTCTCTGGTTGTCTCCAAAAATACTGGAGGAACGATCCACGGAATCTGCTACGATAACTTCTCCGGTATCCGTCATACCAAGCATGGTCATGCAATGATACCCGGTGGTCCATTTATTGGCCGTACCGCCAAACCGGCTTTCGTTATCCACAATAAATATAACCGGATTCCCTGTTTTAAGATGCGCCTTAATTTCCTTCAGTGCACTGGCATCATCAAAGGATCTGACTAATTTGTATCCCACTTTATAGGAGTCAAGAACCTTTGTCATGCCATATAGACTGATTGGCATAGGGCGGTCTTTACTGCTATCACTGTCATCCTTACTGTAATTTTTTACCCAATCATCGCCGAAGAGATTTTTCTCCACCGTCTCTACAAGATATTTCGGATCCTGTGTATATCCCGCGTAGGCGCTGAGTACGGTAGCCAGGGAAGAAGCGGAACAGCCATGTGCCTGCATATAGTGCGGGAAAACGCTGCTGATATTATCTTTTCCGTTTTGCTTCCAGATAGTATAAGTTTTATTAGTTGGATAACTGTTGATCGTCACTGTCAGTTTATCTACCCTCGTGGTTGCTGGCAGATTCGCCTTTTTGGTGACGATGTTATTCGGATTGATTACTTTAAGTTTATAGGATAAAACAGCTTTACCCGTCTTACATTTAATAGTCGTACTCCCTTTCTTCAATGCCTGCACCGTGCCGTCGGCGGATACAGTGGCCACTTTCGGCGAAGAGGAACTCCATTTACAGGAATTTCCGGTGTTCGCAACCTTCACCGTATTGGATGATCCCACCACCATTTTGCTGGAAGTATTTTTCAGTTTTGCGACATAGACCTTGCATTTAATCTTTTTTCCGCTGGAAGTAACGCAGACAATCGTTGTCTTTCCAGTTTTTTTGCCTTTCACCACTCCATTGGAAGAAACTTTGGCAATCTTTGTATCTTTGGAATACCAACGCACCGCTCTGGCATTTTTAATCTTCAACTGGAACTTATCCCCGCGCGCCAGCGTCAGCGTCTGTTTGTTTAATCCTCTGACAGTGATTTTGCAGCGGTAAACTTTATTGTTGTAAACTGCATTTATATAGGCGGTTCCTCCTTTTAAGGCATAAATCCTTCCATTTTCATCAACAGAAACTACCTTTTTCTTGCTGGAGGACCAGGAAACATTTGTCTTATCCGCCTGTTGTAATTTTAATTTTTTCGTGGTTCCCACATCCAGTGTAATACTGGTCTTGTTCAATTGTACTGTCTTCCCTGCCGCGCATCCGGACTGGGTGCATATAAAAAACGCGCCTATAAATACGAATATCGCCAGATATAATTTCTGGTATTTACCCATTATTCTTCCCCCTTTATCCTTTCTGATCCACGCCCGCCTTCATCATTGATCCTGCTCAATAAATTGATTGACGTATTGGTAAATCTGCTTATTCACTTCTTCGCTATAATGAAGCTGGTAGCTGGAACTTTCTCTCATATACCGCACGTTGGTCGTCCTGTATTTTAAAGCATATCGGTAAGTGCTTTTTTTATGGATAAGCCCTTGTTTCTTAAATATGTTTTTGTAGGTATCCACATAGGAAACATTCGTAAACGACGACTTTTCAATCAGGCTTTTCAATTTCTTATTAAAACGTTTCACCTTATTGTTCGTCACTGAGTTCCCTTTATAATAAAGAGGGCAATAGACCGGATTCAAAGAAGTAATATAAAAATGGTCTTCCGGATATTTTTTGATTAAATTCTTCTTATATAACTCCCAGTATTTCTTAGCCAAAACTTCCGGACTTGCCGTCACCTTTTTTCCCCCTACCCGGGTAGAAAATGGATTCACCTCCGTCTTATAAAGATCATTTACCCCGGAAGAAAGAATTATATTCTGCCGTCCCTCTTTGCTGGCAACCTTTGCCGCCTTCGCCACTCCTTTTTTTGCAAAATTATATCCGGTCCCTCTCGCGGCGTAACAATCCCGATAAGTAAGATACAAATAACCTCCGGAAACCCTTGCCTTATCTCTGTAAGCGGTTCCGTTTTTTGCCTTCATATTCAGATCCTGATAAATCAGGACCGTCCGGGAATCCCCAACCCAGAGGGAGATATTATCTTTTGTATCAACATTTGCGGCTGACGCCTGCACCGAGGAACTGATCCCCGCCAGTAAAACGGCCACTGTCAATGTCACCATAATTTTTGAAATTATTTTTTTTCTCATAACACTTTCCTTCTGTCTTTCATCATCCAGTCATTCAAACTTCGCCAAATAGTAAAATCCGAAAAATCCGAAATCTTCGAATAATATAACGCGCCAACACAGCGGATCCTCCGACACCAAACAGGAAACACACAATAATAACCAAAACATTCGGCACATGAAGTATGTTCCAAAATATTAATCTGATTACCGTCTGAATCGGATCAGATAAAATATAAATATCCATGCTGCTGCCGCCAAGATTCGATAAAAGGCTATAAGTTCCGCCTTTTCCTCTCCCGTTCATATATGTTGACAACAGAACACAGAGAGCCGTTCCGGCAACAGAAGTCACAAAACCTGCTATATTTAAGCTAAAATACAATAAAACATTTCCGCCCAGAAACAAAAGCGCCATAGCAGTTATATACAGATTGTTTTTCTCCAGTTTCAAAAAAGACTCATAATGTTCCCGCAGATAAATACCGAGGATAAAGAAAAATAGATATTCAGGAATCCTTATGCCCCAGTCAAAATAAAACGCCAAAGCAGAAAGTACGGCGCTGCTCGCCAACACCGGCAGCAATATCCGTTTTCTCACAAACACCACGGTTATCACTGACACCCAGAAAAGAGTGTATAAAAACCACATGGTTGTATTGGGATTCTCCCCAAAAATCAACATCCATGCCGAAGAAAAATCATAAGAATTTCTCGCAAAGCGGGATAAGAAATACTTTAAGGGCATATAAAGAATTCCAATAACGAAGTAAGGGATCAGAAGACGTACCGCCCGGTTCTTTATATATCCGACGCGCTCCTCCACTTTTGAATACCGGAGAATCTTTACGGATACAAAACCAGACAACACGAAAAACAACGGCATATGAAAGCTGTAAATAACCTGATCGAGAACAGATACGACGGAATTCGTCACTCCCGTCTGCTTCATGGCATGTCCTAATACGACAAGAAGAATACCTATACCTCTCGCTATGGTAATCTCATTATAATATTTTCCGCTTTGCCCTGTTACATTCTCCATCACTATCTTCCTTTATTTTCATTCTTTATATCTATCCGTACCGCTCCCTGAATCTTCTTTTCTACATTAGATACTAATTTGTTATAACGCAGTGCTTCTTTTCCCACCTCGATTATCAGGGAAATCACAAAGGTGTCCACTATGAGAACAAGAACGATAAGCCACCAGAACTTAAAAGAATACGAGAAATCTTCAAACCATCTTGTGCGGATAAAATTGTGTATCAAAAAAATATTCATAGAATATTTTCCAAGAATGCCCAATATATCCCTGAGAAACGGAATGGCGGTGAAAAACAAATATGTGAATAGAACAACTGCCAACGGCGTTATACTGTCTGTAATATTCGTGTGCGCTTTTCCAAAAGCTGAGACCTTCAACCAAACTGTTCCCAAAAGAACCACTGCCAGCACCAATAATTCTGCCGTTCTGGTCACTGCAATCCTGATATTCGGAATCCTCCATTCCGCAATTTTTGCGAATAAGTTCTCCTCTGCAAACCATATTCCCAGTGTCATAGCCGGAAGATACCGCAAAAGATTTGTCATTTCTAAAGACAATGCCATGGGAAGGAAGTAACTTAACGCCACGGTGATAAAGGCTCCGCACCTGCGATAGCAATAGTACAAAAACGGGAGCAGCATGATTTCCATGAAAGCAAGACTTAAATACCACCAGGTCCCCAGCAAAGTCGGGGTATCAAACAGATGCGCCAGTCCCAGAGCGTCTATAACAATATAGACAATCCGCCCAACGCCCTGCTTATATACCTCGAAACTTTCCGGCGCCCAGATAGCGCATCCTAGAACAGCCAAAATAAAAATCGGCCAAAAGCCGCTCAAAATCTTCCAGATTCTTCTGATTGCCATGCGGGAAAGATTCTTTCTATCATACTGCCGCCCGTCATATAGCTTTTTCAGCGAGAGGGCAATGCCGTAAGCGCTCAAAAAAACAAAAATCCCAACGCAGACTTTGGACCACTGCGCCAGCGTCACAACAGTTCCTTTTGAAAACGGCGCGAAAGAAACTCCGTGAGCCTTAAAACTCACCTCTGTCACATAGCAATGATGGAAGAGCATTGCTATAATAGCAACGCCCTTCACAATATTTGTATCCCTTTTAGAAAACTGATAATTCATAAATATCCTCTCCCCGGGGCCATTCATTATTCGGTAATGGAAAATGGATTAGTAGGGATTATTAGGGAACAGAACCGGATCCGTAGGGTCTGTTTTTCTTGATGTTTTAAGCTTTCCAGTGGTATCTTTTAATTTAACTATACCGAAAGGCCCTTTATTGCTGTTCTTTACAATATTAACCCATGTACGTTCTGTCGTCTTTGTCTTTGTGGCAATATCGTACACAATCTTTGCATTTACAGCCTGCAGACGCACACAATAAGATGTGTTGCTGCTTCCTAAAGTATTGTAATAACCTGCATGGAGAGACTTATTATTTCCATATTCGGTATAAACACTACTGTGAATCAATGTCGGTGTTCCGGCGATGCGGACAGCCCACTGATACTTTCTGGTTGTATTATTCGGAACATTTACCCATCTCTTCGCAGATGTCTTCATGAGGAAGAAATTACCTCTCGGTGTTCCGTTGGCCTTAGCTGATGTGGAGCAAACCACTGTTTTGGCCGGAATGATGTATTTCTTTGATTTTTTGTCGTAAAGATAGAAGGTCAGGTTATGTGTCTTGGTATTAATCTCAATGGTTATCTTTCTCTTGAGACATTTTTTATATCCCCAGTCTTTGAATAAGTTTGTGGAAAGAGAACCATCTTCCTTAAAATAATATTTGTATTTCTTATTTTCACCTGTCAGACTCTTTAACTTCTTAAACCCTTTTTTCTGGGCCTTGCCGTTTTTAAAATAATAGGTTTTTCCGGATACTTTTTTCCAGCCGTTTACATCGCTCTGGAACACGCCGTCCACATAATACTTTCTGTTTACCACTCCGGTATATCCGCTGCCGTCGTCATAATACCCTTTTTTTACAGTCACCTGCTGTCCGGTGGCGGCATCCAGATAGGTTCCGCTGAAGGCTCCGCTGTATGTCTTCCCCTGCGCACCGTTGGTATAATTGTAAAGCTTTCCATCCTTTAAGGCGACGCCGGTGTACGGTTGTCCGTTCAAATACAGCGTTCCCATATACTCGCCGCTTCCGGTATAGGCTGTCTCTGCCGAAACCACAGACAACTCGTTTACATTTCCTGGTACGGCGGTAAAACTGAATGCGTACAACGCCGCACCCGCCATAACACCTGCAAGCATTACTTTTTTCATGTTTGTCATTTTCATAACATCCTCCTCTTCTTTTTTAGCGGTAGTGTCAAATACTATTTATCTGCAGATACATCCCTCTCAAGCAGTGGGCTTATGATGATTCCCATTCTCCAAAGTACCAAAAATTCAAAGTAGATGAACTTTCTCTCATTACGGATTTCCGCCAGGACTGGACTTACAAAGAACTCATCCCGTATTTCGAAAAACGCTATGGCAAAAAGATCCTGCAGGGCCCTGAGAACTCAGAGAGCTTTTCGACATCGATATCTACAATTTTCAAGGTTCTTTTGAGCCTGTTTTTTCGACTCTGTTTTTCATAGATCACTTGACGCTACCTTTTTAACATATCTACTCTATTCCCCTGACCAAAAAAAGTCAAGCAAACCTCTTTCTTAATTCTTTCGTATTTTCAAAGATTGTTTCTTTTTTATAACCTTCCTTTCAAAATACAAAAAAGAAGCAAATACGAGAGGTATGGAATATATAATCGGGAAAGCATACCTTGGATGTCCTTTGATTACCGGAGCCAGCACAATGATAACGTCGCTCAGCAGCAGCGGCATTAAAATCAAGGCCATCTGGGAAACCCTTTTTCTTATGGAAGCATAGCATAAATAAATTAAAATCAAATTAAAAAATGCCATACTCGCCAGCAGGCCAAAGACCGGCAGGGAAAACAATACCTTATTAAAACCTGTCCGCCATTTATCCAGCTTCTGGATAATAGGTACTTCATGAATGCCTAAATCCTCCGCCAACTCTTTGGCGGCGCTCGTGTCAGGCTCCGTCGCATCATAAAGAGTATTATTTTCCATCAGCGGATACACCAGATAGTAATTTTGATTTATTGTCGCTTCCACATAGGTAAGCGGATGCTTCAGCCCCTGCTGAAACCAGACGATAAAATAATTTTTTAAATCTTCCACGGTTGCGCTCTCTTTATATGTGGCCTTCACAGGATCCGAAATCTTTGGATCATACCGCTCCGCTAATTTATTATAGGCAAGTACCTTTTGAATCGCCTTTTTTTCTTCCTTTGTTACTTCATCTCCATGTTCTTTCACATAACGGGCCGTCTGCTGAAAAGGCAGCGAAAGCGCTTCTTTGATACTCCCGTCTCCAATTTGATAATATTGAATCATCCCTTTTTGTACGCAGAAAGCGGCGCCCGCCGACAGGATGAGCACAGCAAATGCCGTCAGAAGAATCCGTCCTCCTTCTTTTTTTTTATTCTGTATGAAGAGCATAATAAGTATCAAAAGAATCATCGGATATATCACATATTTTCCATTATTTCTAAAAAGGATGGAACCGATGACGGAGATTCCCAGAAGCAGCAGATGTTTCTTTTCCATCCAGTACTTCTGTTTTAACACAAGCATATACACCAGCTCAATTACAAAAAGGACTATAAAATACGAGTAAATATTATCTTTTACGATGGTGCCAATATATTGTGTATAGTATGGGGAAACTATCGCAATAACAAAGGTAACTCCCCGCAGCCAGACAGGTGTTTCCATCTTACGCATTGTATCAAGCATATATGCCAAAATTAATGCGAACAATACCGTCTGAAAAAAAATATATAGAAATAATCCGGCGTTTCCGCTTCCGAACCATAACCCCAGTTTTTCTAACAGGCCCACTAAAACCGTATGGACGGGCGGATGATGAGTTGTAAACTTCTGAATCCCAAAAAACTGAAGCACCTGATTCCACACATCCACGCACATAGACGCCGGATAAGATAAAAGCAGATTCGGCAGCCAGCAAAGCATCAGCCCGGCGAAGGACATACTAAAAGGGTGATTATGATATAACCGGCTCCAGCGGTTCGCTTTGTATTTCCAACCCCATCCTGATTCCAGGAAGATGGTCAAAAGAGCCGCCGCCTGCGCCAACAGCCAGGTGATACCAGCAATATAAACTATCGTCTTTACCGCCTGTCCCGCGCCGGCATGGAGCAGTGCCAGAGAATCCACCCGCCGGAAACTTTCACCCATCGCCCATACCATCGCTATGGGAAAGCAAATAATATACAGCAAAACACCTCTCCTGGTTCCTTTTTTATGGAGATAGCGTTCCAGCAGAAGCAACGCCGCAAAAACCACCGTCGCCGTTGCCATTGTACCCGTCAGGCTGAGCTGAAAATTATAAAAAATATTCAACATTCTGCTTCCGCCGGCAAACTCATTTAATTCTTCCGGCAATTCAAATCGCATACATAACGCGAGCGCAGTAAAAAAACACATAATCAGACGAATAATCATCTGCTTATCTCCTCCAATCTATCTAAAATATGTAATTTCATGATGTCAACATGAAAATTACAAACTGGGAACAATCCTTACTATTATCATTCTTTGTAATTCCCTTTATAGACGATTATACATATTTATATGGAGAATGTCATCATCCAATTTTAAATTGCTATAACTTTATTTGTGTGATAGAATAAAAACGTTATTTTTTTAATATTCCGGCATCCCTGCCGCCATCTTTTTAAAGACGTAAAGGAGTAACAAATATGGATAAAATTGCAGTACTAATTCCCTGCTATAATGAAAGCAAAACGATTCAAAAAGTCGTTTCTGATTTCAAGGAAGCTTTGCCGGAGGCAGTAATTTATGTCTACGATAATAACTCTACCGATGATACTGCCAGTCTGGCGCAAAACGCGGGGGCCATCGTCCGTCATGAGTATCAGCAGGGTAAAGGAAATGTGATTCGCCGTATGTTCCGGGAAATCGATGCCGAATGTTATATCATAACAGACGGCGACGATACATATCCCGCCGACTATGCCCGCCAGATGGCCGATCAGGTTCTTCAGAGAAATGTTGACATGATTGTGGGTGATCGTCTCTCTTCCACTTACTTTACAGAGAACAAGCGTCCCTTCCATAATATAGGAAATACCGTTGTACGCCAGTCCATCAACTTTTTATTCAAGAGTAAAATAAAAGATATCATGACCGGATACCGGGCATTCAGCTATCAATTTGTCAAAAGCTTTCCGGTTCTCTCCAAAGGATTTGAGATAGAAACAGAAATGAGTATCCATGCCATCGACAAAAATATGTACATTGAAAATGTCATCATCGAATACCGTGACCGCCCGGAAGGAAGCGAATCAAAATTAAACACCTATTCCGATGGTTTCAAAGTATTATTTACCATTTTGAAATTATATAAAAACTACAAACCACTGAATTTCTTCAGTACAATCGCCATATTATTAACGATTATTTCCGCCATATTTTTTATACCAATTTTGATAACCTATTCCCAAACCAGATTGGTTCCAAATTTTCCAACCCTGATTGTCTGTGGTTTTATCGAAATGGCCGCGATTATTTCATTGTTTTCCGGCATCATTCTTCAGACGCTGCGGCAAAAAGACAGACAGGAATTTGAAATGCGTTTGATACAGATATCTGAATTTAAAAAAAATAATGGTAAAGCAAAAAGCGTATAAGTCTGCAAAACTTATACGCTTTTTATCTTACTTATAATCTTAATACTTCTCTAATATGCTTATAATCCCTTAATACGAATAACAAAAGCAATCTTGTACTTATTGAGATAATTGTATGTCCTAATCTCATCCGCACGATAATAACGTCTTGAGCCTGAATAAGTCGCCGCGGAACCTCCGTCAAGCCAGAGCTTCTCTCCCTTGGCATTCTCACCGACATAAATATTTGTGTGAGTGATATCTCCCCATCCGACAATATCTCCCGGCTTCAGGTTCTTCACTTTGCTTGCTCTTTTATTAATCTGGATAATCTTTACTTTCCCTCTCCAGGACTTAAACCTCTTTACAAGTCTGCCTCTGTCAGTATAAAAAGTCTGCCCTTTTTTCAGTACGCCAAACTCCTGCAAACACCAGGAAACATAGGATGCGCAGTTGGCTATTCTTCCATTTTTCACGCTTTTTGCCAATGTAGACTTACTGCGACTGCCGTATGTAAAATTATACTTTGTCAGATCATTTCCAATCTTCTGGCATGCCTGAAGCCATCCATCTAGATCCTGTGTATAATCAGAAGCCTTCGCCTGTACGGATACCGGATTTACCGCAAGTACAGCTACGACCAATATCATAACCACTGCTGATACGCGAATATAAGATTTCCAGTTTGCAAAATATTTTGATTTCATTGTTCATTCCTTTCCAAACCTAATATTTTGTAACACAACTGTAATATATATTACAATAATTGTTAATATATGTCAAGCATAAATTTAACATTTCTGTAATTATTTTAATATCTTTATTACAAAAGTATTAAGTATTCTTCCTGGAAGGAATAACTGTCTCTAAAAACAATCTTATGCTTTCTCACCTGAGAGACTATCATGTCTCATATATACAAGAAAACACATTTATATATCATAGCAAACTCTGCATCTTTTTTCAAGATTTAATTCACCGAATACTCCTCATTCAGGATTTCAAAGGAATCTTTCAGTCCATCGGTAATGGTCACTTGCTGTTCTTTGTCAATAAAAATGCCTTCCATGCCGTACTGTTCCAGAAGTTCCATACCTTTCTCCTCTCCCAGCACAAAGCAGGCCGTACTCAGACCATCCGAAAGCAGGCCGGCATATTCTTTCCACTGCCCATCGTCCGGACACACCACCGTGACAGAAGACAGCCCGCTTTCCGAAGGATATCCGGTGGAAGGATCCAGAATATGATGATACTGCTTCCCATCCTGGATAAAATATTTCTCATAATCTCCGGAAGTCGAAACGCAGACGGTTCCCGACAGGCTCAGCACTCCCATGTATTCTCCTTCTTCTCCTTCCGGATCCTGAATGGCAACATTCCAGTCTGTCCCATCCGGCTTGTTTCCATAGACGAGGATACTGCCGCCGACAGCGATAACCGCCCCGGACACACCTTCCTGCCCCTCCAGATAATCTCTTGTTACATCACAGGCAATTCCCTTTCCCACAGCGCCCAAATCCAAAGTACATCCCTGCTCCATGGAAATAGACTGATCTGTTTCTTCTATATTAATGTACTCATATCCGATATACTTTAGCGCCTCATCAATCTCTGCCTGATCCGGCACCGTCGGATTCTCTCCCTCGATATTCCAAAGGCGGGTCAGATTACCGATGGTCGGGTCGAAGGCCCCTCCACTGTTCTTCGCCAATTCCAGAGAAACCTCCGTCCAATGATAAAAATCATCGCTCATGACAACGCTCTCTCCCTCATTACAGCGGGTATTAATCTGCGCCACCTCACTGTCATCCTCTCTCCAGGATAACTGCCCGGTCTCAATCTCAGACAAACGGTCTGCAATCTCCTGAGTGACGTCGCTACTGCCGTAAACAGTCTCCTGAAGCACCGTATCCATCACAAAATTTGTGGCAGTAAAAGTTTCCGCATCCGCCGCATTCAGCCCTTCTGCTACCTCCGTGCTACCATCCGTACTGTCATCTCCACTATCCATGCCGTCTCCCGCAGCACAGCCGCACAGAGACAGAAGCAGCGCTGTCGCAAGCGCCAGAGCCGTTATCCGAACTCCTTTCCTTCGCGGCGCAGGACACACCCCGGCGCCAAAGAGTCTGGAATTACCTTGTTTATCATGTTGTATTATTCTCATTCTTTTTCCTTTCCTATTACAATCTTTCAATTGGGATTTAAGGCATCGTCTGTATAAATAGTTCTCTGCTCCATTTTCACAAATCTCCATTTATTCCAACGTCTGCCTGATAGACGGGGTCAGTCTTCGCATCAGCAGACCGCTTATGATTCCTATAACAATGCCCGCCACTACTCCGGATATAATCAAAATCGGAAGATAGTAGACAAGCGCATTGGTTTCCAGCACCAGGATTGCCACCAGAATCTGCCCTACATTATGGAAGACTCCGCCTGCCACACTGACGCTGACATAGGAAAACTTTTTCGTGTTTTTTAAAAATACCATGACAAGGATACTGAGTACCGCTCCGGCGGCACTGTATACAATGGAAAATCCTGTGCCGAACAAAATTCCCGACAACAGGATCCGAATTGCGGTGATTCCCGCCGCCGCCCGGGTTCCCACTGTGTAAAGCAACACCATGGTCACAATGTTGGCCAATCCCAGTTTAACGCCTGGTATGCCGAGATTAATGGGAATTAATTGTTCCACATAACCTGCTACCAGCGCCAATGCCAGAAACATTCCATAAAATGCTGTTTTTTTCGCCTTTTTCATTGAGTTTCCTCCATTTATTGACTTTCCCATCTTCCGGATGCTCCGCACGGCAGCACAAGTCCGCTGGCGCTGACCGGAAGACCGATTTCTTCCGCTTCCACGACGCCTCTATGTTTTTTGCTTACCGCGCTGCCAAGCATATAGGAAAGCACCGCCGGCTGCAAACCGGTGGTATAAGAATTAATGAGAAAGAAAAGAGGATTTTCCGAAAGAAGCTTTTCACAAAGACAGATTAACGGATAAATTTTTTCCTCTATCTTCCACACTTCACCTTTCGGACCCCTTCCATAGGACGGCGGATCCATAATAATTCCGTCATAATGATTTCCCCGACGTATTTCACGCTCCACAAACTTCACGCAATCGTCAACCAGCCACCGGATTGGCGCCTCAGACAGGCCGCTGGCCACTGCATTTTCTTTCGCCCAGGTAACCATCCCCCTGGATGCATCCACATGGGTGACGGCAGCTCCGGCAGCCGCGGCAGCCAATGTCGCGCCGCCGGTATAGGCAAACAGATTCAACACCTTTACCGGACGTCCCGCTCTGCGGATTTTTTCCGAGAACCAGTCCCAGTTTACTGCCTGTTCCGGAAACAAACCCGTGTGCTTGAAACTGAACGGCTTCAGATGGAAGGTTAAATTATTATAATGCAAATCCCACTGCTCTGGCAGATTAAAAAACTCCCACTGACCTCCGCCTTTTTTGCTTCTGTGATAATGGGCGTTTAAGTGTCTCCATCGATTGTCCCCCTTATCCGTATCCCAGATTACCTGCGGGTCTGGACGGAGCAGGATGTATTTCCCCCAGCGTTCCAGCTTTTCGCCGGCGCTGCAATCAATGACTTCGTATTCTTTCCAATTTTTTGCTATCCACATGGTAAAAATCAATCCTTTTTGGTTATTTTAGACTAATCATATCACAGTATAATTCAGGTTTCAAGAAGTCCTCCGGAAATCCATTCTCAATTCATGCAAATTTTAACGGGATTTTTTCTGATATAATATAAAAAGGCTGCATTACAGAAATTCTTCGTTTCTGCAACGCAGCCTTATAAAAAATCTTTTTAAATAATATTTATGCTGCTATAAATAATGTTCATACTGCTTTATAATTCCAATACCGATGGCATGAGGACCGGTATGAACAGCGATTGTAGCGCCAATCTGAATCAAACTGACTTCTTTTCCTTTTGCAAATGTCCGGACGTCTTCGGATACCTTCTCATAAAATGCTCTGCCCTCTTCTATATTATACCCAAATCCGACAGCGAAACTATAATCGTCCATAGATTCGTTCTTCTCTTTAAAATACTTTTCCATCAAACTGATCGTTTTAAGCACTGTCTTTTTACGGCTCCGTCCGACGCCCGATGCTTCAATAGCTCCGTCCACCAAAGTAATCAACGGTTTTAAAGACAATGCGCTGGTAGCAACCCCCGCCAGCTTGCCGATTCTGCCGCCATGTTTTAAATAGTTCACATTTCCCACCGTAAAGAAGATCCGGTTAGTTTTTTTCATCTGCTCCAGAATCCGGACGCAGGCGTCGTATGGCACGCCATTCATACGCATCCGTCCCGCTTCTATGACCATTAATCCCTGCGATACTGTCGCCGCCTCCGAATTGATCACAGTAATCTTTGCCTCCGGATGCTCCTCACAGACAATCTCCCGGGCGTTACAGGCGCTATTGTAGGAACCGCTCAGAGAAGGGGTAAAACAGATACATATAACCGGCATATTATCTTCCACATAAGGCATGAACGCATCAATATAATTCTGCACCGACGGCAGTGACGTCTTAGGATACACCTCAGGATTATTCACCATCCGTTCATAAACCTCCCGGATTCCGATTTCCTCAATCTCTTTATAATATGTTTCATAATCAAAAGAAATGTAAAACGGTATTATATGAAGCTGATATTTTTCAATTACATCCTTACTCAAATCACAGCATCCGTCACTGATAATTTTATAATCCATAGTACTCTCCTCTTTTACTCTACAATATATTTTCTCCGAAAAAAGCTGACCTATTCCACTTGGCAAAGCTTCGCTCATATCCTTGTTTTGCGTTCTATATAATATAGTTTTTATTTCTATATTGTAATATTATCAGGACTGTTTGTCAATATAATACCCGGAACTTCACTAATAGATTAAAATCTTTGGACTGGCAGCAGGATCGAGCTTTTTTAGAACACGTTTCATATAGTTCGCCGGAATCGCTATACATCCTGCTGTGGCCTTGTTGCGGGAACAGTGGAGGAAAATCGCACTGCCTTTTCCCGATTTCCCTTTTTTATTATATCCGATGGACACGGCATAATTATAGACTCCTTTATAATCAATCAGGTGCTCTCCTCCACATATATGTCCGGTCTCATCCTGCCGAATCAATTGATTATAATAGATGCTTCCCGAATCTCCACACCAGTAATGCTGACTGTTCACCTTGATGTATGGCATTTTTGTGCCCGGATTCTTCAGGATGCCGAACCCCTGATCCAGAGAATACAGTCCCGTTGGCGTCTTCTGATCCCCTTCTCGTTTCTTTCCGATTCCCCTTCTTCCCAGCCATGCGGTGCAGGCGAACTTTTTCTTCCATTTTCCCTGTTTATTTTTTATGTAAAATTGAAAACGTCCTTTGCTTCCGCCTTTGTAGCGAACCACCACAAGCTGAGAAACCTTTTCCGGCACAGAATATTCCTCCGGTATTTTCAACGCATTTACTGATACCTTTGCCATAAACAATCCGGCTCCCACACACATCGTTCCCAGCAATAATACTGCTTCCTTTTTTCTGATGAAATGTTTTCTTTTTATTTTATGCATATTCCCTTCCTCCATTCTCTTTCCCATCTGTATTCTCTTTTAATAAAGAAATCATTTCTCAATTGCCTTACTTTTTCTCAGTATATCATAGAAACTGTAATTTGAAGAAAATTTACAACTTTTTCATTGACAATTTTTTGAATTGATTTACAATGAAAGAGCGAACAAAAACTAACCATTTAACAAGGAGTACTGCAAAATGAGAAAAACAAAAATTATTTGTACACTTGGCCCAGCCACTGACAAAGACGATGTTCTGGAACAGTTGATCATTGAAGGAATGGATGTGGCAAGATTTAACTTTTCTCACAATTCCTGTGAAGAACAGAAGAAACGGATGGACAAGGTAAAAGCTCTGCGAGCGAAACATCACCGTCCGGTTGCCTGTCTTTTGGACACCAAAGGGCCGGAAATTCGTATTAAAACCTTCAAGAACGGCAGCATTCATCTGGAAAGAGGACAGGAATTCTGTCTGACCACCAGAGATGTGGAAGGCACCGAAGAGATAATAAGTGTTACTTACGAAGATTTTATCAAAGATATTTCCGTAGGCTCCAGCATCCTCATTGATGACGGTCTGATTGAGCTTAAAGTATTATCCATTGACGGAGAAGATGCTCACTGTCAGGTTATCAACGGCGGAACTATCTCTGACCGTAAAGGTGTGAATCTTCCGGGCGTGAAGATTTCCATGCCATATTTAAGTGAAAAAGACAAAGCAGACATTTTGTTCGGCATTCAAGAAGATGTAGATTTTATCGCTGCATCTTTTACCAGAAATGCAGAAGATGTCCGCCAGATTCGTCAGCTTTTAAAAGAAAACGGCGGCGAAGATATCCGCATCATTGCTAAAGTTGAAAATGCAGAGGGTATTGAGAATATCGACGAAATCATTGAAGTTTCCGACGGCGTCATGGTAGCCCGCGGCGACATGGGTGTGGAGATTCCGGAGGAAGAAGTACCGATTCTTCAAAAAATGATTATCCATAAAGTATGTGCCGCAGGTAAAATCGTCATTACCGCCACTCAGATGCTTGATTCCATGATCAAGAATCCTCGCCCGACCAGAGCGGAGACCACCGACGTTGCCAATGCCATTTTCGACGGCACCAGCGCCATCATGCTTTCCGGTGAAACAGCCGCAGGCGCTTATCCGGTAGAAGCGATGAAGACCATGTCCAAGATTGCCCTTCGTGCAGAAAGAGCCATCAACTACCAGAAGCGATTCAACTCTCTCACTTTAAGCGAGAATCCTAGTGTTACTGATGCCATCTGCCACGCCACTTGCAGCACCACTTATGATTTAAACGCAAAGGCTATCATTACCGTTACCAAATCCGGTTTCTCAGCAAGAATGATTTCCAGATATCGTCCTGCCTGCGACATCATTGGTTGTGCCATTGAAGAAAAAGTTTGTCGGCAACTAAATCTGTCCTGGGGCGTTCGTCCGATTCTTCTAAAGGAAGAATGGGAGGTGTTCGTCCTTTTCGACCGTGCCATTTCCGCAGCCAAGAAAAAAGGGTACTTAGAAGAAGGCGATGTGGCTGTCATCACTTCCGGCGTACCAATCGGCCGCTCCGGAACCACCAACATGATGAAAGTTCAGGTTGTCGATTAGTTTTTATATTATTGCTTGTATTGTCGCACTATGAGCATTTTGCACATAGTAAATCCCCGGTTTGTCCGCCGGGGATTTTTCTCTTTTCGTTTCTGTTATCTCATAGACTATTCTTTAGAAGAACTTTTAAAAAAATCTTCTGCTCCTCCTCCCTTTCCATCTCTTCTGTTATGAACACTGGTTTCCTGTTTTTTAATAGATTTTCTTTAAATATTTCGCCAATTTTTTGCATGCTGCTTTGTCCAGGTCGGCGTAATCAAAGACGATAATGCCGTCTGCGTTCTTTTTGATGACGTATTTCGCCATCTTCCGAAGAAGCGTCTTACTTTTCAGCTCATTTCGTTCGGCTTTTGTGGTGCCGTTGGACGGCTGTGCCATTTTATAGGCAGGGATTCCGATATATAACTTCACCTTGCTTTGATCCACCATGGATGACCAGCGGTCAACCATCTTATCGAACTTCGCCGTACTATGGTAGAACCCCCAATAGATTTGCGGAGCGATGTAATCGACAAACTTTGTAGAATTTGTCCATTTTTTGATGTTGACGTAGTAAGAGTATTTGCTATTCAGGTTGTCGATGTTTCCGGCTGGGCTGATACCGAATACCACGTCGGAATCGATGGCATCAATGGCTTTTTTGATACCTTTGACCAATTTGTTGACCTGTTTTCTTCTGTACTTTTTAATGGACATGCCGTTCTGTTTTTCCGTGGAAGCATTGTACTCCTGCGCGTCGAAGGCGGTGGTGTAATTGCTGGATGAAAAGCTTGGATAGAAGTAGTCATCCATATGTATGCCGTCCACATCATAATTACGCACAATCTCTTTCACACCGTCGATGATTAGTTCCCGCACCTCCGGCTTAGATGGGTTGTAATAAAGCTGTCCATTGTAGGACAGTACATTTCTTCTTTCGGAAGCGTTGCTAGACTCATGCCATTTTCTTGCCGGATTATCCTTAGAGAGCTGCGAGTAGCTTGTGTTGAAAGATACCCGGTACGGATTAATCCATGCTTCGATGGCCAGCCCCTGACTGTGAGCTTCTTCCACCATAATCTCCAGTGGATCATAGGAAATGTCCTTTCCCTGTTTGCCGGAAATATAAGCGGAAGTCGGAAAAATATCAGAATCATAGATGGCGTCGCTCGTCGGGCGGACCTGCACGATAATCCTGTTCATCCCCCGTTTCTTGCATTTTTTCACCACTTTACGGAAAAAGCTTGTAAAAGCGGAGGCATTGTTAGTATTCGCAGATTTTAAGTAGCTTTCATAATCATAGTAAGAGAACCATACCGCTCTGTAATCATCTTCCGACGCAGCGGCTTCCGCCTTCACCGGAGCCAGCACGCCGCAGATCATCAAAAGAGCCAGCAGTATCGCTGTAATACGTTTTTTCATTGTCTTCCTCCTCGTTGTGTTCTTTGCTGTCAAACTTTTGTCGTAATAAACCGCTACATGGCAAAGCGCAGCAGTCCCAGAATCAAAAGGTGCACCGGATAAAACAGATAAAAAAACCACTGAAAGAACTTTTTTCCCTTTTCCATCCGTCTTCCGTTATACCAGTACAGAATGCAGTAAGCAGAAAGCGCCACGCCTGCCGTTGCTCCCAATGCATAGAAAAGAAGGCCGATGGGCGTAAAACGGCCGATACCAGAAAGCAGGGTAAACACACCGAATAGTCCCACTGAGCAGAGATAGGCTGACCGTCTCTTCTCCTCCGATCCCTCCGCCCAGACAAACAGCCATGTGAATACTGCGGCAAACAGCGCCCAATCACAGAAAATAGTGCAGAAGGTCAGAAAGAGCGCGACACATCTTCCCAGCACCGGATTGGGAATCAGTTTCAAAGCGCAGACAATCAGAAAACAGAAAAATAAAGTGAACATCATGTTCAGATTGGAATTCTGTAATTTCCCCCCTTCTGAAAGGGCAAGACTGAACGGAATCTGGGAGAGCAGCGCAAACACAAACAGCCGGATCGCGTATTGTTTTCTGGAATAGGTATAGCCCCAGCCTTCCACCAGGAAATAACACATGGTAATGGCCGTAAAATATCCGATGTCCAGAAACAACTCATATAGAAATGTACCCGGCTCCATGAACACCGTTGCCACATGATTAAGCAACATAGTACCCATGGCTATGAGCTTAATCTCATCCCTGTTCAGTCCCCGGCTCATAGTCATCTGCCTCCTTTAATCCTCATCGTCGTCATCTTCTTCCGGGAAAAGTACGGCTTCCATCACTTCCGGATCACTTAAATAATCCGCAATGTTATTAATTACATGATCCAGATATCCGCTTTCGGCCATCTCGTTCATGAGGTTTTCAAAAATATCCTCAAAGGTTTCATCCATAGCGGACTCCGGATTCATGACCGCCACCACCGTATGAAAAAACTTTGTGAACTCCGTCTGAATCACACCATCAAAAATAGATACCAGTTCCTCCTCCTCTTCCTCATCTTCTACCGGAACATGCAGGAACAGAGCAGCCGGAACCCCTTTTCTTTTCCTGAACATTTCCGTATTTTTGAAGAAATCATGCAGTACCTCCGGGCTGAACATCGGCGCCATTAAAGACTCCTCCGCCTCCACATCTATCGGATAATAAAAAAAATCCTGAGTCATCATCATCTCCATGAAATACGGGCTGGTGACGAACAATCCTGTGACCAGATCCTCGTGAGGCACTTCCAGTTCCACAGACATCTCTTCTTCCTTCTGATTCTTCTTTGGCATATTATCATTGGAATATACTTTGAATTTATCCTTATTGTTTTTCATCTTATCCTCCTTAAATTATCCCTTACTGAAAATCATCGTATACAACCCCATTATATCGGATTCACAGGAAATATGCCATAACAAATTTAACCGCAAACTTATTTTAGTATTCCTTTATGTTACATGGCAATTGTTTCAGCAATATGATGCCCACAAAATATGGCTTTCTCCGGTATACGGTGTGTTTATGATATTTTGTTATTTTAACACAAAAAGTGGCAGACATACATGATTTTATGTATATCTGCCGTCTAAAATATCATTGTTTAATCATGACATATTTATTGTAAATCTGCTGCTGCAGCCGCTTACCCGTTATACCGCAGCGCATCAATAGGCTTTTTCTTCGCCGCCTTGTTGGCCGGATAAATGCCGAACACCACGCCGATCAGGATAGAAAACGCCACAGCGATCCAGACTACCCCCGGCGAAAGAGCGAACGTCATGCTATCCCCACCGATCAGCGAAATCACCTGCAAAGTAATCCAGGAAAAAAGAATACCGATACCGCATCCCATGAGACTAATCATCAGCGCCTCAATGAGAAATTGCAGCATGATCACTTTCCGGCCGGCGCCAATGGCCTTTCGGATGCCAATCTCTCTGGTGCGCTCTGTCACAGACACCAGCATAATATTCATGATGCCGATACCGCCCACCAGCAAAGAGATGCCGGCAATGCCTCCCAAAAGCAGACTTAAAATTGAGTTGACACTCTCCATGGCTTCCATGATGGCGGACTGATTAATAACAGTAAAAGCGTCCTCATCCTGTTCAAACCGATCCATGAGCATTTCCGTTACCACTTCCTCAGCCGGCTCCAGGCTTTCCTCGCTGACCGCCGACACATAAAAAGAAGTTATTTCCATGGAAACACTGTCCGTCAACCGGATCAGAGAAGTATAAGGGATATACGCCTCATAGGTCTGGGTGGTGGAGGTGTCGCTGTCATCGGCCTGAAGTACGCCAACTACAGTATAAGAAACGCCGTCCAGTTTAACAGTTTCTCCCACCACGTCCATCCTTCCCAACACCTCTGTGGCAAGACCTGCGTTGATGACCGCCACATTGGTATGATTATCTACATCGGTGTTTTTTAAAAAACGGCCGGAATACAATTCCTGCTGCATGATATCCGCATAAGCGCCCGTGGTTCCGTAGACGGTCACTGTCTCCTCCGCATAGGTGGTGGAAGCAGTACTGCTTATCTGCGCCACCGGCGCCGTCTCCTTAATCTCTTCTTCCTCCGTTAGTTCCTCCAGATCCGCAAGCTTGATGGGCTTACCCTTATCATCCGAGACGGACACCTGAATCAGATTCGTTCCCATGCTGGAAATCTGGTCATTGACGGAACTGGTAGCCCCGCTGACCAGAGAAACCAGCACCACCAGGGCGAGTACGCCGATGATAATGCCTAGCATAGTCAGAAACGACCGCATTTTGTTGGAAGAAATGGACTTCCAGGCCATTTTTATCGATTGCTGCATCATAGGCGCACCTTCTTTCCATCGTCAAGAACTCTCCCGTCCAAAATATGAATACTTCGGTTTGCCTGCTTCGCCACCGATTCATCATGGGTGATCAGGACAATGGTATTCCCCTGTTCGTGAAGCTCATGAAAGAGCTTCATGATTTCTTTTCCTGTGTCGGAGTCCAGGTTTCCCGTGGGCTCATCGGCCAGAAACAGCGACGGGCGGGAAGCGATGGCCCGGGCGATAGCCACTCGCTGCTGCTGTCCGCCGGAAAGTTCATTGGGTTTGTGTTTTTTTCTCCTTCCAAGCTGAACCCTTTCCAGCGCTTCCTCCACTCTCTTTTTGCGCTCTTCTTTTGGTACTTTCTGGTAAATCATGGGTAATTCCACATTTTCTTCCGCCGTCAGATTGCCGATGAGATTAAAACTCTGAAAAATAAAACCGATTTTTTGGCTGCGGATTTTTGCCAGTTCCGACTCCGAATAATCTTCAATGGGCAGATCATCCAGCAGATATCTGCCGCTGTCCGCCATATCCAGGCAGCCGATGATATTCATCATGGTGGATTTACCGCTTCCCGAAGGCCCCACAATACTGACAAACTCCCCATCTTCGATGTTGATATTGGCATGGTCAAGGGCGTGTACCTCTGCGTCACCGATATGATAAATCTTTGATACATCTTCAAATACGATCATCTGTACACCTCCCGTTATTGTCCGGAACCACCAGGATTGCCTCCCGGTCCTCCGGCGCCGCCGCCTCCATCAGAACCGCCTTGTCCTCCGGACGGCATATCACCTCCCATATCACCGCCCATAGATGGAAGTCCGCTTTCATCACTGTCATCGGAATCCGTTCCCGTCCGCAGATAGTAAACGGTATCTCCTTCTTCCAGACCGCTGGTGATCTCCACCTGGCTGCCGTCAGAAAGTCCAGTGGTCACCTCCACTTCTCCGGAGAGATTGCCATCATCATCGCTTTCTGTGTATACAAAAGTACTGTTTCCTTCTTCCTGCAAAGCATTGACCGGAATCAGCACGGCATTTTCCGCCTCTTCCACCTGAATAGTTGCAGAAGCGCTCATACCGTAAAGCATTTCATCGGTCTTTTCCATGGTAATCTCCACAGAATATTTCGCACTGCTGCTGTCGCCGGAAGCCGTTGTGGACACATTGGTAATCGTACCCTCAAACTCCTGGTCTTCCACGGCGTCCATGGTAATGGTTGCCGTCTGCCCTTCTTCCACGGACAGAATATCCAGCTCATCCACCTGAATCGATATTATCGCCTCTTCCTCATCAATAATAGAAAATGCTACCGCTTCATAAAGACTGTATTCATCCCCTGATGACGCGCTGCTGTCGGTAGAGTCGGTGCTCACAGAAGCCGTGCTGGTTCCTCCTGCTGCGCTGCTGCTTCCTGCCGTTCCTCCCGCAGCTCCCGTGCCGTTTGTACCGTTTGATAAGTCTGTGCTGCCGTTGGCTCCGGAATTTTTATTCTCCGTAGCGCTTTCCGAAGAACTGCTGTCATTTCCGGATGTGCCGGCGATTTCTTCGGTATTAGAAGAATCACTGCTATTGGTTGTACCTTCTGTTTTTTCCGACGAGTTACTGTTCGCCGTCGCCGCAAAAGTTGCGTAGATAGTCATGGAACTACCATCTTCGCTGACCGTCTTTGTAAGGGACGCAGCCCCGGATACACTGACCGTCGTCGCCGATGAGAAACCGTATCCGGTATTTGCCGTCAGCTCGATGGTTGCTGTGTAAGCGATTCCTGCCTGGAAAGTGGATTCCGAACAATTCCAGGAAATGGTCCCTGTATATTCATCTGTCCCTGTTATACTACTCTGCGGGACATTGCCCGTCACCGGAGCTGTCACCGTCAGGCTACAGGTTGTGATCGTCTCCGTCTCCGTCGTTTCATCGCTGGAAAGGGAGATTGCTGTTACAGCTCCTCCGGAGGACAACGTTTTCACCGCTGCCGTATTGGTTGCCGTTACCGTCGATGCGCTGGATGTACTGGAAGCAGAAACACTGCCCGAGCTGTCGGAAGAGTTGGTTACTTCCGTATCCTCCGATACATAGACTTCTCCGATGATCCCGTCGCTGTCCGCTTCAATGACTCCTGTATTCAACAAAGTCTTCAGCGCTTTTTTCGCCTGCCGCAGTTCCTTTCTCTCTTCTTTTAACACCAGGGCTTCCAGATATTCGGTGGTTCCCTCCTCATCGGCATCATCGGATAAATCTGCGATTTCATCCTTCACATCGTCGAGATTTTCTTCCACTTCCAGAAGCTGCGCCGCCACAGAAGCCGTATTCACTGTAGCAAGCTGCTGTCCTGCCGTTACCGCATCGCCGGCTTCCACCAGAACTTCTTCGATTTTTATACCCACCGGTACCGTCACATTTTCCGCCGTTCCCTGCTGCAAAGTTCCGGTTCCTTCTACGGTGGTGCTGATACTGCCTATCTCAGCTGTGGCCGACTGCACCGTCGTCTCCGCCGACGCATTGCGGGATCCTCTTCGGCCCACTGCCAGCCGTCCCACCACGACGACCACCAGCACCACAGCCAGAACAACCCCTGCCAGTTTCCATTTATTTTTCCTTTTCATTTTCCGCAGGCGGATCATTTTTTCCTGCAGAAATTCTATTATCCGCTGTGCAAAATCTTTCACCAAGTTCATGGCATTTCATCCTTTCTGATTCTACTATTTTTCCCTTTCCTCCGATTCCCGTCTGAAGGGAAACCTGTTACCATTATTCATGCACGGCCACGTTCATCGTGCAACAAATAGCGCAGAATAAACGTGTCATAACACTATCCATTAGTATAGAAATGCCACTTAAATTTTACTTTAAAAAAATCTCTTGCTTCTGTGAAATCTTTGTGACTCTGCCGCAGAAGCTCCACAAAAATTCAGCAGGAGTTCTGCGTATATTCACAAAATCACCTGGATAGTCAGAGATTTCCCCTCGGGCAAGAGGGCAGTTATTTTCCCTTTATGGGCGTTGACAATGGCCTTGGCGATGGACAGACCGATCCCATGACCTCCGGTTCCGGAATTTCTGGAAGCATCCACCCGGTAAAAACGATCAAAAAGATGGGAAAGTTGTTTTCTGCTCATGGGTTCCGCCGTGTTGGAAACTGTTATCCACAGATTTCTTCCCCGCTTCTCCAGACTAAAGGCAATCTGACCTCCTTCCGGAGAGTATTTCAGGGCATTGTCCAGCAAAATGGAAAATAGCCGCTGTATAGATTTCATCTCTCCGGTGTAGGATAGCAGTGATTCAATACTGCTCTCAAACTGTTTGTTCTGGAGCTTTGCCAGTGCCTGGAAGGAGCGGGCGGTCTCCGCCGCCACCTCGGAGATGGGAAATTCCATCTTCTCCGCTTTCCTGTTGTTTTCTTCCATTTTAGACAGAAAAATCAGGTCTTCCGTCAGATCTTTCAAACGGAAAATCTGTTTTTTGATATCTTCTATCCACTCATTTTCTCCTGTCTCCAGAGCAATCAGCTCCGCATCGGCGTCAATGATGGTCAGCGGCGTCTTAATCTCATGACCGGCGTCGGTGATAAACCGTCTCTGCTTTTCATAACTTTCCACATAGGGTTTCACCGCCTTTTTGGATAAAAGAATCATCAACACCAGCGCCGCTGCCATGGCCGCCACCACCACCGTTACGCTGGCCGCCAGAAATCCGCGGACATGAGAAAGAGTTCTGCCGCAATCCAGAAAAATGACGAGTTGTCCGTCATTCGTATCCGTCTTTATATAACGGTATTGATGCAAAAATCCCCTCTCCGCATTCCCCCGCCAGACTTCCCTGGCATATTCTTCCGCCTCCGTCTCATTCACAGCGGCTATTCTTCCCATATCCATTGAGAGAACTTCCCCGTCTTCCCCGAAACATACGGTAAAATACCGGCTCTCATAAGGCGTCTCCGGAGACATGCCGGGCGGAGCCGTTCGTTCTTCCCGCCCTATGAATTCATCGGAACCGTCCCTTTCCGGAAAGTCGCCGTCATTTTCCGCCAGGATATCCAGCACCCAGTCCGCATCATTCACCACCTGGCGGTAATTCATCCAGTTGACCACGCCAAGAATCACCAGCAGCACCACTGCCATGGAAGTAAGGGATACCACGATAAATGTCACCCTTAACCGGCGGATCATGAAAGAACCTCCAGGGAATAACCGGCGTTTCTCGCAGACTTAATCTGCACGTCGGCGTCCAGGGCCGCCAGTTTTTTCCTTAAATAAGAAATATACACCCACACCACATTAAGCTCCGCCTTGCTGTCATAACCCCAGATTTTCTCCATAAAACGCTCCGTGGAAATCAGATGGGTCGGATGACTCATGAGATATTCCATCATCTGGAATTCTTTATTGGTCAGATGAAAACTGCCGGTTGGCGAGGACAGTTCGTTGGTGACCCGGTTTAACTGTACATTTCCCACCCGCAGAACAGAGTCCTGTCCCGCCGTGCTGCCTCTGGTCATGGCGCGGATTCTTGCCAACAGCTCCTTCATGGCGAAAGGTTTGGTCAGATAATCGTTGGCGCCGCCGTCGAGCCCCGCCACTTTATCATCCACATCGTCTCTGGCTGTCAGCATGAGAATCGGGATGGCGCTGTCTCCTTCCCGCACTCGTTTTAACACTTCAAAACCGTCCATCCGGGGGATCATCACGTCCAGTATCATCCCGTCATAATTTCCGCCTTTTAAATACTCAAGCGCCTCCACTCCGTCATAGACTGTGTCCACGGAATAGCCGTTCTTCGCCAATATGGCGGCCAACGCTCTGGACAACGATTTTTCATCCTCCACAACTAACAATCGCATATGTTATTCCTCCTCTCTGCCCGACTTTTCACTACTCTGAAACATTGACGGCAAACACAGTCGGCTCCCGCCGCACTCCATGTTCTGTTTCTAAAAAAAGGCATCTGCCGCAGATTATCATAAAGGGACTTCTTTCCCGGCTCCTTTGTCCGCCGTTCAAATATAGTCTCTTCTCTCCAGTACAGACGCCTTTTTAGATGTTCAATTATATAATTCGTACCGTTTGTTTTCCTGGCCATTGATTCTTTCAACGGGATTATTATTCATCCTTCTTTGCGGAGTATATCCTTTACGCGAAATATGCGTTGAGGAATACTTTCTGCACGTCCTCCACCGTCGCTTTTCGTGGATTCTCCGGCATACCGGTATCTTTCATGGCATTTTTCGATAATTCCTCCACGTCCGCCGGTTTAAACGCCGTATCGGAAAGCTTCGGAATCCCGATGGTTTTCTCCAATTCTTCGATATAAAGAACGGCCGCGTGAGCTGCCTGGATCTTCGTCAGCTTGCTCACGTCAAAACCAAATGCCTGAGCCACATCCGCATAGCGCTCCGGGCAGGACGGCAGGTTATACTTCATAACGTACGGAAGAAGAATCGCGTTGGCCACGCCGTGAGGCGTATCATAGAATCCGCCTAACTGATGGGCCATGGCATGTACCATGCCAAGACCGGCGTTGGAAAAAGCCAAGCCTCCCATGTACTGCGCCCAGCACATGTTGGTGCGGGCTTCCATATCCGTTCCGTCCTTCACCGCTCTCTCCAGATACTTACCGATAAGCCGGATGGCTTCCAAGGCAATGCCGTCGGTAAACGGACAACGGGAATTGGCCACATAGGCTTCAATGGCGTGGGTCAGCGCGTCCATACCGGTGGCCGCCGTCAGCGCCGGAGGCATTCCCACCATCATAGCCGGATCATTGATGGCCAGATACGCCAGGGAATTGCTGTCCACCATGAGCATTTTGCTCTTCCTTACCTCGTCGGTCACAACAAAGGCTCTGGTTACCTCCGAGCCGGTTCCCGCCGTGGTATTGACCGCGATCAGCGGCTGTCCTTTTTTCTCCGACAGTTCCAATCCGTTATAATCTTCAATCTTTCCGCCGTTGGTGGCAAGAATACTGACCGCTTTCGCCACGTCAATGGGTGATCCGCCGCCGATTCCGATAATATAATCACAATCTTCTCTGTCATAGGCCTCCTTCGCCTGATTGACGATGGATACCGTCGGGTTTGGCTTTACATCGGAAAAAATGGCATAATGTCTTTTCTCCTTATCCAGCACGTCAGTCACCATCTTCACCGTTCCAATCTGCATCAGTCCTTCATCGGTCACGATCAACGCTTTCTTTCCGCCAAAATGATCCACATGTCTTGGTATCTCGTTGATACATCCCTCGCCTATAATGGTGTGCACCGGCTGATACAACTCCTTAAAATTCATACAAGCCTCCTCCTTTGCAATGTCTTGTATATGTCTAATCAATCAATATGTCTATAAAATAACATAGTCGCCCGCTATTTTAAGTGGAACTATCTATCCTCTTTCTGTAAAAAATCGATACTTTTTTCATTTTTGCCAAAAAATATTCCTCATTTTGCAATTATATACTCCTGCGGGCAACTTTATGGCTAAAAAACAAATATATCAGACGATGCTGTTAAGTTTGCTGACAGAAATGTAATCATCAAGCAGCGCTTCCGCGTCCGTACCTTCCGGCGCAGCCTTCTTCTTTTTTTGGATGGAATTTGCCATATAGAGATTCTCATCCATCTTTTCCAGTTCAAAGCGATCATGATAAAACTCCAGCTTCGCCGGAATCCGGTCATAAAGGGTTCCCTTCACTTCTTCCGCCGTGCAATTTGGAAAATTCACGTTCCAGATCTGACTCTCTCCGATCTTCTGTTTTAGAAGAATCTCCGTCAACTCCCCGAAATATTTCTCCACCACGGCGTAGTCCACCATATCATCCTGAGAGTAGGCGATGGCAGGCACGCCGTGCACCAGCGCCTCCATGGCGGCTCCCACGGTTCCCGAATATAGAATCTCATAACCGATGTTATACCCTTTATTAATACCGGAAAATACCACATCCGGCTTTTCTTTCAGTATATTTCTGATGGCAAGCTTCACACAATCCGCCGGCGTGCCATCGATACTGTAAGCTTCCACTCCTTCCACCGGAAAATCCACTTTCGCAATCTCCATACCAAGGTTTACCGTGATCCGATGGGACATGCCGCTGCACTGACTCTTCGGCGCCGCCACCGTCACCTCTCCAAACTGTCTGGCCAGTTCCGCCAGTTTCCGGATACCCGGCGCCTGGATCCCGTCATCATTTACCACTAATATTCTCATATGTACGCTCCTTTGATGCTTTTCCTTTTTATATGCCACATTTTACATGTCACATTATGTTGTCCTGCATATCTCCTACTATATTCAATCAAAGCCGGTAATGCAAGGGATTATTTGGTCAATTTCTGAAATTATATTTGTATTTTATCCGGATTTTACTTTTCTTTTCAATCCACACACCCACGTTATGCTTCCGGATGATCGTCCGTGCGATTCCGTTCTCTGTATTCAGACGGCGTGACGCCGTAAGTCATTTTAAACTTAGTAGAAAAATAGGTGGCGCTGGAAAACCCACATTCTCCGGCTATCTCTTCCATGCCGGTCAATCAGAGTAGACAAAACGACTGCGTAAAGCCGTGACGCGGAATCATCCAGCGCATCGTATTCCGGATAATCAATATTGCTTGTACAGCGGAAAATGTTTGATGTGGAGCAAAAACCAATCATATCCCTGAGAAGTTGATTTTTAAAAGACTCCTGAAGACCGTCCACATCCCGATAGACCGGTTTGGCAAATCGATTCCAGTAATAGAAAAAACGATTGCAATACTCTTCGAAGAATTGCTGCATGGCTGCCAGAATATACGCCTGAAACTCTGTTCTTTTCCTCTCTGTGTCGAAATTGCGGAATGCCGCGCATATATACTGGGACATCAGATGACTCTCCAGATACCCTATATCAAAAGCCAACGGTCCACAAAAGGCGTATTCCATATCGATAACCTTCAGTTCACCTTCTCCGATAAATGAACACCATGTCGTCAAAAATCGCCCGCATTTTATGATTGTTAAAATGTACAGCCAGTTTGTGGTCGGGAATAGTTAAGGCCAGTCATTTTGCCCTTTAAATAGTCCGTTATGTTCTCTTTTGTCAAGACAACCATACTCTGTTTTCCCCCTTCATGAAACCGGCCATAATTTTTATGTACCAATATATACCAAATGTACCGGTTTCCATTTTGCGCGCTGCGTTCAGCCACAGATTGCGGCTGTCACAGAACTTGCTCTTATTATACTGACCGTGACATGATTTTTAAATGGCAGAGCATGAATTTTAAATATCCTGGCCGCTATATCAAACACAGACCAATATTCATCAGAGCGATGGTTGCACAGAATGATCTTTCCATCCGGCGACATGAGGAAGTTGCATATCATTTTATCGTTGGAGATTTTTGTCACTTCCTCTGTCCGAAAATTGATCTCCACCAGACACTCTTTCCGCACAATGGTGTCTTCTCCCACATGCCACAAATCCGCATAAACGATATCTCCATTTTTATAATGAAACAGTCCGCCAAAATCCCCCGTTCCATTAAAATAACTTCTCGGAATCTTCAGCCCTGATTTCATAAGGCTTTCTGACCCCTATCTCAAAAAAATCACCCACTTTTTTTAAA
>CAYULX010000020.1:0-32316 GCA_964445535.1 uncultured Eubacterium sp.
TATTTGTATTATAATTATTATAACAAAAGATGTTCTTTTTGGATAGTAAATATTAGGGAGATTTTATGCTATTTTCGGTAAATAAAAGAAATTTTTTTGACATTTTTATTTTTACATCTGGTTTATTTTTTACATCTGATTTATATAATAAAAGTAACGATAAATTACATTTATTGTATAAATTATTGCATGGATTGTAGTATTATTTTTGTGAAAAAAGAGGAAAAGGAGAAATACAGATGGAATATCTTGATATAAGAACAATAGATGGCAGGCGGACCGGCCAGGTAAAACTCAGAGAGAAAGTACATGAAGATGGAGATATTCATGGAACTTCCCATGTTTGGATTGTCCGTCATAATGAGAGAGGAGAATGTGAAGTGCTGCTTCAAAAGAGAAGCGCAGATAAAGATGCCTATCCGGGCTGCTACGACATATCTTCTGCCGGACATCTTCCGGCAGGGCAGGAATATCTTCTCTCGGCGCTCCGAGAGCTTTATGAGGAGCTTGGCATCCGCGCCCGGGAAGAAGAGTTGATTTTCCTCGGTATCCATGAAGGATATAGCGAAGAAACTTTTTATGGAAAGCCGTTTCGGAATCATGAAATCAGTCATGTATATCTCTATGAAAAACCGGTGGATGAGGCAAAGCTTCATTTGCAGGAAAGCGAAGTGGAATCGGTGAAATGGATGTCCCTGGAGAGTTGTCGTGAAGAAGTAAAAAAGGGAAATCCGGAATACTGTCTTTTTGTGGAAGAGCTTGATATGATAAAAAAATACTATAAAAAGCATTCCGATGAGTCATTATGACTAAAAATTAGTATTCACACAACTTCCCAGAGTTCTTCTTTGGTGAGGGACATGTTTTCCGCCACGATGTGAGCGATGTCCATAAAGTGGTCGTTCATCTGACTGATTTCAGGATATTTGCTGAACAGATACATGAGCTTCTTAATCCAGATAATACCGCGGTAATTAAAAGGTTCTTTGGATAAAATATCGCTGACCTGGTATGGAAGAATCTGCATCCATATACTCATGCGGGCAAGAAGATGCATGGTAAAATAAATCTGCCGGGTAGAGCCGTACTCCGCCGTGTTGGTATAATGCTCTCCGTAATACTTGATATTATCTATGGTCTCCCGCTCCATAATACCAATCTTATCCGGGCTGTATTTTAACTGAACGCCGTAACGATGCTTGAGCCAGGCGGCATAGCCTCTGCGCTCGGCGTGGTATTCTGACCAATGTTGAAAGAGAACAGTTTCCGGATTGATGAATAATTCTTCATAGGACGAAAGATGATTCAGCCGTGCGTAATCTTTATAGTCGCACATATGGGTCAGCTCATGGAAAACCAGGCGGTATAGTTCGCAGTCGTCTACCCGCTCAATATATGGCCGCTTAAAAATAAGATAAAAGGGCTCATCCATGGAACGAGGATACTTCATGCAGGCAGCCACATGCTTCCAGTTCTGCCGGGCGGTCGCCTCGTCCAGCGTCTTGATATCCTCATCACTGAATCCATATTGTTTCTGACATTCATACATATCATCTGCCAGAACAAATCGCAGATTCACACCTCTTAAATTAAAATAATTGAAATAAGAATTGGCAATTCGCTGAATGTCTTTCATAATCATAGTGGTATCTCCAAAATAAAAGTACAGATAAATCTATATATCTATTTTAACATAGGAGAAAAACCATTCAAAGAATATCTTTTGGCTCTTTTGGTGTATTTTTCAGGTCACCACAGACGCCCCGGACGATATATTTTGGCCTTCCCTGTATTTCATCATAGATTTTAGAAATATAATATCCGATGATTCCCAGACTGAGCATGATGATGCTTCCGGTGAATAAATTGATGATAATAACAGTGGTGAATCCTTCCAGAGCAGTTCCGGTTATCTTCTGGTAGAGAGAGATTCCTCCTAGAACCAGAGAAATCAGAAGCATGATGGATCCCAGGAGAGAGACAATCTGCATGGGAGCGGCGGAAAAAGAAGAAATATTAGAGACGGCATATTTAATGAGCGCCCAGGTGGACCACTTTGTCTCGCCAATTTCTCTTTCTCGCACATCAAATTCCACGGTGGTGGTTTTAAAACCAATCCAGGAAGAAAGGGCGCGAAAAAACGCGTTTTTTTCCCGGATATTCAGCAGAGCGCTGACAGCCTTCCTGTCTAGAAGCTTAAAGTCGGATGCCCGGGACATGTCAATATCTGTAAGGCGGCTGATGATTTTGTAAAAGCACCTGGCGGCAAAGAAATGAGCGGGATTCTCTTTTTCTCCCCGGGAACGTTTGACGCCTTCCACAATCTCATAACCATCTTCCCAGAGGTGGTACATTTCTATTATTTTTTCGGGAGGATGCTGCAGATCACAGTCGATGACCACGCAGCAGTCTCCGGAAGAATAAAAGAGGCCGGCATATATGGCGGATTCCTTACCAAAGTTTCTTGAAAAATTGATTCCCTTGACACAGGAATTTGTTGAAGCCTCCTGCTGTATCTTTTCCCAGGTGCTGTCGGTGGAGCCGTCGTTTACAAAAAGCAGTTCGTAGCATATTCCTGCTTCTTTTAGTAATCCTGCGATGGTTTGTGAAGTTTTGGGTATCATGCCCTCCTCGTTAAAGGATGGGATGATGACGGATAATAATTGATTCATATTATAATTCTGTCCTTTATTATACTGATATCATAGTTAATGTTTATTCCCCATGAACTTTATTATAACATTCTCTGTCAATGGTTAAAGGGTAAAATGAAATATCATAAAAATGTAATAAAAGTTTCACAGATTGTTAATCTTTATCGGGTTGTATAGAATATAAAAATGGATTATACTATGAAAATATAACTTATTTAAATAAAAATATAGATGATTATAAGATTGATTATTATAATCATAAGTGTGATTATGATTTATGTATATTACTGAATCTGTCTGAACAGGCAGAGAGAGTTATAGATGTACCAGTTTATTTGAGAAAGGGGAACAGTTATGGAACAGAAGGAGAAAAAGAACACTTCTTCATGGAGTACAAGAAAAAAAGCGGGCGTCATTGTGGCAGTCGTCATTGTGATTTATGCGCTTATTTCTTTATTTTTTCATTTTCATTTTTTTCCGGGAACGGAAGTTAACGGATATAAATGTGGTTTCCGTAGCGTGGGAAAGGTAAAAGAGATGATTGAGGAAGGCGTGGATGAGTATGTCATTTCCATTACTGAGAGGGATGACAGAGAAGAGTTTGTGGATTCTGAATCTGTGGGGCTTACCTTTGTGGATGATGGCAAACTGGAACAGATTAAAGAAGGACAAAAAGCTTATGCCTGGATTATATTTCCTTTTATAAATAAAAATTACCCTGAAGGAGTAACTCTTCAGGTGGATGAGACATCTTATGAGAATACATTTAATGGATTGGATGCTTTTGACGAGGAATTGGTGGTGGCTCCGGTGGACGCCTGGTCCCGGTACAATGAAGAGACAAATTCTTACGATATTGTTGAGGAGATATATGGTAATACGGTAAAGAGGGATGAGTTCTATACGGCTCTCAAAGAGGCGATCATCAGACAGGATGACAGCATTGATATCGAAGAGGCCGGCTGCTACGAGAATCCGGTCTATACTAAGGATTCGGAAGAGGTGCTGCAGTCCAACGATACACTGAACCAATATGTCAGTACAAATATAGTTTATGATTTTGATGACAGAACCCAGGAACTGACCGGAAGTACGATCCACAAATGGCTCAGCGTGACGAAGAAGTTCAAGGTGAAGATAAATGAAGAGAAAGTGGCCAAATATGTGGCAAGACTGGCTGATAAATATGATACGGTAGGTATCGAACGGCATTTTACTTCCATTGCCGGCAATGAGATTGATGTGGAAGGCGGTACCTACGGATGGACCATCGACCAGGAAGCAGAGACAGCTAAGCTGGTGAAACAGATTAAAAAGGGTAAACAGGTCACCAGGGAGCCGGAATATGCTCATTATGCCAAGAGTCGGAAAGAGAATGATATCGGAGATACTTATGTGGAAATAGATCTGAGTTCTCAGTACATGTGGTTTTATAAAGACGGCGAGACGGTAGTTTCTACCCCGGTGGTTACCGGAAATACCAGTCTTGGATGGGGGACACCGACGGGAGTATATTATATTCTCTATAAAACTACTAATTATACATTGACAGGCGAGGGATATGCATCTCCGGTGGATTACTGGCTTCCATTTACTCACTCCGGCGTGGGTATCCATGATTCTTCCTGGAGAACCAGTTATGGTGGAAGTATTTATACATACGACGGTTCTCATGGCTGTATCAATACGCCATATGATGCGGTAAGAACCATTTACAATAACATAGAGTCCACATATCCGGTGGTGGTACACTGGTAAAAAGAAAGCTGCGGATGACATTAACGCCGTCCGCAGCAATTTTTATATTTTTTGCCGCTGCCGCAGGGGCAGGGAGTGTTGGAATAGATTTTCGTCCGTTTTTTACTGAGTTTTACGATTTCCGTCGCCGTGTGGCCTCTGCCAAGAAGAAGAGCAGTATGAGAGAATACATTGTTTAAGGAGGACAACAGCTCCCGGCCGGAATTTTCAGAGATACCTGCATCGAGGGCATGTCCGAGAGAACATTCCGGTGAAGGCATGGAATCGGCATATTTTTGGAGAAATGTGACAGCGTCTTCGATGGTTCCGCCTTGTCGGAACAAAGTCTGGATGCTGCCGCTCAGCTCTCTGGCCTTTTTCAGGGAAATCTTTGCCGTATCAGTGAGAATCAGAGAAAGCTGTCTGGTATATTGGTCTTCCGGGAGATAGCCAAAGCGGGACAGATGAATAATTTGTTTTTTGTCCGGCATATAAAAGGGGAGAATGCCCTGGCATTGCTGTATCTTTTTATATAAGTCATTGGCGTACAGATCTTTCTGAATAATCAGATCTTTTTCCAAAAGAAAGTATTGAAAATAAGGGGGAATGGCCCGGATCTCCTGTAAGATTTCTTCTTGCTTTAAAAGTGTCGGCGCATGGGTGTTATATATTTTCATCAGAACGGACACCGGAAAACAGCCGTACAGATGCCCGGAAGTATTGAGACAGTCCAAGAGAAAACTTTTGTATTGCCGTTCCTTTTTAAAGGATTTTCCAAAAGATGTATCAAAAGTTGTTTTAAAAGGTTCCTCACAGGATTCCATGGAAAAATTTTTTAACTGTGGTGCAATCTGGTATTGATCGTCCACATCCTTGAAACAATATCCTCCTTCATACATTCGGCGGTATAAGGCCTGACGGTCGGGATCAGGAGAATGGATGAGTTTTAATTCATCGTCTCCCAGATATACAAAAAAATTATGGATGACGGAAGGCGTGTACAGGTAATCCAGAAGCCGTTGAGCTAAAGATTCCTTGTTCAGAGACGAATATCCGGACATTCCATGGAGCTTTGCCAGGCAGATCAGCTCTTTTTTTGTTTTGGTTAATAAGTAATTATTGTGTATGTTCATATAATATATTCCTGTCAGTACACTGAAATGTATTTTTAGATAAAATCAGTTAGTTTTTTGTTATACTGATACATTATACTATTTTTTTCGTTATTTTCCTTATAATTAATGAGTTTTTGTCTCTATTTTTTTGATAATATTTTTATTTTATAGTGAAAAAAATTTGTATTTCATGAAAAATATTGTTCTGCTTTCCCTTTTACCTCTGACTTTATAAGGTTAGAGTGGCGGACAGCGCTGATAAAGTCATCCAGAGAGACGGTATCTCTTGACTGCAGAGCCGCATAGGAAAATGCCATCTCAAGGAGCGTGAGAGGAAGCTCCGGTTTTCTTGTCCGTTTATCAAGAGGTTGATATTTTTCTGATGACAGCATAATAAGAGTTTTCAGTATCTGAATGGTTTTATCTTCTGAAAATGCATTTTTGACCTTTGTCTCGTGTTCCACAGCAGGAATGGTGCCCAGGAGAATCCGGAGTGTCGTAGCTTCGTCCGGCTCTTCGATGGTAATGGGATAGAATCGCCGGGTCAGCGCTTTGTCACTCATGATGTATTTCCGATACTCATCGTTGGTAGTAGAGCCGATGATTTTGATATCACCCCGGTCAATGTAAGGTTTGAGCATATTTGAAATATCATTATTGGAACTCTCGGTGGAACCCGCGCCGACGATGGTATGGATTTCATCAATGAAAAGAATAATATCCGGATGTCGATCTAGTTCTTCCATGAGCTGACGGATGCGCTCTTCCATCTCCCCCACATATTTGGTGCCGCTTAAAAGAGAGGTGGTGGTCAGCTTATATATCTCTTTCTTTTTTAAGAGATTCGGTACTTTGCCCTGTTGTAAAAGCCAGGCAAGCCCTTCCGCTACGGCGGTTTTTCCTACACCAGCCTCTCCCAGAAGAATCGGGGACTTTTTCGGAGAAATCAATATTAATTCCAGATCGTTAATTTCCTCATCTCTGCCAATGGCAGGATTAGTGATATAGGAAGCGGCGGTCATGTTATAAGCATATTTATTTAAAATACTGTCCGAAGGCAGGGTGAAACCACCGCCGCTGTGCCGACGGTATCCTGAGAACACATTTTCCGGCGCTTTTTCGCGAACCTGAGAGAAAAAAATCGTCCGGATGGCGAGATATTCTGGAAAATCCATTTCAGCCAGGGGTGGCATTTCTTGTAGAAGAATTTCCAGAGAAGGGTCTTTGACGTCTTTGCCGGTGTTGAGTAGAGATAAAAAACGAAATTCCTTTTTTTGAAAGTCGCCCAGAAAGCTTTCGGTACAGATTTCTTCCAGGGAAGAAACTGTGTCGGTGTACATTTCCTTAAATAATTTCACCAGCCAGATATTTTTTTCTGTGGTAAAGCAGGAAAGCTGAAAAATAAGAATATCGGAGAGAAGCTTTTCATTTTTTCTCAGGATTCTGCCATATAAGGAAGCCTGTTTAGCAATACTATTAATATAATTCTGTTTTTCCGGGGTAGATTTAATAATGACAGAGTAAAATTTTTTCAGTGTCTGTAAAAATAAATTCCTGTCCCGGAAACCTGGTTCGAGGTGGAGCATTGTATTGGCATATACAGAGTAAAACGGAGTCTTTAAGTTTTCAAAAAGATGAATGGTACATTGCAGCCAGATTTCTTCCGGAAAATTGTTTTCAGATAATAGATATTTGATTCTCTCCCGGGAAGACTTTTTGGAAAATGAATCTGAGTGTGTTCTTGAATAATAATCTGAGATTTCCATGCATTCTTTCATAAGAATACAGTCTGTAAAATACCGGTCATACTCTTCAGCCTCATCCGGAAAAGATAAATTATTTCTTTCCTGGATGAGGTTGGCGATGAATTTCAGAAAAAGCCCGCCATCGTGAAAAGCCCTGATGCGGGACGGAAGAATGAACATGTTCTGTATACAATTATTTTCAAAAGACAGCGGCTGTCCGGTATCCTGAATCAGCCTGTACGCTTTTGACAGAGTATCTGCAATTGAATTCAAAATATTACTTCCTTTCAAATAATATTTATAACCGTGCAGCCATGCGCCGGCAGTGAATATCCGAGATAATATGGCTGCATTATTAATAATTTTCTACTTTAAAGTCAAAAAGTGTTGTACTTTTGATTTTTTTATGTTAAGATAGCTTCTGATGATTGAAAAAAGCTGAAATTATTTAAATCACCTGTTTATTATAAGAAAAATAATAAGAAAATGCAATGATTGCGGGAGGAATATGTATCATGGATATGCAGATGAATTTTTATAGAAAACTTCCGATTCCACGAGATTTGAAGGAACAATTCCCGGCAGATGAGAGAGTGGTAAAGATTAAAAATGAGAGAGACCCGGAAATTTCAAGGATTTTTAAAGGAGAGTCAGATCGGTTTCTTCTGATTATAGGGCCTTGTTCGGCAGATAACGAGACTTCTGTTCTGGATTATGTTTCCAGACTGGCAAAGGTACAAGAAAAAGTAAAGGATAAGATTTGGATTGTTCCAAGAATCTATACCAATAAGCCAAGAACGACAGGAGGAGGATATAAGGGACTGATTCATCAGCCGGATCCGGAGAAAAAGCCGGATATGTGGCAGGGAATTATCGCTGTCCGCGAGCTGCATCAGAAAGCAATCCTGGAAAGCGGCCTTACCTGTGCCGATGAAATGTTGTATCCGGAAAATCATCGTTATGTGTCAGACTTATTATCTTATGTGGCTATCGGCGCTCGTTCTGTGGAGAATCAGGAGCACAGACTGGTGTCTAGCGGCGCCGGAATTCCCGTCGGCATGAAGAATCCGACAGGAGGAGATTTATCGGTGATGATGAATTCCATTACCGCAGCCCAAGGCAAACATACCTTTATCTATCGTGGCTGGGAGGTACAGTCCATGGGTAATCCTTATGCACACGCAATTCTCAGAGGATATGTGGATAAACATGGACAGACTTTTCCAAATTATCACTATGAAGATTTGATTCAGCTTTATGACTTGTATCAGGAGTCAGGGCTGAAAAATCCGTCAGTAATTATTGACACGAATCATTCCAATTCAGGAAAGGAATACATGGAACAGATTCGTATCGCCAAAGAAGTGCTTCATAGTTGTAAGATATCCGGGGATATCAGAAAACTGGTAAAAGGATTAATGATTGAGAGTTATATTGAGGATGGCTGTCAGAAAATCGGCGGCGGATGTTATGGCAAATCTATTACAGATCCGTGTCTGGGCTGGGAAAAATCAGAGCGTTTAATCTATGAGATTGCGGATTCATTATAAAGAAATTCCTTGTAAAACAGGAAGTTTTCTTTAATATTTTTTTAAAATGGTAACGCATATTATCCATTTCTTTTCTGGTAATTATATATACTTGTGGAAAAATATTACAATAATTTTAAATAAGTCATTTTTACAACACTTTTGTGTAATATAATTTTAACAAATAAAGGAAAGGAAGATGACAGATGCTTCTGAGCAGACTGATGATTTTTAATCAGAGAGAAGAAGAGTGTCGTCAGATGGAGGCTTACTTTGAAGATAGTGGCTACGGCGTCATTTGTTGTTCGGATGTCGATGAGTTAATGGATATGATTTCCAGGGGAAGACAGAAGCCGGAAGTATTTGTATTTTATATAGATGATTCCGGACGGAAGGGCTACGATATCATCGAAAAAGTCCGGGCTGTGTCCGATATGGCAATTATTGTTATTTCAAAGGATGACCGTCTGGATACTCAATTATATGCGTATTCTAAAAAAATTGATGATTATATGGCGGAACCGGTGCCACTGCCCCTTCTTGAGGCTCATGTAGAAGCGATTTTACGGAGATTTTTAGAAAAAAAACTTGCGGTGGAAACTGTAGGAGCGCTCACGATTGATTATGATGGTAGAAAGATTTATCTTGATGGAAAAACATTAAAGGTGACGGCAAAAGAATTCGATTTGATGGAATATTTTATTAAACATAAAGGAATGATTCTGTCCAGAGATAAAATACTGGATTCTGTTTGGGGATATGATTATATCGGCGGATATCGCAGTGTGGATACTCTGGTAAAAAAACTAAGAGCGAAACTGACAAAGGAATATCCTTATATACAGACAGTTTATGGCGTGGGATACTGCTTTGATGTGTAAAAATAAAAAAGGAGATTTTTATGATAATGAAACGATGGTTAAGTTTATTGATGATTATTATTATGTGTTTTAGTTTGACTGCGCCAGCGGCTCAGGTAGATGCGGCATCTAGAGTGAAGGTGGTGTATAAAGGAAAGACGAAATCGTTCAGCGGAAAAAAAACATATGCTTATGTGAATAATAGTAAGATTAAAGTAGTAAAACAGCCAATTTTTCTGAAAAACGGCTGTTACATGGGATCGGTCAATAAACTTTTTAAGAATAGTTCCTTGAAAGTTACTGTAAAAAGCAGCGGCAATACACTGACCATGCAGTATAATTCTAATATTATTGTCATGAAGAACGGAAGTCGTAAGGCGACTGTCAATGGGGAGACTTCCACCATGGGAGCTCCGGCTATGAAGGTAACTTACTCAAGCGGAAAAACAAAATGGGTGGTTCCTTTAAAAAGTGTCTGCAGCCGTCTGGGAATTACTTATAAATTAAAAAATGGCGTGATCAAGATGAAAGGGACTGTAAATTCTGCCACCACATCATCTACCAGCAACGATTCTTCAGCGAAAAGCGAACAAATTACACTGGTTCTTGACGCAGGACATGGAGGAACGGACTCTGGCGCTACCGGAAATGGATATAGAGAGAAGACAATGACTCTGTCTATTTTGTTGGGAGCAAAAAAAATGTTTGATAAAGACAGCCGTTTCAAAGTATATTATACAAGAACATCGGATACATACCCGAGCTTGACAGACAGAAGTAATCTCGCCAATAACTATGATGCGGATTTATTTATAAGTATCCATATTAATTCCGCATCGTCTTCAGCACACGGTACGGAAACCTTATATAATTCCAGCCGGAATAAGGTAACAGCGAAAAATGGACTGACTTCCAAAAAACTGGCAACTTATATCCAGAAATCTGTGGTGGCAACCACAGGATTTACCAACAGAGGTATTAAAAACAGAACAGACCTGAGTGTTCTGAACAAGACAAAAATGCCAGCTTGTTTGATTGAATACGGTTTCATTAGTAATTCTACGGAGGCTAAACAGATGAACGCCAACGCAACCCGCTATGGTAAGGAGCTTTATCAGGCTATCGTTGGTTATCTGCAGTCCGAGGGTAAACTGTAAGAATAATTCAATAATAAAAACGTAGGGCTGCCTCAGATTGCGCTTTGCAGAAGGAGATTGACATAGATGAAAAAGTCGGCTATCATATCCTTCTGTGAGTTGTAAAATGCGGCAGTCTATTTTTATGTTCGATATCAGATTCTTTTAAATCCCTCAGAAAACACAATATATAGTAGAATAATATATTGTAGACCACGATTTATTGTGGTATAATAACACTGTTCACAAAAATGAGAGAAAGAGATAATCCTTTCCGGCAGATACGGTTCAGTTTTCCGGAAATTTTTGGGATAAAAAGGCCAAACTGCCGGAATTATCCATATGGACATAACATTTGACAGGAAATCGAGGTAGAGAATATGAAGATTATCAAAAGAAGTGGCATGGAAGTCGAGTTTGATAGAAGTAAAATCAAAAATGCGGTGAAGAAGGCTAACAAAAGTGTTGTGGTGCAGGATCAAATGCGAGATGAGCAGATTGAAGAAATTGCGAAAAATGTGGAAATCATCTGCGAAGGCATGGGCCGTGCGTTAAATGTGGAGGAAATACAGGATCTGGTAGAAAATCAGATTATGAACCAGAAAGCGTTCCGGGTGGCAAGCAATTATATTACTTACCGATATAAGCGGGCTCTGGTTCGTAAGTCAAACTCTACAGATAAACAGATTTTAAGTCTTCTTGAATGTAATAATGAGGAAGTTATTCAGGAGAATTCCAATAAAAATCCGACAGTTAACAGCGTCCAGAGAGATTATATGGCCGGGGAGGTCAGCAAAGATATCACAAAACGTTTTCTTCTGCCGGAACATATCGTGGAAGCCCATGAATTGGGAATCATTCATTTCCATGATTCTGATTATTTTGCTCAACATATGCACAACTGCTGTCTGGTGAATCTGGAAGATATGTTGCAAAACGGCACGGTCATCAGTGATGTGATGATTGAGAAACCGAAGAGCTTCTCCACTGCCTGCAATATTGCCACCCAGAGTGTGGCGCAAATCGCCAGCTCCCAGTACGGCGGTCAGAGTATTACCCTTTCACATTTGGTTCCGTTTGTGCAGGTCAGCAGAGATAAGTTCCGGAAAGAAGTGAGAAAAGAGTTTGAAGAAGAGGGGATGCCTCTCAACGAAGAGAAAATCAATGAGATTGCTGAGATGCGCGTTAAAAAAGAAATAAAGCAAGGTGTGCAAGTCATTCAGTATCAAGTTATCACCCTCATGACCACCAACGGTCAGGCGCCGTTCGTGACGGTGTTCATGTATCTGGATGAAGTGGAAGAAGGAACGGCCAGGGACGATTTGGCGCTGATTATTGAAGAAATGCTCAATCAGCGGATACTTGGTGTAAAAAATGAAAAGGGCGTATATATTACGCCGGCGTTCCCGAAACTCATTTATGTGCTGGAAGAAGATAATATCCATGAGGACAGCAAATATTGGTATCTGACGAAACTGGCGGCTAAATGTACCGCAAAACGCTTGGTTCCGGATTACATTTCCGAGAAAATGATGAAAAAGTTAAAACAGGGCAACTGCTATCCATGTATGGGCTGTCGTTCCTTCCTGACGGTATACAAAGACGAGAACGGAAAACCGAAGTTCTACGGAAGATTTAATCAGGGTGTTGTGACCCTGAATCTGGTAGATGTAGCTTGCTCTTCCAGAAAAGATATGGATAAATTCTGGGAAATCTTTGATGAACGGCTGGAACTTTGTCATGAGGCGCTCATGTACCGCCACAATCGTCTGAAGGGCACTCCGTCCGACGTGGCTCCAATCCTCTGGCAAAACGGCGCGCTGGCCCGTCTGAAAAAGGGAGAAAAGATTGACAAACTGCTCTACGGCGGTTATTCGACCATCTCTCTTGGCTACGCGGGGCTCTGCGAGTGTACCCGTTACATGATGGGCGTCAGCCACACGAACCCGAAAGGCAAAGAATTTGCCCTCCAGGTGATGCAGCATATGAATGACGCTTGCGCCAAATGGAGAGAGGAGAGCAATATTGACTTCAGCCTGTACGGTACCCCTCTGGAATCCACCACTTATAAATTTGCCAAATGCCTCCAGGAACGTTTCGGCATCATCCCGGGCGTGACAGATAAGAACTATATTACCAACAGCTATCATGTACATGTCACAGAGCCGATTGATGCCTTCGACAAGCTGTCCTTTGAGTCACAGTTCCAGGAATTATCTCCGGGTGGTGCCATCAGCTATGTGGAAGTGCCGAACATGCAGAACAACATCGAGGCAGTTCTGGCGGTCATGAAACACATTTATGATAATATCATGTACGCCGAACTCAATACCAAGAGCGATTACTGCCAGGTCTGCGGCTATGACGGAGAAATCCAGATTGAGAACGACGAACACGGCAAACTCATCTGGGTGTGCCCGAACTGCGGCAACACCGACCAGAATAAGATGAACGTAGCCAGAAGAACCTGCGGCTATATAGGAACCCAGTTCTGGAACCAGGGAAGAACCCAGGAGATTAAAGAGAGGGTTATGCATCTGTAGAGATAATATGTTATTGTAATGGCGTATGATGTTTGGTGTGTTTGAAAAAAGCACAGAGTTTGCAAAAATAAGTATGGGAAGAAGTGGAGGAAAAACATGGCAGCAGAAATCGTATGTATTGGGCAGGCAGTTATTGACTGCATTACCAGAGGCAAGGAAGAAAAGCCTCACAAGAAAAATGTATACCGGGCGGAGAATATCAGTCTGAACACCGGCGGAGACGCCCTCAACGAGTCGGTGATATTGTCGCGGCTTGGCCATCGGGTGAAGCTGGTCTGCGGTGTGGGCGATGATGTAGCAGGTAATCTCATTCTCCACGAGATGGAGGTCCGCGGCGTCGATGTCAGTGGTGTGACCCAGAGTGATTCCCTCACCACACCCATCGCCAACCTCATGGTCAATCGGGACGGCGCCCGCGTATCCGTCAACAGCGAAGCCACCATGCTCACCGGCTATGCGCCTTCGGAAGATGTCATAAAAGGAGCGAAAGTGGTCTCTCTTGCCAGCTTGTTCCGGGCGCCCCTGGACAATAGAGATACGATTATCCGTCTCGCCCGGGCGGCTAAGGCACAGGGCGCCATCCTCTGCGCCGACACAAAGATGCCTACCTACCGGAAGCTGAATCTCGACGATATCCGGGAAATCCTTTCGCTCATCGATTATATTTTCCCCAATGAAAATGAGGGGGAATACTATACTGGAGAGACGGAATACATGGCCATGGCGGAACATTTCCGCAGCCTCGGCATAAAAAATGTCATTATCAAAACCGGCGAGAAAGGCTGCACCGTCAGCGGCGAGCAAGGACAGTTTTCCATGCCGGCCTTCCCTGTGAACGCAGTGGACTCCACGGGCGGTGGAGATAATTTTGTAGCTGGATTTATCTCCGCTCTTCTCCACGGCGAAACTCTGAGGGAGTGCTGTCAGTATGGAACGGCTTGCGCGGCGGTATGTGTGCAGAGTATCGGGGCGACTATGGGAGTGAAGAGCCGGGAGAGTGTGGAGGAGTTTTTGAGAGAAAAGGTGAAGAAATAAATGTATTACGGCAACATCAAAAAAAGCGACATTGCCAACGGCATCGGCGTGCGGGTTTCACTCTTTGTCAGCGGCTGTACCCATCACTGCAAGGGCTGCTTCAATGAGGAAACCTGGGATTTTAAATATGGAGAACTTTTTACGAAGAAGACCCAGGAGCAGATTTTTAAATGGCTGGAGCCTTCCTATGTGAGCGGTCTGACGGTGCTGGGCGGCGAGCCTATGGAATATGTGAATCAACAGGAACTGCAGCCGTTTCTCCGGGAGATAAAAAGAAGATTTCCCGATAAGACTATCTGGTGTTATACGGGTTATGTGTTTGAGAAAGATATTCTAGAGCGGATGGTGCCGAAGTGGCGTTATACGGGGCCGCTCTTACAGCTCATTGATGTGTTAGTGGACGGCCCGTTCATAGAAGAGTTAAAGGATATTTCTTTGCTGTTCCGGGGGTCTTCCAACCAGAGGCTCATTGATGTGCCAAAGAGCCTGGCGGCTGGAAAGACCGTTCTGTGGGAACATGAAGATTAACGGCTGTGTTTTCCTCTTGATGTGGTCAGCAACTGTACCAGTATACCCAAGACGACGACGCCGGCGTTCAGAAGCAGCGGATAGGATGAGAAGAGGCCGATGTTCATGAGGTCGCAGAGGGTTATGATCAGACCTGTTGAGGAAGAACCGAAGACAACGGCTGAGGTAAGGATGATGACCGGTCGGATAAACTTCAGTGCCAGGGAGCCTATGATGAATCCGACCATCACGGACAGGAAGAACTGAATGTCTCCTGTGAATGGAAGGATAGATGCGGCGGCCATGAAGGCCAGTCCAAAGCACAAAAGGAAGATGCCGGCCCGATAGATGCGGTAGGCAAGGATGGAAAAAACGACTGCTCCCACCAGCGCGCAGATGGCAACAAAACCGCCAGAGCCATCAAAGAATTTCGCGCCGATAAATCCTCCGGCAACGGCGCCCACCAGAACTCCTGTAAGGCTCATAAACAATCTGGATAGCTTGTAGCCGAAGAAACAGCCAAGGAGAGCGACAATCAGGGAAACGGTGGTTGCAATCATTTTGTATGCTGTGTCTATGCCGCTGATATAATTGCTGATGGTGTTCAGATGGGCGGCTCCGGTTTCAAAGGAATCCGGAAGAAAAGTGCCGGTGTGCATAATTTGGGAAGGTAATTCCGTGATAAATGTAATAAAATCTGAAAACATAATATCCTCCTTCGTGTATCGTATGCCGCAGGAAGCGGCGTGTGTCTCATGGCCTGCTACTACACTAGCATAAAATGAGGTTTTGCGCAATTTTTTACTGGACGGCGTCTTTCAGATTTTTTACTTTATTGTTATGTTTTTGTAAGTGGAATCATCGTTGGAATTTAGAATATAGCTTGTTTCCACCAGGGTTTTATACTATAATACCGGGGAGAATGTTTTCGTTATATGGAGATGACAATTGCTGCGGGAGCGAAGAATCCCGGCAGGACAGTACATTTACCGGGTAGGAAACCCCGGCTAGACAATATATTTGGAAAGAGAGGAAGAAAACATGAGCAAAATTAGAACGAGATTTGCCCCGAGCCCGACGGGAAGAATGCATGTGGGTAATCTACGGACTGCTTTATATACTTACCTGATTGCGAAGCATGAGGGTGGAGATTTCATTTTAAGAATAGAGGATACCGACCAGGAGCGTTTCATGGATGAGGCGCTGCCGATCATTTATCGGACGCTGGAAGCCACGGGACTGAAGCACGATGAGGGTCCGGATAAGGACGGCGGATGCGGCCCTTATATTCAGAGCGAGCGCTGCGCTTCTGGCCTTTATATGAAATATGCCAAAGAGCTGATTGATAAAGGGGAGGCATATTATTGTTTCTGCGACCAGGAACGCCTGGATTCTCTAAAGAGAGTAGTGGGCGGCAAGGAAATCAGTACCTACGACAAGCACTGTCTGCATCTGTCTAAGGAGGAGATTAGGGCGAATCTGGCGGCGGGTAAGCCGTTTGTCATCCGCGCCAATATCCCGAATGAGGGAGAGACCTGTTTTCACGATGAGATTTACGGAGATATTTCTCAGCCCAATGAAGAGCTGGATGATATGATTCTCATTAAGTCTGACGGTTATCCGACTTACAATTTTGCCAATGTGGTGGATGACCATCTGATGGGAATTACCCATGTGGTGCGGGGAAATGAATATCTGTCCTCCGCTCCGAAGTATACCCGTCTGTATCAGGCCTTCGGATGGGAAGAGCCGAAATATATTCACTGCCCGCTGATTACCAACGAGGAGCATCAGAAGCTCTCCAAACGTTCCGGACATTCTTCTTATGAGGATCTGATCGAGCAAGGATTTGTGTCCGAGGCTGTTGTGAACTTTGTGGCTCTTCTTGGATGGAGTCCATCCGATAACAGAGAGATTTTTTCTCTGGATGAGCTGGTGGAGGCCTTTGATTATCATCATATTAGTAAGTCCCCGGCGGTCTTTGATATGACGAAGCTCAAGTGGATGAACGGCGAATATCTGAAAGCCATGGATTTTGATAAGTTCTATGAAATGGCAGAGCCATATCTGAAAAAAGCTATCACAAAAGATTATGATTTAAAGAAAATCGCCACTTTGGTGAAGACGAGAATTGAGATTTTTCCGGATATTTATGAGATGGCGGACTTTTTCGAGCAGGTGCCGGAATATGATGTGTCCATGTACACTCACAAGAAAAATAAAACGACGCCGGAGAAGTCTCTGGTAGTGTTAAGAGAACTTCTTCCGGTTCTGAAAGAGCAGGAAGATTACTCCAACGATGCTCTTTATCAAACTCTTCGTCAGTTTGCTGCAGACCATGAATATAAGAACGGATTTGTGATGTGGCCGGTTCGTACCGCTGTGTCCGGCAAACAGATGACGCCGGGCGGCGCCACCGAGATTATGGAAGTCATTGGTAAAGATGAGACCCTCTCCCGGATTGAGGAAGCCATCGCTAAGATTGAAGCAGTCATTGGTTAATTACGCCAGTTTATGCGTGGACAAAAAAGTAATTTGACAGACAGAAATATAAAATAGTGATATTAATTGATGAGGAAGAGGATTGGATATGGAGGTAGATAAAAATTATACCGAATCATGATCAATGGAGATCAGCCTTTTGTTGAAAAAAAGTGAAATTGGTATATGGTTTCATGTTGGCAGAGCCAGACGTTATGTGCGGTATTTGTGAGATTTCAAAAAAAGAAATGTATGAAGAAGATTCGTTCTCTGGAAAAAACGCGAGACAGTTGAGTTTGAATTTTTCTGTTGACAAAGATTTTTAAATATGCAATGATATAAATGATTTTAAGAATTTGCCGGGAAGACGGAAGTTTTTCTGACAAAATATCATAAAGATATGTTTGTCACCATTTACAGTGACAGATTATCCGGTCGCTGACGGATTTGTGAGTTTACACAGTGTGGCCGGAGAGGCAGCGTCTCTTTGCTGTCTGTTATCAGCCGACCGTCTGGGCAGCTTCTTCTTGAAGTTGTCCTTTTATTATTTTATGGTAATTATTCAACCATGTGTCTGCCTGAATATGAAGTATGTGGCTGAATTGTTACATTTCATGAGAAGATTCTCAGAAATCCTGCTTTTTTGGGAGGCTGATTTCTATAAGAAAACTGTTGATGTAAAGATAACAAGAAAGGAAAGTATTTATGAAAACAGATATTCAGATTGCACAGGAAGCGAATATGATGCCAGTACGCGATGTGGCCGCAAAATACGGCATTGGTGAAGATGATTTGGAATTATATGGAAAATATAAAGCAAAGTTTTCCGATGAGCTTTTAAAGGAGATTGAGAATCGTCCGGACGGCAAACTAGTGCTGGTGACTGCCATCAATCCGACTCCGGCGGGAGAGGGAAAGACCACCACCAGCATCGGTCTGGCGCAGGCCCTCGCTAAGCTTGACAAGAAATGTCTTCTGGCGCTCCGTGAGCCGTCTCTGGGACCATGTTTCGGTATCAAGGGCGGCGCTGCCGGCGGTGGATATGCACAGGTGGTCCCGATGGAAGATCTGAATCTGCATTTCACAGGAGACTTCCATGCCATCACTTCAGCCAACAACCTGCTGGCAGCCATGCTGGACAATCACATTCAGCAGGGCAATGAGCTTCGCATCGATACAAGACAGGTTATCTGGAAACGTTGTCTTGATATGAACGACCGTGCTCTTCGTAACATTGTCGTCGGTCTTGGAAAGAAGGCCGACGGTTTTGTGAGAGAGGATCATTTCGTGATCACCGTTGCAACAGAGATCATGGCTATTCTCTGTCTGGCAGAAAATATGGCTGACCTGAAAGAACGTCTTTCTAAGATTATTGTGGCTTACGATCTGGACGGCAATCCTGTAACCGCCGGACAGCTCAAGGCAGTGGGCGCCATGGCAGCTCTTCTGAAAGACGCCATCAAACCGAACCTGATCCAGACTCTGGAGAATACCGGAGCCATCGTACACGGCGGCCCGTTCGCCAATATCGCTCACGGCTGCAACAGCGTTCGCGCCACAAAGAGCGCATTAAAGCTTGCGGACATTGTCATCACAGAAGCAGGCTTCGGCGCAGACCTGGGCGCAGAGAAGTTTATGGATATCAAATGCCGGATGGCAGACCTGAAACCGGATGCCGTTGTTCTGGTTGCCACTGTCCGCGCATTGAAATATAACGGCGGCGTGCCGAAAGACCAGCTTTCCACCGAGAATCTGGACGCTCTGGCAAAGGGTATCTGCAACCTGGAAAAACATATCGAGAACTTGCAGAAGTTCGGTGTGCCGATTGTGGTAACCTTGAACTCCTTTATCACCGACACCCAGGCAGAGTACGAGTACATTCGTAACTTCTGCGAAGAAAGAGACTGTGAATTTGCCCTGTCCGAAGTATGGGCAAAAGGCGGCGAGGGCGGCATCGCTCTGGCAGAAAAGGTACTGAATACCCTGGAAAATAAAGAAAGCAACTTCCATGTACTATATCCGGATGAGATGCCGTTAAAAGAAAAAATTAACACCATCGCCAGAGAAATCTACGGCGCAGATGGCGTCAACTTCGACCCGGCTGCATCGAAGATGCTCGACAAGCTGACAGATCTGGGATTTGGCAATATGCCGGTCTGCATGGCGAAGACCCAGTATTCCCTCTCAGACGACCAGACCAAGCTGGGACGCCCGGAAGGCTTCAATATTAACGTTCGTGACGTCTTTGTCAACGCCGGCGCAGGATTTGTGGTAGTTCTCACCGGAGCCATCATGACCATGCCTGGTCTTCCAAAGAAACCGGCGGCCTTCGGCATCGATGTGGATGATGACGGAAAGATTACGGGATTGTTCTAAGAATAGATTACTTTCCGAACGAAATGTGATGACATATTTATCCGTTAGAGGAACGGGAATCCCTTATTCACTGATGTCCACCCACATGACCGGCTTGATGGTGAAGGTGTCATCGGTGCTGTCATATCCGTAATTCATCACAGTTTTATCCGGATAGACAAAACACATGGAACCTGTATGGGCGCCAGGGGTACGTAGCCACCAGCAGGTTTCTGTGCCGTGAAGAATATCGTAGTACCGGGAAGCTTCGCCGGAGCTTAAAAGGTAAACCTTATCGATGGTGTCCTGGCCGGCATCGGTGCCGTATACCGGGTTGTCTTCTGCGGTGACTGCGGTTTCTTTGATCGCGTCTATCTCGGCTTGGCAGAAGTTTTCGTTGAGGAAGGCGCCATTTAGCCAGTCTCTGGCGGAAGAATTTTCCCATGTGGTGGAGGTATTTGCGTCATTCTCTGTATCTGTCGTGTCTGCGGTTCGGAATGGAATATCGCTAATAGCCTTATCCTTTATGAGAAGCGCCTGATTGTCCTGTTTTTCCAGTACGCGCCATTCCAAGTTGGCAAACATGACGATGTCTCCCAGGGCGGCCTGGCGGATATTTTCTTTTTCCATAGTAATCAAATGGTCGGCGCTGTCCTTATAATTGTCTCTGGCAAGGGTGTAAAAACTGGTATAAGCGGCGTCCAAAGTATCAGAGTCGTCGCTGTCTTCTGCGTCAAGGGCAGCCTGGTAACGCTGTTCCTGATATTTCTCGTAGGCGTCCATATCTTTGGTGCGTTCATAGACCACGTTATAAGCGCGCCATGAGGTGTCGTGGTCTCCGATGAAAGAGAGAACTGCTCCGGCACACTGGTAAAAGAGGATTGTTCTTGAAAACGCCAGCAGAGCAATGATAACGGCAATGAAACAGATGCTTACAAAAAGACTGTGCCGTTTCATTTCCGCCGCTTTTTTTTCTGCCATTTTTCCACATTCGATGGACTGTTGTTCCGAATCCGCACATTCGCTGAGACGTTGATATAATTCAGGGGAAACTCTGCGTTTCGGAATCTTATGTTTCAGTTCATGGCGATGGATTCTGTCAAAAACTGTCTGAGCGGAATAATAATCATTAGGGGTCTTGGCACGGTCACGAATCTGACAGGCCTCTTCGTAGAGCGCAATCTTTCCCTCTGCCCTGGCAGCATATTTCTTTTTACGGAGATTGCGGAGCAGCGGACGCACTTCCATATATGGACGGGCGAGACGCAGATACTTGATTGCCCGGTGATAATATTTATCCTGGTCTTCAAACTGCTTCATGTGCTCGGCAATGTTAATGTACCGCAGAGCAGTATTGTAATGCTGTTGAGCAACCTCTTCCGCAGTCAGGTCTTCCTCGGAAACCTCATTGAGCTGGATGTCTATTTTTTCATCGTTTCTCATTGGGAAAGCCATTCCTTTCTAAAAAATTAATCAAGTTATAATAACATTTTTTCAATATGAATACAAGTCCCAGGTGCTGTTGTCACAATTTTAATGGTAACAGTTGAGCCACGACATCCCGGAAACAGGCTGCGAACACGGTTTGCCCGGCCGCCTGTTTCCTTAAAAATGAAACGGCTGTCCATGAAGGGACAGCCGAAATCAGAATATATATGGTAATTGGTCAATTATGCGCGTTCTGCAAGGAAACTTTCGATGGCCTCTTTGGAAGGGAGAGACGGCTGTGCGCCCAGGTGTTGTACGGATATTGCCGCCGCTGCGCTGGCATAACGGGCGGAAGCCACGATATCGCCGGTTTCAACATACTGTTTTACCAGCACTCCCGTAAAGCAGTCGCCTGCTGCGGTCGGGTCAACGGTGTCTACCTTAAAGGTCGGAACCATCTGGCTGATGCCTTCCCCGTAAATAAAGGAACCCTTATCTCCCATTTTTAAAACGACATATTTACAATGGGAGCGTTCCTGTAAAATCCGGGAAGCTGCGACACAGGAATCCTCATCTTTTGGAAGAATACCCACAAGGGCTTCCGTTTCGGTCTCGTTAGGAGAGAGAATGGTAATGCCCTGGAACTTCTCAATCGGATAATCCTGAGCCGGGCCGGCGTCAAGGCAGGTAATCAGGCCTCGCTCTTTAGCCAGTGTAAAGGCTCGTACATTACTCTCCAGAGGAATCTCAAGCTGCATCATGAGAGCGTCATATTCGTTGTCCTGAAATGCCGCTTCCACAGATGCAGGGGTGGTATCGTTGTTGGCGCCAGTATAGATGGCAAGACGGTTCATGCCGTTTTCTTCCAGCATGATAACGGCCATTCCAGTGTTGGAGCCTTCTTTCAGTTTAAGATGGGTCACATTGATTTCCAAATCTTTCAACATGCCGAGAAGAGCTTCCCCGTTGGCATCCTGTCCCAGTGTACCGCAGACGGATACTTCCCCGCCGGCCTTTGCCGCGGCAACGGCAGAGTTGCTGCCCTTTCCTCCTCCGGCATTGGAGTAGGAGGTACCGAGAATACTTTCGCTGGGATGAGGGATCCTCGGCATCTGCAAAATCAAATCCATCATTATACTGCCAACCATTAAAATCTTTGCTGCCATCATACTACCCCCATAAAATATGTGCATAATATACGAAAAAACTCAATTATATAGCTATTCTAAAGAAAAAATGTAGAAAAGTCAAGACTTTCTGAGAAACATATGACGGATTGTATAAATAAACTGCTGAATATGTTTGGGAAGATTTTTCTTTTTTTCATATACAATGTATAAGTTTCGCCAACTGGAGTCTTCTCCCAGATGAAAAACAAGAAGAGAACCGTTTTTTTCTTCTTCCTCCACAGAAAATCCGGACATGATGGAAATACCTAGACCCTTGCGGATGAAAGATTTGATCATTTCCTGGTCATTCATCTGTGCCACAACATTTAATTCAGAAACAGGAATGTTCATCTTTTCCAGGAAAAGAGTCGCCTCCTTTCGGGTGCCGGAACTGTTTTCACGGAGAATAATCGGCTCTTGCATGAGACGCTCCAGATTGGCGTGTTCTGCTTTAAGCTGTCTGTAATAATCATTGGCGGGTGCGGCGATGATAAGCTCATCCTTCGCGAAAGGAATAAAGGTGTAATCGGGGAGATTCACCTTAGTTCCCACAAATCCCAGATCAAGATTATGTTCCTGAAGACGTTCAATCACTCCCATGCTGTCCGATTGCCAGAGCTCGAATTGATAAATAGGATATTTTTTCCGGAAAACCGGAAGCACATTCGGGAGAATATAAAGGGATGGAATGGTGGAGGCGCCCAGCCGGATAGTGCCCACCGGATTCTGGCTGAATTTTTCATAAATCCGGTTACGGAGTTTTAATAATTTCTGTGCCTCTTCATAAAGATATTGCCCCTCTTCCGTTACTTCGATATGTTTGGTAGTACGGTTGAGGAGCGTGGTATTTAATTCCGTCTCCAGAGAGCGGATATGAGAGCTGATTGTAGGCTGTGTGAGATAGATTCGTTTGGCTGCCTCGGAAAAACTGTTCCATTCCACGACGGCGGCGAATGCTTCAAGCTGTTTAAATTCCATGTGTAACGCCTCTTCCTGTCATTTATAGATTTATTTTAATCCTACTACAAATTATTGAGAGAATCTATAAGTTCTTTGGCTGGAATTAACACAATTTCGGTATCATTGGAAATATGGGAATGATATAATTGTATTAAATTTTTTCATAAATATCATAAGGAAAGAAGACAAAGGGGTACGATAGTATGATATATTTCGATAATGCAGCGACAACATTGAGGAAGCCGGAGGTCGTGGCGGAGGCGGTGGCCAACGCAGTCCGCACCATGGGAAATGCATCCAGAGGAGCTCATGAGGCGACCCTGTCCAGTATGAGAATTCTCTATGATACAAGAGCAGAATTATGCGGGATGTTCCATGGGGACAGTCCGGAACGGACCGTATTTACTTCTAATTCCACTATGGCATTAAATATTGCCATTCAGGGATTATTTTCTCCCGGAGACCATGTGATAACTACTGCTCTGGAGCATAACTCCGTACTCCGCCCTCTGTATCTTATGGAAAGCAGGGGGGTTGATATTACGATCATTCCGGCGGATATGAAAGGCAATATCAATTACAGTGATTTTGAAAAAAATATCCGTTCGTCTACCAGGGCAATCGTCTGTACACATGCTTCCAATCTGACAGGAAATATGCTGGATATCTCCCGTATAGGAGATATATGCCGGGCACATGGCCTATATTTTGTGGTGGATGCTTCCCAGACAGCCGGCGTCCTTCCTATTAATATGAAGAAAATGAATATCTCGGTTCTGTGCTTTACCGGACATAAAGGTCTTATGGGACCTCAGGGAACCGGCGGACTTCTTGTCAGAGAGGGAGTCAATATCCGTCCGCTGCTGGTGGGAGGCAGCGGCGTACATTCTTACAGTAAGATTCATCCGGCGGAGCTGCCGACAGCTCTTGAGGCGGGGACGTTGAATACTCACGGTATTAGCGGGCTTCATGCCGCACTGAAATATATCCGACAGGAAGGGATGGATAGACTATATCAAAAAGAGCACATGCTTATGGAGAAATTTTATGAGGGCGTCCGGGAAATTCCTTCCGTAAAGGTATATGGAGATTTTGCCGTGGAGAGGAGAGCGCCCATTGTGACTCTGAATATTGGAGATTATGATTCCGGGCAGGTCAGTGATGAGATTCTGACCCGCTTTGATATTGCCACCAGAGCGGGGGCTCACTGTGCGCCATTGATGCATGAAGCCCTCGGCACAAAAGAGAAGGGCGCCGTCCGGTTCAGTTTTTCTCATTTTAATACTTTGGAAGAGATTGAAAAAGGGGTGGAGGCGGTTCGGATTCTTGCAACGGAGCCATGATAAATTCTGAGAAAGACGGAAAAAGCGATGATAGATGCAACGACAAATGACATCTCCAAGGCAAACCTTGTGACAGGTACCGAAAGCACTATCGTAAAGAAAAAGAATATCTTGCGGGTGGCCGGAGTGGCTCCGACAGATGCTAATTATGTTGAAGTAGGTGTTTATGATATTACGGCGGAAGCTTTTATGTATATATTTCTTAAAAAACAAGGTAAAAGAACGTGAAAAAATAAATCCGCAGAGTGGAAACACTTTGCGGATTTATTTTTAATCTTAGATAATTATTGAATTACTCAGCCTTTGGACCTGCTGCTTTGATGTTTTCAGGCATGTTCGGGTATTTCTTCTCGAAGTTATCCTGGAACATCTTAGCCAGTTTCTTAGCCTGTGCATCGTAAGCGTCTTTGTCCGCCCATGTATCACGAGGGTTCATGATCTCGGATGGAACGTCCGGACAGCTCTGAGGGATGTCAAGGTTGAAGACATCATCATGTTTGTATTCCACATTGTCGAAGCTTCCGTTTAAGGCTGCTGTTACCATAGCACGGGTATATTTCAGTTTCATACGGTTTCCGACTCCGTAAGGACCACCGGTCCAGCCTGTATTTATCAGATATACTTTTGTGTTGTATTTTTGGATTCTCTCACCCAGCATGTTGGCGTATACGGAAGGATCCATCGGCATGAACGGCTCGCCGAATAAAGTGGAGAAGGTTGGCTGCGGTTCTGTGATTCCACGTTCTGTTCCTGCCAGTTTGGAGGTGAATCCTGTTACAAAATGATACATTGCTGCATCCTGATCCAATTTTGCGATTGGAGGAAGTACGCCAAAAGCGTCGGCTGTCAGGAAGATAACCACCTTAGGGATTCCGCCTACACCTGGTATCTGTGCGTTGGAGATGAAGTCTACCGGATAGCCCACACGGGTATTCTCTGTGAGAGAATCATCTGTGAAGTCGAATTCACGGGTCTCTTCATCCATCACTACATTTTCCACAAGGCTGCCGAATTTGATGGCGTTGTAGATTTCCGGTTCATTTTCTTCTGTAAGGTCGATACATTTTGCGTAGCAGCCGCCCTCGAAGTTGAAGATACCTCTGTCGGACCAGCCGTGTTCATCGTCACCGATCAGCTTACGGTTCGGGTCAGCGGAAAGAGTGGTCTTTCCTGTTCCGGACAGACCGAAAAATACGGCTGTTTCCTGTGTCTTCGGATCCATGTTGGCGGAGCAGTGCATTGGAAGAACGCCTTCCTTTGGCATTAAGTAGTTCATTACGGAGAAGACAGATTTCTTAATCTCTCCGGAGTACTGGGAACCACAGATAATTACTAATTTCTCTTCGTAGTCAACCATGATGGCTGCCTCAGAGTTCACACCGTCGATTTCCGGTACGCACTTGAAGCCCGGAGCCGCGATGATGGTGAAGTCAGGCTCGCCGTAGTTTGCCAGTTCTTCAGCAGTAGGGCGGATTAACAGGTCGCGGATAAACAGGTTCTGGCTTGCCAGCTCATTGACAATACGGAACTTTCTTGTGCAGACAGGGTCTGCTCCTGCCATACCGTCGAATAAGAAAATCTCTCTATTCTGAAAATAGGCAATTACCTTTGCCTTGATGGCGTCAAATTTAGCTTTCTCAATCGGAACGTTGACATTTCCCCAGGCAATGTCGTCATGAACAGACGGAGTATCTACGATAAATTTATCTTTTGGGGAACGTCCGGTATATTTTCCTGTTGTGACAACTAAGGCACCAGTATTGGAGAGTTTGCCTTCGCCTCTGGCGAGGGCGGCCTCCGTAAGCTGTGCAGGTGTCAGATTACGGTAAACTGCTTTTGGATTTACAATACCCAATTTCTCAAGACCATATGTTTCCATCATAATAACCTCCTGAATATGTTCTGTTGTTTGTTGTGTCAACTTACACGCGATAGTTTAGGGGATGAATCATCCCGATACCCACAGAAGTGGGGAAATTTTGCAAGATTCATTATAAAATTTTGCAAAATAGTCTTTTCTCTCATACAGGGGTATTATACACTCTTTTTGACATTTTTCAAACATAAAATTATACCAGGAGAGAAAAAGGACAGGAACCGCAGGACAGCACCGCCTCGTGATATTCACAAGAATCGGCAGAATGAAACAGCAATGAACGGAAAAACAATGGGCGGCATTGCGGAATATGGATAATGAAAGGCGGTAAGTTAATAATTATACTATGTTTTAGAACTGAAAACTATTAATTTTTCAGTATTTTGACCATAGACGAACAGACTTGTTTATTCTATAATAAAAAAATACGCAGAAAAAGCGTCGGTATCCGGTCTGTTTCTTTATGAAAAGAAACGAAGGATGAGTTCGGAACGCTGCCGGCGCTGATACATGGAACAGGAGGCAGAGATGAGTAAAAAACCATATTATATTACAACAGCGATTGCATATACATCTGGCAAGCCACATATCGGCAACACTTATGAGATTGTTCTGGCTGACGCCATCGCCAGATTTAAAAGAAAAGAAGGTTACGATGTTCGTTTCCAGACCGGAACCGACGAACATGGACAGAAGATTGAATTAAAAGCACAGGAAGCTGGCATTTCTCCGAAAGAGTTTGTGGATCAGACAGCGGGAGAGATTAAGAGAATCTGGGATTTGATGAATACTTCTTATGATAAGTTCATCCGTACCACCGATGAAGACCATGAGAGACAGGTACAAAAGATTTTTAAGAAGCTTTATGACCAGGGGGACATTTACAAAGGATATTATGAGGGAATGTACTGTACACCTTGCGAATCTTTCTTCACAGAGTCCCAGCTTGTGGATGGAAAGTGTCCCGACTGCGGACGTCCATGTCAGCCGACGAAGGAAGACGCGTATTTCTTCAAGATGAGCAAATATGCAGATCGCCTGATTCAGTATATCAATGAGAATCCGGAGTTTATTCAGCCGGAGTCTCGCAAAAACGAGATGATGAATAACTTCCTGCTTCCTGGACTTCAGGATTTATGTGTGTCCCGTACTTCATTTTCCTGGGGTATTCCGGTGAATTTTGATCCGAAACATGTAGTTTATGTGTGGCTTGATGCTCTGACCAACTATATCACCGGTCTGGGCTATGACGTGGACGGAAACAGCGATGAACTGTTTGAAAAATACTGGCCGGCAGACCTGCATCTCATTGGCAAAGATATTATCCGTTTCCATACTATTTATTGGCCGATTTTCCTGATGGCACTGGATCTGCCTCTGCCAAAGCAAGTCTTTGGCCATCCGTGGCTGCTGCAGGGAGACGGCAAGATGAGCAAGTCCAAAGGAAATGTAATTTATGCCGACGATATGGCAGATTTATTCGGTGTGGACGCGGTACGTTATTTTGTGCTTCATGAGATGCCGTTTGAGAATGACGGCGTGATTACATGGGAACTGATCGTAGAGCGTATGAATTCTGATCTGGCCAACACCCTTGGTAATCTGGTAAATCGTACCATCTCCATGTCCAACAAATATTTCGGTGGCGTGGTTGCCAACTGCGGTGTTACCGACGGCTTTGATAAAGATCTGATCACAGTTGCGTTGAGTACAAAGCACAATGTGGTGAAGAAGATGGCGAAGCTTCGTGTGGCCGACGCCATGACAGAGATCTTTAACCTGTTCAAGCGCTGCAACAAATATATTGACGAGACCATGCCTTGGGCGCTGGCAAAGGATCCTGAAAAGAAAGAGAGATTGTCCACGGTTCTTTATAATTTGATGGAGAGCATCACCATCGGCGCATCTCTGCTGTCTCCGTTTATGCCGGAGACTGCCGAGCGCATTTTCAAACAGTTGAATTCTTCAGAGAGATCCATGGAAGAACTGGAAATGTTCGGCCTGTACCAGTCCGGCAACAAGGTCGTGGAGAAGCCGGAGATTCTTTTTGCGAGACTGGATGTAAAAGAGGTTCTCGATAAGGTGGAAGAAATGTATGCTTCAAGGGCGCAGGACAATGAACCGGAGGCGGAAGAAGAGCCGGTCATCGACATTGAGAACAAGCCTGAGATGACCTTTGAAGATTTTGAAAAAATGCAGTTCCAGGTGGGAGAGATTATTTCCTGTGAAGAGGTGAAGAAATCAAGAAAGCTCCTCTGTTCGCAGGTAAAGATTGGCAGCCAGGTAAAACAGATTGTGTCCGGCATTAAGGGCCATTATACACCGGAAGAAATGGTAGGAAAGAGAGTGATGGTTCTTGTCAATCTGAAACCGGCGAAGCTTGCCGGCGTGCTGTCAGAGGGAATGCTTCTCTGTGCGGAAGATGACAATGGGGAGTTATCTCTCATGATGCCGGAAAAGAAAATGCCGGCCGGAGCGGAAATTTGCTGATAATATGAAGAGATTGTATTGTACGGAATCACTGACGCCATTTCTGCGGCGGAAAGGGAATGGAATTCCGTAGTTGAGAGTAAGCTGCTGTTCATGTGATGTGGGCGGCAGTTTTTCTATAAGTAAGAAAATGTATGATAAATAAGAAAATAGATGATAGAGATGGTATAGATGTCCGGGAAACTTGTCGGACAGCATATTTGAAAAGATTGAATTGCGTATTTTATGATGAGAGAAAAAGGAGGCTGTCATGATTTTTGATTCACATGCTCATTATGATGATAAACAGTTTGACAAAGACCGGGATGAAGTCCTGACGCATTTGAAAGATGCCGGGGTGGAGCGGGTGGTCAATATCAGCAACGGCTGGGACGATATGCTTCGTTCTTTTGCCCTGATTGAAAAGTACCCCTTCATGTATGGAACGGCGGGCATCCATCCCTGCAAGGTCAGCGATTTAAATGAGGAAAGAATGGGACAGCTCAGACAGTATTGCCACAGAGATAAGATCGTGGCGGTGGGAGAAATCGGTCTTGATTATTACTGGATGAGCGACCCGAAAGAGACACAGAAAGAATGGTTTATCCGGCAGCTTAGGATGGCAAAAGAGGAGAACCTTCCGGTGGTAATTCACAGCCGGGACGCCGCCCAGGATACCTTTAATATTATGAAAGAGGAGCATGTCGGAACCACTGGGGGAGTCATTCATTGTTATTCCGGCTCGCTGGAGATGGCAAGAGAATATGTTAAACTGGGGTATTATCTGGGAATCGGCGGCGTGGTGACTTTTAAAAACTCAAAAGTTTTAAAAAAGGTAGCGGCGGAAATTCCGCTGGAACATATTGTCGTGGAGACAGACTGTCCGTATCTGGCGCCGATGCCCCACCGGGGGAAACGAAACAGTTCTGCCTATCTGCCGCTGGTGATTGAGGAGATTGCGTCTCTGCGGGGAATCGAACCGGAAGAGGTGGAACAGGTGACTTATGAGAATGCCTGTCGTCTGTACAGGTTAGTATAATAAAGGAGAAAACAATATATGGCGACATTAGGAAATCCGCAGGAAACGATTGCGGTTCTTCAGAAATATGGATTTAATTTTCAGAAAAAGTTCGGGCAGAACTTCTTAATTGATACCCATGTGCTGAATAAGATTATCGCTGCTGCCGAAATTGGTCCCGAAGACTTCGTGTTGGAAATCGGTCCGGGTATTGGCACCATGACGCAGTATCTGGCAGAGGCGGCCAGGGAAGTGACTGCCGTGGAGATTGACAAGAATCTCATACCGATTCTTACCGACACTCTCTCAGAATATTCCAATGTAACGGTTATCAATGACGATATTCTTAAAGTGGATATTGCCGCATTGGCTCGGGAGAAAAACGGGGGAAAGCCCATTAAAGTGGTGGCGAACCTGCCGTATTACATTACGACGCCCATTATCATGGGATTATTTGAGAGTGATGTTCCTCTGGAATCTATCACTGTGATGGTCCAAAAAGAGGTGGCGGACCGGATGCAGACCGGACCGGGTTCCAAAGATTACGGCGCTCTGTCTTTGGCTGTACAGTATTATGCAAAGCCTTACATCGCGGCCAATGTACCGCCCAACTGTTTCATGCCTCGTCCGGCGGTAGGGTCTGCGGTCATCTGTCTGACTTGCCATGAGAAAAAACCTGTGGAAGTGAAAGACGACAAATTCATGTTCAAACTCATCCGGGCTTCTTTTAACCAGCGGAGAAAAACGCTTCAGAACGGTCTGCACAATTCCAGTGAATTACAGATACCGAAAGAGAAGGTGGTGAAAGCACTGGAAGAGATGGGACTGCCGGCGTCCATCCGGGGAGAAAAACTGGATTTGGCGCAGTTTGCCAGACTGGCAGATCTGCTGATGGAATAAGTGAGAGTCATAATCTGTGATACTATTCCCGACAGCCCTTCCGCGCAGCAAGATTAGAAAGGAAGTTATCCACCGAAAAAGAGGATTTATTGCAGAATATGTGGATAGATACCGAAAAAAAAGCAAAGCCTGTGGATAACATTTTCAATTCTGATATTTTTATCGCTGACCGAAAACCGAATTAAAACCGGAGGGTTTGGATACTGGCTGCATCTGCTCCAGGAGTAGAGAATGCAACGGAATATGACGGATGTGTCAGAAACCGGTCGGAAATCTGTTCGCCAGTGCTTAAGGAAATAAGAAAGGAAGAGCGGACGAGGAATGAGAAAATATACCGAAGATGAAAAGTTTATGAAAGAAGCGATTCGCCAGGCCAGGAAGGCGGAGGCCATCGGCGATGTACCCATTGGCTGTGTCATTGTCAGAGATGGTAAGATTATCGCAAGAGGATACAATAAGCGTAACAAAAATAAAACAGTTCTTGCTCATGCGGAGTTGCTTGCCATGAGCAAGGCGTGTAAAAAAACGGGGGACTGGCGTCTGGAAGACTGTACCATGTATATCACCCTGGAACCTTGCCAAATGTGTGCCGGAGCTATTGTTCAGGCAAGGATTCCTAAGGTTGTCATCGGAAGCATGAATCCGAAGGCGGGATGTGGAGGTTCCATATTGAATCTTCTTCAGATGAAAGAGTTTAATCACCAGGTGGAAGTAACCCGGGGGGTTCTGGAAGAAGAATGTTCAGAAATGTTGTCCGAATTTTTCCGTATCCTTCGCAAAAAAAGAAAAGAAAAAAAGATGGAACAACAAAAGAAAGAATCTGAAGGAAAATCCGGAGAAGAATAAATGACCGACGGAATCATATTGGTCCGACACGCACTGCGCACGTCACGGGTTTAAACAGAAACGAAATATCTTTTCTGGAGAGGATTTTTACATTTTTATCCATTGACAGATATTTCAAAATCATTTATACTGATACTTACCGTGCAGCTGGGGAGGTAGCGGTGCCCTGTACCTGCAATCCGCTAGAGCAGGAGTGATGGTTGGCCCCGGACGTTCTGTGGATGGAGCTGCCCTTTATAAGTGGTGTTGACAATTGGGTCTCGCGCAACAGGAACCTCTGAACCGTGTCAGGTCGGGAACGAAGCAGCACTAAGGAGTGCTTCTTGTGTGCCGTGAGGGCGCCTGGTTCGAGCTAACTGTAAAGGTAACGTCTGTTGGCAGTCGTACAAAGTCAACCGCACGGTAAAAAAGTAAAGGATGATGGATGTCCCATCAATTATCATAAACAGCGAATGAACTGTCGTTTTGCGAAGAGCAGAATGGCAGTTTTTTACTTTATAGAAAATTCGGATTTTTGAGCAAGCAGAAAAAACACATGTTTATGTAAAGTTCTTCCAGAGAGACACGTTTATGATAACGGGAACGGTTTCTTCTTGAAAGCTTGATGGGG